>JAEYAU010000261.1 GCA_023404705.1 Pseudomonadota bacterium
ATGACGCCCACGCTCGCGAGCTGCGGCGCGAAGGCGCGCTCCGGCCGGCCCGCCACGCCGAGCAGCCCTTCGTGCACCACGCGAATGCTCGCATCCGCCGGCGACGGCTTCACCAGGCGCGTCGTGAACGCCGAGAGCGGCGGCCGGCCCGTCAGCTCGTCGCGCAGCGCAACATGCAGCAGCGCACAGGGGCGATGCCCCACCGGCGGCGGCTCCAGCATGGAGACCGCGAGCATCCTGTCCCGGACCTGCACGTTGCGGCGCGCCATCAGGGTGCTCCCACGATGACGCTGAGTTCGGGCATGGCGATCTCGACCGGCGCCACGCGGACCGGCTCGAGCGCCGGATCGACGTTCACCACGGCAACCTCGTAGGAGACCGCGAGCTGGAACGAGCCCTCCAGCGCCTCCCAGAAGCGCGACATCTCGTCGAGCCCGAGCGCTTCGAGATGAACGTGGATCTCGGCGTCGGTGCCTTCGAGATCGGTGTCCTTGAAGTCGACGCCTTGCAGGATCGGCCTGCTGTGCAGCGCCTGCATCACGCGCCCGAGGATCTTCTGCTCGATGTCAGGCGAGCCGCCGGTGCCTTTGAAGGTCACGGGCGCCATCAGATAATGCAGATGCAAGGGCAGCGGCGGCGGGCGCAAGAGATCGCTGGCGATGCGCTCCGGCGGCCGGTTCAGCCGCATCGCGTCGCGCTCGACGCGGTAGAGCCAGACCGCGAGCCCCTCCTGCTTCATGTCCTCGCGCATCTCCTGCGGCGAGTTGAGGGAGACGACGCGGGTGCCGGCGCCGCCGAAGCCGAGGCCCGGCGTCGGCAGCGCCTCGAGCTGCGTGCGCAGATACGAGCTCAGCGCGATGCTGGCGCTATAGAGCGACGTGTACATCGCGCACCTGGTTTGCTCGCGCGCCGCGCATCAGCGGCCCCGTCCGGTTGCGGCATCGGCGATCGCGGTCAGGATCTGCTCGGCCGAGACGTCGTCGATGGGCTGCTGCGTGGGCTTGAAGGCATGCGTGCAGGCCGACGCGCCGTCGAGCGCCACGGCCACCACCGAGACGTTCGCGGCCTCGGCCAGATAAGGATCGATGGAAGAGAGGTCGGCGGGATCGCTGCGCGCGACCACGACCACCGGCGCGCCGGCTGCCATCGCCGAGCTGATCACCCTGCTGCCGTTGCTGTTGCCGCTCACGACTTGGAGATCGGGGCGTCCCTTCAGCACGCTCGACACCATGTCCTCGAGCATGGGCGGCAGGTCGGCGAGGAGGACGATCGTCGAGGCCAAGCCCGCAGCTCCCGGATGGAGAGAGGAGGTTTGCGAGTATCGCCACGATGCGGCGGTCACGACCATGGATCGGAGGGGGCAAGCGATGGTCCCGATCCGATGCGCGCCGTCCGGATCGTTTCGCCCGAGCCGAAGGCTCCATGCGGGCGCCGCGGAAATGGACCGACGACTGGGCCGAACGATCTAGTCCGTCATGTGCGCACGATGACGCGCACGACGACTCGCGCGGCCGCGGCCGCGTCGAGCATCATGACGAGCTGAGGGGAATTTCGAAGCTTCAGTCCGCGCGCGTCATGCGCAAACGGGCGACGGCTTCGCCGCGCCGCCCGACCTGCAGCTTCTGCAGGATATTGTGCATGTGGTTCTTCACGGTGGCGGAGCTGATCTGCAGCTGGCGGGCGATCTCCTTGTTCGACTGCCCTTCCTCCGCCAGCATCAGGATCGCGCTCTCGCGCGCGGTGAGCTCCGGCAGCGATGCACGCGCAGGCGCCTCGCGCATCAGGTTGGACAGGCGCTTGAACAAGGCGGCCGTGATATGCGGCGCGCATTGCAGGCGGCCGCTCGCGGCGTCGACCAGCGCACGATAGAGCTCGTCGGCGCCGCTCTCGCGCGGAACGTAGCCCGAGAAGCCCGCCGCCGCGCAGGCGAACACGTCGTCGTCGACCTCGGCGAGCGCGAAGGCGACGAGCTTGGCCTCGGTGCAGGCCGTCTTGATGAGCCGCGTGATGGTCGCGGCATCGACATGCCCGAGATCGACCAGCACCACATCAGGTGCGAGCTCGGCGATCCGGCCGATGCCGGCCGCATCGAGGCTCACGGAATCCAGGATCGAGATGTCCGCGCGATCGTTCAGGGTGAGGGCCAGGCTCTCGCGGACGAGCCGCACCGCGCTCGCGATGGCGAGACGGATCGGTGGTGAAGCGGAGGTCGGTTCGGCGCGATCGGATGCTGGCCACGGTGCATCCTGAGGAGCAGGCCCCGACGGCTCGAGCTCTCGCGGCATATGCGGCACCTGACAACACGCGTGGGGACAGGGCGAGACTTACCCCGCATGTCGGACTCCCGACTGTGAAGGCGCTCACAGACCCGCGTCCGAGATCCAAAATAATTCCATACGCCCGTTGAGGTTGCAACAGGCCAAGGCCCCTTCGCGCGATCCGTGCTCGGCGCGACCTCCGCAACTCATTGCAGGTGCCGTCGAATCCACGACGGTGCGCGGGTCCGCCGCGGCCGCGATGAGCAATACGCCAAAGAAGGTCCTGACATCCGAATGACTTTTGAAACGAAATCCGCGTGACATTGCGATCATCGAGAGGACGGGCGCCGCGCGGATGAACGGCGGCTTCGATGCGCAATCGGTTGCTCGCGCCTTCCGAAGGCTTCACGTTCCCGAGAGCGCCGGCGACGCGCGTGCTTGGCCCGTCAGCGTTACTCCCAGCCGCTCACGAATCTGCGAGCCCGCGTCCCGGCGCGGCCTGCGCCGTAAGCAGGCCAATCTCGTGCATCCGGCCCATCATCGCACCGGTCCGCCAACGTTACGGCGCCAACACACATCCGCGCTCACATCCGCTTGACGCAGACCGTGATCCGCGACGAGGCCACGTGATTGGAAGGTGAATCGGACAACGCGCATCTTCCCGCGCATCGGGGACGACCCCGAGGACAACGCCGAAGCGTTTCGGCAACACCCTGGGAGCTACACCATGTCGACCAAGTCCAAGCTCGTTCTTTTCGTCGCGCTCATCCTCGGCACGATCTCGGCCGCCTCCGCCGAGTCGTGGGATCCGGTGGCGGGCGACCGCAGCCCGAATGCCGCGCCCGCGCAGATCTATATGGCGGTGCCGAGCGTCTACACGGGACGCGCCGAGGTCATCCGTACGACGCCGGCCGCGCGCACCCGGTCGAACTATTTCGACCGCGCCTCGCAGACCATCTCGGGCGGCGGCTTCTGAGCGAACGAGAATCGAGAGCGGCCGGTCGTCACCGGCCGCCCGAGCGGATCGGGAGAACCGCCATGCTGCACTGGTTCGCACTCGCTTCGCAGAGCATCGCCTCGGCGCTGGCCGCGCTTCGCCGGTCCGCGCCGAGCCTCTTCGCTGACCCGTATCGGCCGGAGCTGCACTACATGCGCGGCCCCGGCCCCAAATGGCGCGCGAAGCACGGCGGGTTCCTCTGAGCGAACCGCACGCCGCCGTTCCGCGCGTCACGACTATGACGATACGGCGGCTGGGTTCCGGACTCGCATCGTCTCAGGACGGAACGCGCGGCTGTGCCCCGGGTTGACCTCGAAACAAGGAGATCCCCGATGGCCAGCAAGATGCCACCCGTTCCGCCCGCGAACCGCAGCCCCAAGGGCACCGGCGCCGATCCGGCCGTGAAGGCGGACGACACGCGCAAGGGTGTTCCCGAGAACCTCGCCGAGCAGGACCGGCAGGGCAACACCAAGCAGAACACCACCAATCAGGGCTACCAGCAGGACCGCTGACCATGCCGCTCAGATCAGAAGAGAAGAAGGAACGCATCGGCGGACCCGGCGCGAGCCACGAGAACCGCAAGCATCCCGAGAAGACGCAGACGCGCGGGCAGGAGCCCGAGGCGACGAAGCCGACGCATCATTCCGGCGTCTCGGGCGGCGGCGGCGAGCCCGACAGCCATCACACCCACGATCCGCACCGCAAGGGCGGGGACTAGCCCATAGTCCGTTCGGATCGTCCTCTCTCCGTTCGTCCCCGCGAAAGCGGGGACCCAGTGCGGCTGGCCGAACCTGCGGCCCCTGGATGCCCGCTTGCGCGGGCACGAACGGAGTATCGGTCCACGTCATCGAATGTTGCGCTGACTTACGCCTTCATCAGCACCGCGACCGGCAGCGCGCCGAAGAGGTCCGCGGCCGCAAGCGCGCCGTCTCGCGCCGTGACCATGCGGCCATCGAGCACGCTCGTCCAGCGTTCGGCCTGATCGCTGCCGAGCGTGATCTGCTCGTCGCTCCACGTCATCTCGCGCGCCTGGAACAGCGCGGCCGCGACCACCAGTGACGCATCTGCGTGCTGGCGCGCGAAGCCGATGATGCGCTCGGCCGCGGCGCCGCTCGCGGTGAGCGCCTCGTAGGAGCCGTGCGCGAACAGGTCCGGCTGCTGCGCCCGCAACCGCAGCAGCTCGCGCACCAGCCGCAGCTTGATGCGTCCATCCGCCCAGCTGTCGCGCATCTGCGCGAGCTCTCCCTCATCGTCGAGCAGCGTGCGCCGGCTCGCGTAGTCCACGGGCCGCCGGTTGTCCGGATCGACCAGGCTGAAGTCCCACAGCTCGGCGCCCTGATAGATGTCGGGCACGCCCGGCACCGTCAGCTTGAGCACGGTCTGGATCAGGCTGTTTTGCGCGCCGAGAGGCGCGACCCGCGCGACGAAGCCCGTGAAAGAGTCCAGGAACGCGTTCGGCCGCGACGTGTCGAGCGCGTAGCGGATGATGTCGAGCATCGCGTCCTCGTAGGCCGCGTTCGGCGCGACCCAGGTGGTATGCACCTTCGCTTCGCGCATCGCCTTGATCATGGCGCCCTCGATGCGCTCGCGAAATTGCGTCATCGCGTCCGCATCCGGTGCGCCGTTCAACAGCGCGAGCGGCCACGCGCCGAGCAGCATCTGATAGAGCGCATAGGCGTCGTTGCGGTCCGGCGGCGCCTCTCCGTCCGAGCCGGCATGCCGCGCCTGCAGCATGCGGTGCCAGATCGGCACTTGCTGCGACCATTCGCCCGCGAGCTCCGAGAGCACGGCGAGGCGCGCGCGCGCATCCTCGCCGCGTTTCGTGTCATGGGTGGAGGTGGCGAGCATCGCGTGAGGCGTGCGCCGCGCGCGTTGGGCATTGGCGTAATGGAAGGCCGCCGGTGTGACCCGGAACTGCTCCGGATGGCCGCCCACCTCGTTGAGCGCCAGCATCCGGTTGTAGCGATAGAACGCCGTGTCCTCGAGGCCCTTGGCCATCACGGGCCCGCTGTACTGCTGCACCCGCATGGCGACGCGCACCACGGCGACGCGGCTGAAGCCGCTGCGCGGCTCCTTCACGAGATCGCAGGTCAGCAGATCGTGCAGGAAGTCGAACACACTCGGATCGAGCGCCGTGTCGCGGCGCCGCGCCTGCGCGATCGCCCAGTCGATGTCGCGGCGGTCCGCCTCGGTCGGCGCACTGCCATCCACATAGGTGCGATACACCGGAAAGCAGGCGATCACCTGCATGAGCGCGCGCCGGATTACATTGTTGGTGAAGTCCGCCGTTCGCGGATGCAGTCGCGCGACGCGCGCGGCATCGCGGGCGAGCACGTTGAGCTCGCTCGCCATCTCGTTCTCCATGATGCGCGTCTTGCAGTCGCGCACGATGTCGCCGAAGGCGCGCGTCTCGCCCGTGAACTCCGCATAGAAGCGGCTGAGCGGCTCCTCGCCCGCCGGATCGATCAGCAGCCCCGTGATCAGGTTGGCGAACTCGTAGCCCGTGGTGCCGTCGACCTCCCAGTCCTCGCGCAGCGCCTCGTGCGGCGCCAGGATCTTCTCGACCACGAGATAGAACGGCGCCGGCGCTTCGGCGCGCAGGCGCAGGCAATAGGCCTTGGGATCGAGCAGGCCGTCGATGTGGTCGAGCCGCAAGCCATCGAGCACGCCGTCGCGCAGCAGCCGGAACACCAGCATATGCGCGTGATCGAACACCTCGGCGAACTCCATGCGGATTCCCGCCAGCTCGTTGATGTTGAAGAAGCGTCGATAGTTGATGTCGTCCGCCGCGACACGGAAATGAGCGACGCGCCAGTGCTGATCGCGGATCAGCGCCGCGAGGGAGCTCCAGCTGTCGAGCTCGCCCTCGCGCCCGTTGAACCGCGCGACGGCCTGCTCGACGGCGGCGAGCACCTCGGGCCCCTCCTTCACGCGCCCCGCGAGGTCGGCCTTCAAGTCGTTGGCACGGCTCTCGATGTGCGGCCGCCAGGTCGAGAGATGCGCGAACGCATCGCTCAGCCGCTCGAGCTCCGGATGCGCATCGCCGAGGATGCGGCCGTAATGCAGCGGGCAGATCGGCAGCTTGTGCGTGCCGTAGGCCCACACCGCCAGCGATCCGGCCTCGGCGTCGAATTTGAGGCACAGCTCGCCGCGCTCCAGCACGGCACCGAACTGCTCGCCGAGCAGCGGCACCAGCAGCGTGTTCTGCAGATAGCGGCGGTCCGGCTCCCAGTCGATGTCGAACCAGCCCGCGAAGCGCGAGTCCGGACCCCATTCCAAGACATCGAGCCAGAGCGGATTGTCGGAGCCGCCGACGCCCATGTGGTTCGGCACGAAGTCGAGGATCTGCCCGAGGCCGTTCTGCTGCAGGGCCTTCACCATCGCCTCGAAGGCTTCTGACGTGCCGAGCTCCGGATTGAGCTCGTTATGGCTGACGATGTCATAGCCGTGCGTGCTGCCGGGCCGCGCCTTGAGGAACGGCGACATATAGGCGTGGCTGATCCCGAGCTGCGCCAGATAGGGCGCGAGCGCGGCCGCCTCGGCGAAGCCGAAGTCCTTGTTGAGCTGCAGCCGATAGGTCGCGCGCGGGATCGGCTTGTCAGTCGGCATGCGTCCACCTGATGGTCCAGGCGCCGAGACGGGCCGGGTCCACAACGCCCTCGGTCCAGAGCACGCGACCGGGCGACATCGGGACGTCCGCCTGCGACTGCGCCTTCAGGTTGGCGGCGAGCCACAATGTCGTTCCGTCGCCCAGGGTCCAGCGCACCTGCACGCAGCCCGGCGCCACTATATCGTAGTGACCGGCATGTCCGCGAATCCCGGAAAGGCGCGGGATGATCTCGGTGTGCCGCACTGCCAGGACGGAGCGATACCACGCGCGCCAGTCCGCATGCGCGCCACGTGCATCGTCGCGGCGCAGCTTTGCGGAAAGGAATGTCGCGGCGGCGGTCGGATCCGGAATGCGATCGCGCTGCTCCGGGTCCTGGAATTCCGGAAATTTCGCGAACTCGTTGCGCCGGCCGTTGCGCACCGCGTCCGCGAGCTCGCCCGCGAAGTCGCAGAAGAACGGAAAGCTCTGCGCGGCCGCCGACTCCTCGCCCATGAACAGCATCGGAATCTGCGGGCACAGCAGATAGGTCGCCGCGATCGCGCGCACGGCCTCGTGTGGCGCAATCGCGGTGAGCCGGTCGCCGAAGGCGCGGTTGCCGACCTGATCGTGATTCTGGATGAAGGCGACGAACGCGGTCGGCGGCAGCGCGGCGCTCGGCTCCCCGCGCGGCGCGCCGCGGTAGTCCATCATCTCGCCCTGGAACGCGAAGCCCTGCGCGAGCGCCCGGGCGAGCTTCTCGGTGTCGCCCGTATAGTCGCCATAGTAGCCAGTGCGCTCGCCGGTCGCCGCCACGTGCAGCACGTGATGCAGGTCGTCGTTCCATTGCGCCGTATAGGACGCCGGCCGTCCGTCTGCGTTGCGTGTCAGACGCGAGGCCTCGTTCTCCTCGTTCTCCAGCACCAGATGGACTTGCCGATCGCCCGCGGCGGCGCGCACACGCGCGGCGATCTCGTCGAGGATGTGCAGCGGGCTGTCATCCGCGATCGCATGCACGGCATCGAGACGCAGCCCGTCGAAGCGATACTCCTCGATCCAGTAGAGCGCGTTCGAGACGACGAAGTCGCGCACCATCGCGCTGCCTTCGGAGTCGAAGTTGATCCCCGCACCCCACGGCGTCTTGTGGCGTTCCGTGAAGATCGGCGCGTAAGCGCCGATGTAATTCCCGTCCGGCCCGAAGTGATTGTAGACGACGTCGAGGAACACCATCATGCGCCGCGCGTGCGCGGCGTCGATCAGCGCCTTGAGGTCATCGGGCCGTCCGTAGCTCGCGTCCGGCGCGAACGGCAGCACGCCGTCATAGCCCCAGTTCCGCGCACCGGGAAAATCCGCGATCGGCATCAGCTCGATCGCCGTGATGCCGAGTTGCGCCAGCTCGTCGAGCCGCTCGGCAGCAGCCCGAAATGTGCCCTCGGCCGTGAAGGCCCCGACATGCAGCTCATAGAGCACGCACTCTTCCCAGGCGCGGCCCTTCCATGCCGTTTCCTGCCACGCATAGGCATCGGGATCGATCACCTCGCTCGGCCCGTGCACATCGCTCGGCTGAAAGCGCGAGGCGGGGTCCGGCACGCGCAAGCCGTCCGGCAGCACGAAGCCGTAAAGCGTACCGGGTCCGACGCCGTCCAGGTGCAGCTCGTGCCAGCCATCCGCGCCTGCCTGCATCCGCAGCGTCTGCTTTCCCTCGATGCTGAGGTCGATGCGATCGTGCTTCGGCGCCCACAGCCGAAAGCGCACGCCGCGCGGCGTTAGTTCCGCGCCGAAGCGCATGTCGTGACGACGCGAGCCTTGCGGCGAATGTGGCATCGGCTCACACGAGGGCAGGGGCGCGAAGATGCGCCGGGCAAAGAGATCAAACGCGGCGCCGACGTGCGGGTTCCGCTTCTTCTGCCTTGTCGAGCTCTTCCATTTCGTCGAGCACGGCCTCGGGAGCGACCTCCTTTTCGAGGTCCTCGATCTCGTGGTCGACCTCGCTCTGTGCACCGACCTTTTCGGCAATGGCCGAGACCATGGTGACCAGCCGCGTCACTTCATGCTCGGCGAGCAGGCTGATCTGCAGGTCGAGATCCGCGCGTTTGTCGGCGGCGGCTGCCATGCGATTCTGCGTGATCATCACGATCGTCGAGAGGAAGATCGCCTCCACGGAGGCGAACATCGCGAGCATCACGAACTGCTCGTCCCACGCGGACACGCCAGGAATCCAACCGAGATTAGCGAGGATCCAAAATCCGAAAAAGAGGCTATGCACGCCCAAGGAAGCCATGCTGCCCGCGAAACGTGCGATCGCCTGCGCCAGGCGCTCCGGGAGCGTGGCGATGGCCTCCTCGCGCGCCCGCCGCTCCTGCAGCGACCGGATGTTGCGTTCGAGGACCGGAGTAAGCCCTTCGGAAGGTGGTCCGGGTTCGCGCATGAAGCGCGCAGGCACGTGGGGATTCGTCTCCAAGCTTGTCTCGCGATGCTGTTTCAGCCGCGAGGGCAACCGCAGAGGGAACCGACTGGTTCCATGCCGGGGGCGCCGTGCCGGTTCAGCTCCGGGGCAGGCAAGCCGGCGCCGGCATGTCGCGGAAGCGCGCCGCGATCCGCGCGGCAAGCTCCGTCTGCTTGTGCAGGCCGAGCTTGGCGTAGATCCGGCCGAGATGCACCCGCACGGTGTGGAAGCTGATGCGCAGTCGTCGTGCGATCGACTTGGTCTCGTGCCCGGCCGCGATCAGCAATGCGATCTCGAGCTCGCGCGGCGTCAACTGCTCGACGAGATCGGGTCCGCCGGCGGGCTCTTTGCCGATGATGGCGTAGCAGCGTCCGGCTACGATGAATGTCCCGAGCGTGCCGCCCAGGGCCGTGTGGCCGTTCTCGACCGCAATGATGATGCAATCGGTGCCGCCGAGGGAGAAACGGGCCAGCGGCGGACTGTCCAAGTGAAGCGCGATCGGATCGACGACTTGCAACATTGAAGCCCCTCGTTATCGCGTCTTGTTCTTTGAGCGCGTTTCGCGTGCGCGCCCGTTCTCGGGGCATGTGCAAGCCGTACCCGCCTGCTCGAGCGCCGACGCCTCGGCGCGCCCCCTCTGGACTCTCGATGACGTCAGCGATGTGTCGGTTGTGGAGCTCTCCTTGTTCAAACACTCTCTCGTGGCGCAAGCGTGGCGCATACCGGGTTACGGCAGCCGCACCATCTTGGCTGGTCCGGAGCGCGGCACCGTTGGATCCTTGAGGGCGCTGATCATGTCCGGAATGACGCGCACGCCGCTGTTGGTGCTGCCGACCGGCGCCAGCACGGTCTCGCGCTTGCAGCCGTGCGAACGTCCTTCGGGATCGAGCAGGCCGGCCGTGTGCACACCGATGATCGCCGGCTTGCCGTCGACCCGGGTGAGGATCGGGCTGCCGCTGTGCCCCGGACAGGTGTCGACCGTATGAAAGAGCCGGCGCGCATCCGCGCGCACCAGGCGCTCGCGGTCGCGCCACAGCGTCCCGATCGGCCGGTCGGACGGATAGCCCACGACCGTGACGCGTCCGCTATTGGCGACCTGGCGCAGCTGGTCATTGTTCAGCGCGCGCACCGGCATGAACTGCTTGATCGTGTCCGGCACGGCTCGCTTCAGCCGAATGAGGCCCCAGTCCCACGACGAGCGGTTCGGTCCGTCGATGAAGCCGCGCGGGATCCAGAAGTCCAGCGCCTCGATCGCGCCATAGGGCGTGGTCTTGCGGTCGCTGCGCCCCGGCATCACGAAGATGCGCCGCGGCGCCGCCTTGCGCGCGATGCTCCAGATGCAATGCGCTGCCGTGAGCACGCGCCGCGGGCTGATCAGCGTACCGCTGCAGCCGGAGCATCCGCCGGACCCGAAGTCACGACAGAGATGCACGATGGTGTTCCAGGGAAATTCGCGCGTGCGGATTTCCTGCAAACGGGTGTCGACCGGCCCGATGATTGCAAGGTCGCCGTCACCTTCGGTCCAAGCGTCTTCGATTCGTCTGTCGAGCATGACCTACTCCGGTGTGCGTTCCGGCGCAGCCGTTTCGGGCTGCGCGGCCGCGGCTGGCGTGGGAGCAGGCGGCTCGGCCGAAATCGGAGCCGGCGGCATGATGACATCGCGCAGCCGCTCGAGGAGCTGTGCACGGTCCGCACGGCCCGAGAGGAAGGCGATCGTCCGTTGCAAGAAGGCTTCCGCGTCGTCGCCGGTATCGGGCACCGGCGCGTGCGAGACCTCCATATGCTCGACGTGATCGCCCATATGTTCAAGGTGATCGTCGTTGCGGGTGAAACGCTCGCGGCCGTCGTCATCGGCCTCGGCGAGCGCTGCTGCCACGAAGTTGTCGAGCATGGCGAGATCGCGAGCCGCGAACCTCGCGCCGCCGCGTGCGGTCGGCCAAGTATTTGACACTGTTTGGTTTGACATTGTCGGCTCCTTCGCCTGTCAGGGGGCAGCGGCGGAGAGCGTGCCGGCACTCTAGTCGTCCGCCGCGGCCGCGAAATCATCCGATCGGTTGACACCTCGTTGTGCCGTCGCGATCCGCTCCGGCGATGTCAGTAGGCTTCCTCGAAAATTTCCTCGATGACCTCTTCGAAGGTCCGCGCGCTTCCCACATAGGACTTCGGATTCTCCTTCACCTGCAGCGCTGCCTCGTAGGCGTGCAGAAACTTCGCGGTCAGCGGGTAACCCGGAGCGGCCGTCACTTTCCCGTATGACACTTTGATCCCTCTGAGGGTCGGATCTGCCGCAAGCACGCGCAGCTTCTCGATCTCACTCTTGAACGGATCCGATGGGAGCTGCTGCTGCGGCATGACGGCGGCGGCCGCCGCCATCTGCGCGATATGCTGGTGAATGGTGGCGGCGCCTTTCCCCATGCTCTTGATTTTCGGCGCGCGCGAAACCGCGTTCTTCTTGGTGAGCAGGCCCTTGAAGTGCGACGCCACACGGGTTCGTATCGGTTTCGTCAGAGCCATGCCGATATAGAGTGGGTCCGCGTTGTATTCCTCGTAGACGCGATAGAGCAGCCCGAAATCGGTCCTGTGTACCTTTGTGAAGAGCGTGGACGGCGGGGTGCTCGTGTCGAACAACGCGGCAAGCGTAATGCCGGGCTGCCAACCTCCGAATTCGCCCGGCAGCGTGATCGAGCCTTTCCCGGTTGCGACCTCGAAGCCCAAATTGCCTCCAGAGAAGTCGCCTTCGAGGAGGTCGCCCTCGACGTCGAGCTCATATTCGGCGCGGTTCTGCGCATGGCGCAGCGCTGTGCTGAGCGTCTGGTTGGCGAGCCGCTCGATCAGGGGCTCGCCACGCCGGCAGCGTCCGCAGCGGCAGCCATAGGCGTGGCCCATCGCCGGCCAGTTTTCGTGGGTCATGTCCCCATCCTCCGGATGACTTGCGTGCGGGTCGCGTTTGCACGCCGGGCGGCGGCCGCGAAGCGCTGCACCAGATCCGACTGCTGCGCGATCGCCGGCGCCAGGCGCTGCAGCGCGGGCGCAAGGGCCTGCGCGGGCAGTCCCTTCTGCTGTGCGACGCGAGCGACGCTCTGCAGCAGTCCCGGCGCCGCGCGCGCACCGGTGCTGCCGGCGCGTTGCGACAGCGAGCGGATGGCGCCCGAGAGACTACCGACGAGGCGCTGGCGCAATTCCGGCGGCAGCTGCGAAATTTGCGGCAGCAGCCGCTTGAGCGCGAGGCCGGCGAGCACCGGCGAGGCGGCCTCCAGCTCATCTTCCTCGATCGCGGCCTCGACGACGGCCTCGTAGCCGTCGAAGCCGTTGACGCGAATTCCGCGCGCTTGCGGCGTGCCGCGCCGCACGAGGCCGTCCGTCAACCAAGCGGCCAACCGGGTCCGATCGGAGGGAGGGACGCCCGATCGAAGAGTCGGTGGGACCTGGTCGCCCGAGGTGACGAACGGCCGCGGCAGGGTCGGTGCATCGGAGGAGGGTGGACCGACCTCGGCTTCGAAATCTTCCTCGAAGTCGTCTTCGAACTCGTTCTCGAAGTCGTCTGCGAAATCACCCGCGAGGTCGCTTTCGAAGTCGTCCTCGAGCTCGTTCTCGATTCCGTCGAACCCATCGAAGCCGTTCGCGGCTTGCGCGAAGCCATCGCCGACCTCCGCTTCCCGCTCGAAGCGCGCGCCGCCGCCCGGCAGCTTGGGCGGCTTCGGAATCGGCTGGTCGTAGGGCGGGCCTGGCGGCTGCTTCGGCTTCGGCGGCAGCATCACGCCCTGCGACACCTTCTGCTTCGGCCCGAAGATCCGGCTCCAGAGACTGCCGAGAATGCCCGGCAATGCGCCGAAGCCTCCCGTCTCGGCGGCGACCTGCTCGAGGAAGTCGGCCTCGTCGGCCGAGTCCTCGAGCGCGTTCACGACGATGCGAATGAGCTTGCCTGACGACTTGCCGGCGCAGCGGCTGCAGCCGCAGCCCTCATGAGAACTTTCCATTTCGTATGCGTCCGTCATGGGAGAGGTTCCACCAGATGGCCGATGAGCCATCCCAGAGCGCGGCTTCGCCCTGATCGGTGGCTACATCGAGTTCGAGGAAATCGAAGTCGCTCGCGATCGTGGCGGCGACCGAAGCTGCCGCCAGCGTGCCGGGCGCCGTGATGGACAGGCCCGCGAGTCGGAGCTGCCCTCCCGCGAGCGGCACCGCGAGCCCGCTCGCGAACAGCGCCGGCAACAGCGCGGCGCGCAACGGCTCGATCCAGGAGGGCTCGGTCAGCTGGCGGCATTCGATCCGCGCGCTCGCCAGGTGATCGACGAGCGCGGGGCGCGTCCCGTCGGGACCGAGCGGCGTGAGGATGATGGAGCGGCGGTCGCCGAGCGCAACGGCCAGGGCAAGAGTGTCGCGCGCGCAGTCCGCGAGCGTGTTCGGCGTGCCGCGCAGCTCGGCGCCCTCGCGCCGCGCGTCGAGGCCCGCCGCCAGCACATGGAAGCGATCGACGAAGCTGCCGTCGTTGTCCTTCGGCACGATCGACTCGCGCCGTCCGTCCGCGGGCCAGAACAGGCCCGGGCAGCTCTCGAGCGCGAGATCGTCACGCGCGCGCCGCCAGTCCTCGCGCACGCGCGCCACCGTGCTGGTGGCGGCCGCGTAGTCGCTGCTGCCGGCGAGATAGGTCACCAGGTGCTCGTCGGTCAGGAATGCGGCGTCGTCGACGATCGCCCAATGGCATTGCGGCAGCCAGATCGGCAGCACGCGCGAGAGCCCGAGGGCCCAGAAGAGGCCGGCCGGCATGAGAGAGATCGCCACGTCGAGGACGCAAGGCGGTCTCTTCCCAAACGCATCCTCGGGCGGAACCCAGAGCATGGCGCGACCTCACCCGGGACCTCATGCGCCTCACGGCACCATCATGTTGGCTTCGCGCGGCGGCAGGCCCACTGCCCAACGCAGATTCTCGGAGACACCGGGGAACCTGCGGCCTTCGTCGGTGAGACGGTAGGCGGCGATCCAGGCTTCCGCATGCGCGGCCGCGGGCCGTGCCTCGATCGCGAACTTCTGCGGATCCTCGCTGGTCGCGAAGTCGTTGCCCGAGATCCACAAGAGCACGCGCCGGCCGCTCTCCGCCATCTTGGCCCGCTGCGAGAGCTCGCGCGCGCCGCCGAGGTGGCGATTGAGCACCTGCTCGATCACGTCCCACTTGTTGTTGGCGTCGAACGACTTGAGGATGTCCGGCGTCTCGAACAGCTCGAGCAGCTGCTTGAGATAGAGCCCGGTCTCCTGCGTCAGCGCGACGATGTTGCCGTAGCTCGAGCGGTCGAGCGCGTAGCGCAGGTCGGTCGCCAGGCGCTGCACGGTCGCGAGCGTGCCATAGGGCCGCTGCTCCAGCGTCTGCCCGCCGCGGATCACCTCGCCGATCGTGAGATCGCGGAAGTATTGCGCGAGCGACGTCATCAGCGCCACGAGCTGGTAGTGGAAGTTGACGTTGACGATCGCGCCCGCCGGTCGCGGCGCCTTGCCGTAATTGAAGGTGCGCATATAGGCGATGTGGCGGTCCTGCCGGCCGTAGCGCAGCGGCTGCCACTTCTCGAGCAGGTAGAGCCCGCGCGCGCCGGGTCCGCGCTGGATGCGCATGCGCCCGTCGCGGAACAGCCGGCGCAGGATCTCGGCGACGCGGAACGCGCCCATGCGCTCGTGCTGATAGATGTAGTAGAGCTCGGAGGCGGCGTGCAGCTGGCTCGGCACCACCGCGTCGTCGAAGTCGGCGGTGAGCTTGGGCCAGGCGATCTCGCCGAACGGGATCGCGCCCTTGCCGCCGAGGCCGAGCAGATCCGAGAACGCCGCGCGATCGTCGCCGGCGGCCTCGTTGGTCAGAGCGCCGAAGCGGTTCTCGAGCTCGGCGGCCACGCGCTGACGTTCCTCGACCGGAAGTCCGTCGAGCTCCTCGCGTGCGAAGCGCTGCCAGAAGCGCTGAATGGTCTCGTAGGTATCGTATGCCATCGCTGGACCCCGCGGACATCGGCCCTGTTAAGGTGAGTTGATCAGCTCTCTTGCTCTTCTCGTCGGCCCTAGCGGGGCGCGTCGTGGTTCTGCGCGGCGGGCTTTAGCGGCTTTCCCGTCGCAGGCTTGCCCTTGCCGCCGCCCGTCTGCGGAGGGTCGAGCGGCGCGACGCAGGCCGGAGCCGGGCAGTCGTGCTTGAACCCGACATAGGTTCCGATCCGCGTGATGGCGTAATGCGCCATGGCGAGCTTCTTCATGGCTTCGACCGACCAGGCGGCGCCTTGCCGATAGGGCTCCATGAGCTTTCCGCAATCGACCGGCTTGCCGCTTTTCTGCGCGCCGTCCAGGTCTGCGCCGAAGCCCCTGATATACGCCGTGACGTTTTCCAGCCCCTTGTGTGCGCCGATGATTGATTGCTCGAGGTCGCCAAGATCCTTCTTCAGGGCTGCGTCGTCGCTGATCTGAAGAACGACCTGCGTTCCGTGCTGGCCGTGATGGTCGTCACGGCCGTTGTGGCCGTCCTGGTGGTCCTTATCGGCCGGAAGCCTGGGCGAATAGGCCAGCAGGGCCATCAACTCTTCGGCGGTCAGCGTGATCGTGCGCTGGTGTGGCGGATAGTCGTATCGCTGGTCGGTCAAATAAGCATTCCGCTGTTCCATCAGCCAGCGAGCGGCCTTTCCCTGAGTCTGCATGATCATCTCCTTGCTCGATCGCGCCGCAGGCGCATCGGTTTGAAATCGGGTCCGCTTCAGGGTCGATTCAACATCGTCACGAAGCGGTCGGTGAACTGCGGCCGGTTCGGCCGATAGAAGACGCGCAGCGCGCTCTCCTTCGTGGGCGGCGGCGCCACGACCGGCTCGTCGCAGATGCCGTCATGCGTGCGCGCATCGATCTGATTGATGGCGCTTTGCAGCATCGCCTCGAGGGCCGTGATGACGCTCGTGGGGGCGACGCATCCCGGCGCCAGCGTCGCGATCAGCGATCCGAGCCGGCGATTGGAGACCTGCTGCATGCAGAGCTCGTCCGTCATCACGAGGCGCGAGGCCTCTTCCTCGGTCGGATTGCCGCGCGGCGGCACCAGCACCGCGTTTGCGATCTCGAGACCGTCGACCTGGCCGAGCGTGAAGGCGATGCCCTCCAGCGCCTGCCGGATGTTGAGCGTCTGCGGCGAACAGCCGGCCGTGAGGCAGTGCGACCCTCCGTTGGCGGCGCCGGCCACCGCCGGCTGATTGTCCAGCAGGAAGCGGTTGATCAGCACGCCATAGGAGGCTGCGCGCCACTCGGGCTCGTCGTCGGCGTCCACGTCGCTTGCGAGCGTGAGCAGGTCGATGGCGCGGCCCACATAGTAGTGCAGGCTGTCCACCTGGATCTGGCAGATCACGTCGTCGTCGCAGCAGTCGCAGCCCGGCTGGCAGTCGAGCAGGTCGCCGAGGCGGTTGTGCTCGATCACGAGGTCGATCAGCCGGCGCGTGGCGTCGTCCGGCACGCCGAACGAGCTCGCGCCGTTCAGTCCGATCGGCGCGCGCGAGATGTAGAGGATGCGGTAGCCGCTGCGGCTCGACGTGAAGGCGTCGAGCAGGAGCTGCAGCGCCTTCAGGAAGGTGGTCACGGCCGGAGCCTCGGGCTCCACCTTGTCGTGGATGAGATGGATCAGGCGGTGGATCCGCTCGAGCGACATCTCGGCGGTGGCGCCGAGGGCGCGCAGGCCGAGCATGCTCTGCTGCGCGGCGCGCTCGATCAGCTCGTCCATGACGCGGCCGAGCGTCGGCTCCTCGAGCAGCGCCCGCAGGTCGAGATGGCCGCTGGCCTCGATCGTCCGCAGCATCTCGCGGAAGCCATGCAGCCCCCAGGGCCACTGATCATTGCCATAAGCCTGATCGGTCGTGCCGGCGAGATTGCGCAGCGCCAGAAGCACGGCGTCGCGTCGCGCCTGCAATTCGCTCGCCGGCACTGAGAGAAGGAAACGACCGCCGCCGACGCCGGAGCCGGCCAGCACCTCGCCGGCGAGCACGAGCAGCAGGCTCGCGACCTGCTCGAGGCTGCGCGCCAAGCGTCGATAAGAGGAGGTCAGCGTCTGGCTCAGCGAGCCGATCATGCGCGCGAGCCGCGCATAGTCGGCGAGCTGACGGCGCGCGGCGAACAGCCGGTCGCGGGCGCGCGGGTCGAGCGCGAGCCGCGCCGAGGACGCGCCGTCCGAGATGATCGTGCGGATCGCCTGGCTCCAGCCTTGCAGCTCGGCCGTGATCCCCTTCAGGCGGTGATCGGCTGCGAGCGCCGCGATGTCGCGGTCCACATAGGCGATCGCCTGCTGCAGCTCGCTGCCGGTCGCAACCGACTCGGGCGTGCGCGCATATCCGTTCGCCGGGCGCGCCGGCATCGGTGCCCAGCCGGCCGCTTCGGCGGTGAGCAGGCCGGCGTCCTTCGGGAACATCCGCCGCAGGCCTTCGGCGACCTCGAGCGGATTGCGCGGATCGCCGATGCGCAGCTTCTGGCGAATGAGATTGTCGGCCCGGATCGCGGCTGGAGTCCGGTCACGCGCCTCGATGGTTCCTGTGCTGGCTAAGACGTCCGACATGGTTGACCTCATGCGACCTTGAGCGTGATGACGGGGCTGCTGCTGCGGAGATGACGACCGGGCGCGAGGCGCGAGAGCATGAGCGCGTGCAGCTTGCGCGGATCCATGCCGGCCTCGATCGCATAGCGTGCGGCGGCGACCAGGAAGCGGGGCGGCAGGTCTGCCGGCGCGCGCCCTTGCGCGAACTGCAGGCCGCCGCGGCGGATCATCGCCTGGTCCTCGCGGGTGAACGGGATGATGCTCGCGAGCGCGCGCTCGGCGAGCGCACGGCGCGTCTGGAACGCGATCTCGTCGACCACGGCCGGAATGGCGCGCTTCGCCTCGTGCAGCAGCGCCTGCGGGATGCGGTGGCCGCGGCGCGGATCGTAGAGCCGCGTCCAGACGCTGCGCAGCGTGCGCGCATATTCGACGAAGCCCATCCGGCGCAGCATCTCGGCGAGGATCAGCACGCGCAGATAGCCGGTCGGATGCGGCCCGCCCGGACGGTAGGTCATGACCTTGTCGGCCGGGTGCGAGAGGAATTCGGCGAGCCCGAAGGCGGCGCCGGGCCCGCCCAGCAGCAGCGCCGCGAGATCCGCGAAGATCTCCTTGTGCCAGCGGCCGAAGATGCTGATCGTGCGCGGCGAGAGGTGCTGCTCGGCCAGGCGCTGGATCAGGGCCGTGCGGTTCTCGACCCACAGCCCGAGATCGGCCTGCAGATTGTGCGCGACCTCGTGCAGGAACACGGCCTGCCACGGGCGATCCCGGTCGTACGGGATCTTGATCAGCGGAAACGGATTGCTCTCGCCGAGCAGCCGGCTCAGCGTCACGCCGCGGCGCATGGTCGCCGGCGAGTAGCCGTGCTCGAGATAGGTGATGGGCGGCACCAAAGGTCCGGGGAAGATCTTCGGTGCCGCCTTGTGCACGACCGCGTAGCAGTCGCGTGCGATCGTATCGTGGGCCGCCAGGGCGCGGGCGAAAGCGGTCCCGCGCTGGGCGAACACCTCGAAGAACATGCCGAAGGCCCGGCGCGCACGGTCGAGCTCGCGCTCGACCATCGCCATGGTCAACAGCCAGTCGTCGCTGGAGGCGCTCGCATCGAGCTTTGCGAGCTCCTTCATGCGCAGCTTCACGTCGCGGTCGATCGCCTGCAGGCGGCGGTTGGCGGCCGCGAAGTGCTCGGGCAGGGGCGCGTAGGGCATGTCGCCCTGCCGTAGGCCCACCTCTTGCGGCGTCAGCTGCTCGAGCTGGCGCGCGCGGTCGGCGAGCGAACCGGACTTGATCGCGAGAAAGCGAGCAAGCGGTTCGCCCGACGCCGGGTATGAGTGGGCCTTGGTCATGATCGACCTCGGTTCGGAATGACCGAACGACGCGGTTGCGGACGACGCCGGTTCAGCCGACGTTGATCGTGATCGTCGCGGGTCCCGGGATCGACAGCGTGCGAGAGCCGCCGCCGCCGAACGAGCCGGGTGTGCTCTGGACGATCGACTGACCGGTCGCCGAGGGCGTGCTGAGCCGCCGCAGCAGCGGCGGATTCTGCGCGACCTTCGCGGCCGTGCGGGCGACGACCTTCGCCTGCGCGGTCGGCGGCGTGCCGCGCGCGGCGGCATTGCGCTTCACGCTCTTGGCGATCTTCGGCAGCGCGCGGATGGCCTTGCTGCCGCCGGATTGGACCAGGGTCTTGGCGGCCTTGGTCATCGTCTTCGCGACTTGCGCGCGTTGCGCCGGCGGCATTGTCGCGCCGCGGTTCTTCACCACGGTGCGCGCCGCGAGACCCGCGACCACCGGCAATGCGCGCCGGTCCTTGGCGGCGATCTCGGCGACGGCCTCGAGCGCATCCTCGACACTGCCGCCCTCGGCCTTGAGCTTGCCGAGCACGCCCGCCACCTTGCCGGCGACCTGCGCGGCCGGATGCGGGATCATAGAAAGGATCGGTGCCGCGCCGCGGGCGATCTTGCCGACCACGGGAGCCGCTTTCTTGATCAGGGCCTTGGCGCCCGAGAACAGCTTGCCGAAGAACTCGTCCTCGTCCTCGGCGCCGAGAATCTGGCCGAGCATGTTGCCGATCGACTCGTCGGCCTCGTACCCGTCGAAATCGTCCTCGTAGAAGTCGGACTCGCCTCCGTCGAACTCGTCCTCGTAGCCGTCGAAGTCGGCTTCGGTGAAGCTGTCGAAGTCGTCGCCGAAATCAGCCGGGC
This sequence comes from Pseudomonadota bacterium, assembly GCA_023404705.1. Lineage (GTDB taxonomy): Bacteria > Pseudomonadota > Alphaproteobacteria > Rhizobiales > Xanthobacteraceae > FEB-22. The sequence goes on from JAEYAU010000261.1 coordinate 20,010, forward strand.
TCTCGGACTCGCTGTAGGCCAGATCTTCCATGACGTCTGTTTCGCTGATTGCCATCGTGCCACTCTCCCGAAGCAAGACCTGACCGCGCGTCAACGAGGCCGGGTGGGTTGTCTTCGCGAAGGAGAATACGCACAGTCACAACTACACAGACAGTCGCGCGGGTTCGGTACCGCAAAGGTCGTACATCGTTCGAAGGATGGACCGGTGTTGCAATAGTTCGGATTTCCGGATACGTTTCCGGAAACAAGGCAGGACATCTGTGCCGACTGCACAGCGCAAGCGTCTCTCCGCCCATCGTCGCCGCCTCAAGCGGCGCGGTGTGGTCCGTGTCGAAGTCCAGGTTCGCAAGGAGGACGCCGTGCTGCTCCGCGGCGTAGCCCAGGCACTATCCGACCCGGCGCGCGAGGCGGAAGCGCGGGCGCTGTTGCGGGAGCGCTTCGGCGCGACGGGAGCGAAAGGCCTGAAGGCGTTGCTGGCAGCAGCTCCCCTGGAAGGGATCGATCTTGCTCGCGAGCGCGACCTCGGGCGGGATGTCCCGCTGTGATTTACCTGATCGACACCAACATCATTTCCGAGGTGCGAAAGGGCACGAGGTGCGATGCGAATGTCGCGCGTTGGTACGACTCGCTGGGCGACGCGGACATCTATCTCAGCGTGCTCGTGCTCGGTGAGCTTCGCAAAGGTGTCGAGCGCGCTCGATCAAGCGATCCGGCCCGGGCGAACGCCCTGGAGAAATGGCTGGCCACGGTCGCTGCGTCCTATGCCGAGCGTATCCTGCCCATCGACCAGAATGTTGCGGACGAGTGGGGGCGCATGGCTGCCAAGCGTCCGGTATCGACTATAGATGCCCTGCTGGCAGCGACCGCTAAGGTTCACGGCATGACGCTCGCGACGAGCAATGTTTCTGATGTGGCGGGCCTCGGTGCCGAAGTCGTGAACCCTTTCGAGCATCGCGCGTCCTCGTAGCGTGCCGCCTGCTGCCCGGAAGACGATGGATCGTGCCGAACACATCATGCTCGGTGAGTGCGACGGCATGCGCGTGCTCGAGCTGCTGGAGGTCCCCGGCCAAGCCGACTCCGGCTCTCTTGGGAGCGCGTCGCCGGGCCGCCGAACCTGATCCACCGGTGGATCGCGCCAGGGGCGGAACCGGCGAATGGCCCCTCGATGGTGCGAGGCCGTTCGGCTTTGCCCGAGGCTCCATTTTGCGCCATACAGGCGCCCACGAGGGACTTCCGGTGGTATGAAACGAATCCTGCCCAAATTCTCGGTGCGGACCTGGCTGATCGTCGTGCACGACCTCGGCGTGACGGCGGCCGCGCTCGTCGCGACCTTCTATATCCGCTTCGAGGAATCGCGCCTGACCGAGCGTCTCGACGGGCTGGCGACCGTGCTGCCGCCCTTCCTGCTCTATGCGGGCTTCGTCTATTCGCTGTTCCACCTCTATCGCGCGAAGTGGCGCTTCGCCTCGCTGCCCGATCTGTTCAACATCTTCCGCGCCGTGTCCGTACTGGCGATCTCGCTGCTGGTGCTCGACTACGTGCTGATCTCGACCCAGTTCTACGGTGGCTTCTTCTTCGGCAAGATCACGATCGCGGTCTACTGGTGCCTCCAGATGCTCTTCCTCGGAGGCCCGCGCATCGCCTATCGCTACTTCCGCTATGCGCGCACGCGCCAGCATGCGCGCGACGAGGCCTCGATGCCGGTGCTCGTGCTCGGCCGCGCCGCTGACGCCGAGGTACTGCTGCGCGCCATCGAGAGCGGCGCCGCGCGCAAGATCTGGCCGGTGGGCGTGCTGTCGCCCTCGGTCGCGGATCAGGGCGCCACCATTCGCGGCGTGCCGGTGCTCGGCGATTTCGACGCGCTCGAGCAGGCGATCAAGGATCTCACGGGCCGCGGCACGCGCGTCGCGCGCATCGTGCTGACGCCGACCGCGCTCGCGCCCGAAGCGAAGCCCGAGGCGATCGTGATGCGGGCACGTCAGCTCGGCATCCCGACCAGCCAGCTCCCGTCTCTCGACGAGGATGCGACCGCGCGTCTGCGGCTCGCGCCCGTCGACGTCGAGGACCTGCTGCTGCGTCCCAGCGTGCGCATCGACTATCGCCGGCTCGAAGCCGTGGTGAAAGGCAAGTCCGTCGTGGTGACCGGCGGCGGCGGCTCGATCGGCGCCGAGATCTGCGATCGCGTGGTGCGCTTCGGCGCCGCCCGGCTTCTGATCATCGAGAACTCCGAGCCCGCATTGCATACGGTGCTGGAGCAGCTCGCCGCCAAGGGCACCGGCACCGCGGTCGAGGGCCGTCTCGCCGACGTGCGCGAGCGCGCGCGCATGTTCCACCTGCTCGGCGACTTCAAGCCCGAGATCGTCTTCCACGCGGCGGCGCTCAAGCACGTGCCGCTGCTCGAGCGCGACTGGGCCGAGGGCATCAAGACCAACGTGTTCGGCTCCGTGAACGTCACCGACGCCGCGGTCGCCGCCGGCGCGCAGGCCATGGTAATGATCTCGACCGACAAGGCGATCGAGCCGGTCTCGGTGCTCGGCGCCACCAAGCGTCTCGCCGAGATGTACTGCCAGGCGCTCGACGCGGAATCCTCGCGCCGCGCCGCCGGCGGCAGGGCACCGATGCGCCTGATCTCGGTGCGGTTCGGCAACGTGCTCGCCTCCAACGGCTCCGTGGTGCCGAAGTTCAAGGCGCAGATCGAGGCCGGCGGACCCATCACGGTCACGCATCCCGAGATGGTGCGCTACTTCATGACCATCCGCGAGGCCTGCGACCTGGTGGTCAGCGCCGCCAGCCACGCGCTCGAGCGCGAGCAGTCGGACGTGTCGGTCTATGTGCTCAACATGGGCCAGCCCGTGCGCATCGTCGATCTCGCCGAGCGCATGATCCGCTTGTCCGGCCTCGAGCCCGGGCGCGACATCGACGTCGTCTTCACGGGCATGCGCCCCGGCGAGCGGCTCAACGAGATCCTGCTCGGCCATGGCGAGCCGACGGCCGAGATCGGCATTGCGGGCGTCGTCGCCGCCAAGGTGACGCCGCCCTCGCTCGACACCATGCGGGCCTGGCTCAGCGCGCTCGAGACCGGCGTCGCGCGCGACGAGCGCAGCGTTGTCTACGACGTGTTGCGCGATGCCGTGCCCGGATCCAAGGTGCGGCTGCCCGAACCCTCGGCCTAGAGGATTTTTCGATGACCTCGCTACATCCTCCGTTCGTGCCCGCGCCAGCGGGCATCCAGGGGCGACACACGCATTGGGCGCGGCTCTGGGTCCCCGCTTGCGCGGGGACGAACGGAGATTGAATCGACCTGATCGGAATTCGTTCTTGCTCGCGCCCGTCTCGCCCTTTCACAACAGGTTTCGCGGTTTCGTCCCATGCACGTGACGGTCATCGGTACTGGATATGTCGGCCTCGTCTCGGGCGCGTGCCTGTCTGACTTCGGCCATCAGGTGGTCTGTGCCGACACCGACGCCGCCAAGATCGCGCAGCTCGAGCGCGGCGAGATCCCGATCTTCGAGCCTGGCCTCGACGCGCTGGTGAAGCGCAACGTCGCGGCCGGCCGGCTCTCCTTCACGCTCGACCGTGCGGCCGCGGTGCGTGCCGCCGACGTCGTGCTGATCGCCGTCGGCACGCCCTCGCGCCGCGGCGACGGCTTCGCGGATCTCTCCTATGTCCATGCGGCGGCGCGCGAGATCGCGGCCTCGCTCGAGAACTTCACCGTGATCGTCACCAAGTCCACGGTGCCGGTCGGCACCGGCGACGAGATCGAGGCGATCATCCGCGAGGTGCGGCCGGATGCCGACTTCGTCGTGGTCTCCAATCCGGAATTTCTGCGCGAGGGCGCCGCCATCGAGGACTTCAAGCGCCCCGACCGCGTGGTGGTCGGCCTCGACGACGAGCGCGCGCGCCGCGTGATGAGCGAGCTCTATCGTCCGCTCTTCATCAACGAGACGCCGATGCTGTTCACCGACCGGCGCACCGCCGAAGTGATCAAGTACGCCTCCAACGCGTTCCTCGCCACCAAGATCACCTTCATCAACGAGATGGCGGACCTGTGCGAGAAGGTCGGCGCCAACGTGCAGGAGGTCGCGCGCGGCATGGGCCTCGACCGCCGCATCGGCGGCAAGTTCCTGCACGCCGGCCCCGGCTTCGGCGGCTCCTGCTTCCCGAAGGACATCGCGGCGCTCGCCGCCACCGGCACCAAGCACGGCGCGGGGCTGAAGATCGTCAACACGGTCTCGCTCGTGAACCAGGAGCGGAAAGTCGCGATGGCCGCCAAGGTGGTGGCGGCCTGCGGCGGCTCCGTGCAGGGCAAGACCATCGCGGTGCTCGGACTCACCTTCAAGCCCAACACCGACGACATGCGCGAAGCCGCGAGCCTGGTCATCATTCCGAAGCTCGCTGCCGCCGGCGCGAACATCCGCGCGCACGATCCGGCGGGCATGGCCGAGGCGCGCAAGCTGCTGCCCGATCTCGCGACCGCCGACGATCCTTACGCCTGCATGCAGGGCGCCGACGCGCTTGTGATCCTCACCGAATGGGACCAGTACCGCGCCCTCGACCTCGATCGCGTGAAGTCCGCGCTGCGCACCCCCGTGGTCGTCGACCTGCGCAACATCTACAAGCCCGCCGACATGGCCCAGAAGGGCTTCCGCTACATCAGCGTCGGACGGTGAGGGCGGCGCCGTAGGGTGTGCTCAGCGCGCCGAGGTGCTTCAGTTGAGCGAGGATCTGGTTCGCGCTGAGCGCACGCGTGCGCTCGGCGGACGAGAACTTGTCGTCCCACTTCGGCTCTCGGGCCGCCGAGCACACCCTACGAGGCGGAGCGTCTCATCCGTCATCCCGGGTCTCGGATGCACGGCCCGGGCGTCTCAGCGCGCCAGCAGCCGCCTCGCGCCAAGAAATTGTCTCCGCGAAATGAACCCGGTGAGCCGATGAGCGACATACTCCTGTCGCAGAAGCGAAATGCGCGCGCCATACTGATCCGTCTGGCCGCAATATTGCTTTCGCTGTGGGGAGAAGCTCGATGACCCTGTTCGCCTTCGCCGCCGTCGTGATGGCCGTGATCCTCATGGTCGCGGCATTCCGGCGACCACGGCCGGCCATCTTCGTGGCGGCCGTCCTGTGGCTGCTCTACGCGGTCTACGAGTCCCAGGTGGCGGCGGGCGTCCTGTGCGATGCGAAATGCAACATTCGCGTCGACCTCGTGCTCTTTCTCCCCATCCTGCTGCTGGCAACCGTGCTGGCCTACCGGTCGTACGGGGGGCTACCGGACCAGGCGAGGGTCGTCGGCATCGTCCTCGGCGCCATTGCCTTGGTTGTTGCCGCGCTGTTCGCCGAGGAGTTTGTCGGCTTCTTCGCTCTCGCGGGAGTCGCGGCGGCTGCGCTGGCGATCGGCGTCTATGCGAAGAGATCCGGGTCTGCGACAAATCAAACGCCGACGTGACATCGGGCAGGCCTGCATGGTTCGCGCAGCCGCGCGACCGCGCCTCATGACCCGAGCTGTTGTTTCCACGCCGCGAGCAAGCCCTCGGACAGCCCACGATCCGCCGCGCCGTCCCTGACAGCGCCGACGAATGTCCCATCGAGCTCGAACTCGAATGCGAGATTGTTCGTGCGCGAGAAATCTCGCACGGCATCGACCAGCGTCGTGACCTCCTCGAGGTGCTGGGCATCGATGTCACGCGGCAGCATCATCGGCGGCAATGCCGAATAGATCTCCAGATGTCCGCCGACGGTCTCCGCCGGCATGTTGCCGCGAGATGGGTCGGCGGGTAGTTCCCGCTCGTTGACGAACCGCGGCGCGCCGTTCAGCCAGCCACCAAGCAAAGCAAGCCGCGCGACAAAATCGCGGACGTTGACGCGAATGTCATCGTCGACGTCTTGCGCGACGAAGAACGACAACCGTTGCTTCGGATGGTTTGGATCGTGCAGGCTTGGCACAGGGCAGGTTCCTGGAGATGCCGCACGGAAGGTAGCAGTGAATCCGGTCCGCCAGAAGCACGGATGATCATGAGCGTGAGTCGCTCGAAGCCTTTCGTCCGTCATCCTGAGGCGCGAGGGCTCGTCGCACAGCACCCGGGCCTCGAAGGATATCCGGCCCGGGCCGTTCAGCGAGTCTGCTGCGTCGCGTCGTGAACGCCGCAGCCCCTTGTCGTCTGGCCTGTAACGCGTTACATTAGCGTAACGCGTTACGCAGTGGAGAGAGGTCCATGGCGGCACCGGCCGAACGAATGAGGATGATGCGGCAGCGCCGGCGCACACAGGGCCTGCGCGAGTTGCGCCTGATCGTTGCTGACCCGCGATCGCGCGCTGTTCGGCGACGGATTGCGAAGCAGGTCGCTCGCCTTGATCCGGATAGCGAGCGCGAGGCGCTGAGATGGATCGAATCGGTTTCCGAGTTCGACGGCGATGCGCCGCGGTGACCTGGTCACTGTCGCGGCGGCCGGCGACTACGGCAAGCCTCGTCTGGCCGTCATTGTGCAAACTGACGCCTTTCCCATCAGCCACGCCTCCGTGGTGGTCTGCCAGCTGACGTCCGAGTTGGTGGACGCTCCGGATTTCCGTGTCACCATTGATCCCGAGCCCGATAATGGACTGCGGGTCACATCGCAGGTGATGGCTGACAAGCCGGTCACGATCAGGCGCGAACGGATCGGACAGAAGATCGGGCGCCTCGGCAACGAGGACATGGCCCGGCTCAATGCCGCGCTGGCGTTTGTCCTGGGGCTTGCGGATTAGAGGTGTCACTGCTCGGGCGGGACGACGCCGAATATATCGTGCGCCCCTCACTTCTCCCTAAACGCTCGCGTGATCTGGTCGAACAGCGGCTTCACCAGATACGACACCACCGTGCGCGGGTGCGTTTGGATGAAGGCTTCGACCGGCATGCCGGGGACGAGCTTCACGTCGCCGAGGCGGGCGAGCTCTTCCGGAGCGACGCCGATGCGCACCGTGTAGTAGTTGATGCCGGTCTTCGGATCGGTGGTGACGTCGGGCGAGATGCGCGTGACGGTGCCGTTGATCTCCGGCGTGGTGCGCTGGTTGAACGAGGAGAAGCGCAGCACGGCTTCCTGGCCGGGGCGCAGCTGGTCGATGTCCTGCGGCTGGATCTTGGCCTCGACACTCAGGCCGCCAGCCTCCGGCACGATCACCATGATCTGCTGCCCGGGCGTGACCACGCCGCCGACCGTGTGGACGTCGAGCTGATGCACGCGGCCGGCCTGCGGCGCGCGCAATTCGACGCGCTTGAGCTGGTCCTCGGCGGCGACGCGGCGCTCCGAGAGCTCGGCGATCTTGGCGCGCATGTCGGCGAGCTCCTTGCCGACCTCCTGGCGCATGTTCTGATCGACCTGCAGGATCTGCAGCTCGGTCTCGGTGATCTTGCCCTTCGCCTGCGCGACCGCCGCGGTGAGCTGTCCGCGCTCGCCCGCGATGCGCGCGGCGTCGCGCTCGAGTGCGGTCACGCGGGTGAACTGCACGAGATTCTGCTTCCAGAGATCGTGGACGCCCTTGAGCTCCTTGGTGATCCACTCGATCTCGCGCTCCTTGGCGGCGATCTGCGCCGAGTAGCCCGTGATCTCCTCTTGCAGCTGCGTGACGCGCTCGCGCAGCTGCGACTTCTGGCCCTCGCGTGCGGTGCGGCGCGCCTCGAACAGGCGGCGCTCGCCGTCGAGCAGGCGTTCGAGATCCGCAAAACCGCGGCTGCGCGCCTCGAGGCCGGGCGGAAACGCGATCTGCTCGCCGCCCGCGAGCTCGGTCTCGGCACGCGCCGTGCGCGCCGCGAGCTCGTCGAGACCCTTCACGAGGATGTCGAGATTCGACTTGGTCTGGGTCTCGTCGAGGCGCAGCAGCAGATCGTTCGCCTGCACCCAGTCGCCTTCCTGCACCTTGAGCTCGCCGACGACGCCGCCAGTCGGGTGCTGCACCTTCTTCCAGTTGCTCTCCACCACCATCTGGCCCATGGCGATCACGGCACCGGCGAATTCGGTGGTGGCGGCCCAGCCGCCGAAGCCGCCGACCAGCAGCACCAGCGTGGCGACGCCGATCAGCAGGTGACGGCGGATCGAGGTCCGGCTCGAGACGCTTTTCGCGGATGTGATCTGGCGCATCGTCTCAACCCTTCTGCGGCACGACGGCGAGCGGGGGCGGGGCAGGCTGCCGCGTCATCTTCGCCAGCACCTCTTCCTTGGCGCCGAAGGCCTGCAGGCGTCCCTCGGCCATGACCAGCACCTGATCGACGCTGGCGAGCGCGCTCGGGCGGTGCGCCACGATGATCACGATGCTGCCGCGCGAGCGCATGGTGAGGATCGCCTGCGTGAGCGCCAGCTCGCCCTCGTTGTCGAGGTTGGAGTTCGGCTCGTCGAGGATGACGAGGAATGGATTGCCGTACATGGCGCGCGCGAGCGCGACGCGCTGGCGCTGGCCGGCCGACAGCACGGCGCCGCCTTCGCCGATCTGCGTCTCGTAGCCGTCCTGCAGGCGCAGGATCAGCTCGTGCACCCCGGCCGCCTTCGCGGCCTCGATCACGGTCTCGGGCGGCGGGTCGACCTCGAAGCGCGAGATGTTCTGCGCCACCGTGCCGGCGAACAGCTCGACGTCCTGCGGCAGGTAGCCGACATGACGGCCGAGCTCTTCCGGCACCCATTGCTCGAGCGCGGCGCCGTCGAGGCGGATCTTGCCGCGCAGGGGCGTCCATACGCCCGCGAGCGCGCGCGCGAGCGAGGACTTGCCGGAGGCGCTCGGACCGATCACGCCGAGGCCGTGTCCGGCCTTGAGCGCGAAACTGACGTCCTGCACGACGATCTTCTGCACGCCGGGCGGCGCGACGCTGACGCTTTCCACCGTGATGGTGGCGGCCGGCCGCGGCAGCTTCATCACGTCGCCGAAAGCGGGCAGCTTGGCGAGCAGGTCGCTCAGCCGCTTCCAGCTCTGGCGCGCGGCGAGGAAGCCCTTCCAGTGCGCGATCGCGAGCTCGACCGGCGCGAGCGCGCGCGCCGTGAGGATGGAGCTCGCGATGATCACGCCGGCAGTCGCCTGCTGCTGGATCACCAGATAGGCGCCGACGCCGAGCACGGCCGACTGCACGGCCATGCGCATCACCTTGGAGATCGAGCCGATGCCGCCCGCGACGTCCGAGGCGCGGCGCTGGCTCTCCATGTATTTCGCGTTCACCTCGCCCCAGATCGCATAAAGGCGGCGGCCCATGCCCATCGCCTGCACGACCTCGGCATTGCGCCGGCTCGCCTCGGCGAGCGCGTTGCGCGAGGCCGCGTGCGTGGACGCCTCCTTGGCGGGCCCGCGCGAGAAGATCTCGGTCATCAGGGTGAGGCCGACCAGGATGAGCGCGCCCACCACCGCGGCGACGCCGATCCAGACATGGAACGCGAAGCAGATGACGAGATAGAGCGGCATCCAGGGCAGGTCGAACAGGGCCACCGGCCCGAGGCCGGAGAGGAACGAGCGCACCTGGTCGAGGTCGCGCACCGACTGCAACCCGTCGCCGCCGACGCGGGTCTTGAGCGGCAGCCGCACCACGGTGTCATAGACGCGCGGGCTCAGCGCCTCGTCGATCGACGAGCCGATGCGCACCAGCACGCGGCCGCGGATCAGGTCGAGCACGCCGAGGAAGCCGAACAGGATCGCCGTGATGATGATGAGGCCGATGAGGGTGGGGATGCTGCGGCTCGGCAGCACCCGGTCGTAGACCTCGAGCATGAAGAACGAGCCCGTGAGATAGAGCACGTTGATCACGCCGGAGAGGAGGCCGATGCCCAGGAAGGCGCTACGACAGGCCTTCAGGGCTTCAGCGATTTCTGATCGGGGTGCCTGGTTGGCCATCGTGTCCGCCGCCGAATGTCGAAATGGGATCCGCGCGATTATTAGTCGCCCCGGATAACAACGCGTTCACCACGGCTGCCATTGTCGCACGTCAGGTTTCCGTGAGGGCGAATATGGTTCAGGTCACGAAGTTGCGAAAGCACGGCCCGTATTGATCCGGATCAAAGCGCGGGTGGGGCCGGGCGGATAGGCGCGCGCCGCCCGGAGGGCGTGGTGCGGCACCCATCGGGGAGGGGAATCCTGTGCCGCGCCCGTCATGATGAAAAATGAGGAAGTCGCCGGATTTCATCAAATTTCATCAAGAAAGATGAGCAGAATCAACGTTCTTGGTATTTAGGTAGAGCGTGCAAAAAATTGAGGAAATCAATGTGCCGGCTCCTCACGCCCCAACACCCCGGCCACGAACGCGTCCAGGTTCCCGCCCGGAAACCGGTGCCCCGGCAGCCCGGCCCGCCGGGCCGCCTCGAGGTCGATGTCCTTGTCCCCGATCATCAGGCTCCGCCCCGGGTCGATCGGCCACTCCCGCAGCGCCCGCAGGATCATGCCCGCCCCCGGCTTGCGGCTGTCGCAGGCCCTGGCGTAGCGCGCCACCACCCCCTCGGGATGGTGCGGGCAGTAGTAGAACGCGTCCACATGCGCCCCCAGCGGCCGCAGCTGCTCGTTGATCCAGCCGTGCAGCCGCTGCACCGCCGCCTCGTCGAAATAGCCGCGCGCCACCCCGGACTGATTCGTCACCACGATCACCAGATAGCCGGCATCGTTGAGCCGCTTGACCGCCGCCTGCGCCCCCTCGACCCAGACGAAGTCCTCCGGCCGGTGCACATAGCCGGTGTCGTGGTTGAGCACGCCGTCGCGATCGAGAAAGACGGCCGGACGCGTCATGGGCGAGCCTTGACGCTCCGATGGACGCATGGTCCATGACCCGCAGCAAAGACCTCGCTCATCGCCTCGACATGTCCATCGCTCACCGGGATTGGCGCCGCGCATGATTGCAGCAGATCCCGCGCTGCCTCCAGGCCGAAAATTCGGTGGGGCCGATTTTGCAGATCCCGAGACCCTGCGCGCCTGGCTGAGCGAGGTCCTGCTGCCCTTTTGGCGTGAGCGCACCGTCGACCGCGAGCATGGCGGCTTCTTCGAGCGGCTGACGCCCGAGGGCGCGCTTGTCCCGCTCGACTACAAGCGCATGCGCCTGCAGGGCCGCCAGATCTATCTGTTCAGCCACGCGGCGCTGCTCGGGCTCGATCCGGAGGGGCGCGCCATCGCCGAGCGCGGCCTCGATTTCATCACGCGCCACGGCTGGCACCCGAATGGCGGCTGGGTGTTCAAGCTGTCGCTCGACGGCGCCCGCGTGCTCGATCCGACGCGGCACCTCTATTGCCAGGCCTTCGTGCTGTTCGGCCTCGCCTGGTTTCATCGGCTGACCGGCGCGTCCGAGGCGCTCGCGCTCGCCGACCGCACGCTCGATTTCATCGAGGCGCAGATGCGCGATCCGCGTGCCGGCGGCTATCTCAACGAATGGGTCGAAGGCCAAGCCGGCATGCCGCTGCCGCGGCAGCAGAACCCGCATATGCATCTCACCGAGGCGCTGCTGATGCTCGCCGAGGCGAGCGGCCGCGCCGTTTATCTCGATCGCGCCCGCGCGCTCGTCGACCTCTTCTTCACGCGCTTCCGCACCGGGCCGAACGGCTTCGTCGGCGAATACTTCGCCGAGGACTGGCAGCCGATGCCCGGCCGCGACGGCGCCCGTCACGAGCCCGGCCACCAGTTCGAGTGGATCTGGATCCTGCTCCGCTACGCCCGACTTGCGGGCGACCGCGAGATCCCGGGCCGGCTCTCCGACCTGCTCGCGAGCACGATCCGCCACGGCATCGACCGCGCGCCCGATGCGCTCGCGGCCACCTTTGACGAGATCGATCCCGCCGGCGCGCCGCTGCTGACGACGAAGCGGCTCTGGCCGCAGACCGAGACCGTGAAGGCCCTGGTTGCCGCCTACGAGACCTTCGGCGAGGCCGACTACCTGCGGCAGGCCGAAGCCGCCATCCGGATGATCTTCCGAACCTATCTGGGCGGCGGCGAGCCGCTGTTCCGCGAGCACCTCGACCGCAGCGGAAAGGCCGCCGTCATCGATTTCGTGCCGGCAAGCTCGCTCTATCACCTCGTCCTCTGCCTCGCCGAGTACGTGCGCGTGGCCCCGCCGACGCCGTGACCTGATACCGCTGAAGAGTGGGCGCCGCCGAAGCGACATCCGATTGCCATCAAGTCGCCGAACACGGCGGCCTCAAGACGCCCAGACTAGGTATCCCTCCCGATTTAAACCTGATTTTGTAAGCATTTATTGAGGGCCAATAGCGTACATCACCCCTAATTCGAATCGAAGCGGGCGCGCATGGCCAAGGCTGTCTGGACGGATTCACAGGTCATCAACCAACTGGACAGTGGATCCCACTGGTCCGGCAGCAGTCTCACCTACGGCTTTCCGACCACGGCGAGCTGGTTCCCCTATTCGGAGAAGAACACCTTTTCGGCGCTGAACGGCTCGCAGCAGACGGCCGCCACCATGGCTATCAAGCTGTGGGACGACCTGATGGCGCCGGACTTCTCGCTCGCCGCCAACGGCGCGACCGCGAATATCAAATACTCCAACACGACGACCAATATCGGCTACGCGCACGCCTATTATCCGGGCGGCTGGGCCGGCGCAGGCTCGGTCTGGTTCAACTCGAGCTACGGCGCGGGTTCGGGCACCAACAATCTGATCACGCCGACTGTCGGCAACTGGGGCTTCCAGACCTTCGTCCACGAGACCGGCCACGCGCTCGGCCTCGATCATCCCGGCACGTACAACGGTGGCTCGCCGACCTACACCAACGATGCGCTCTATGCGCAAGACTCCCAGATGTACACCGTGATGTCCTACTTCACGGCGGACAACACGGGCGCCGATTGGTACGCGAGCGACGGCCGCTGGTACTACCCGCAGACGCCGATGCTGCACGACGTCATGGCGATCCAGTCCATGTACGGCGTCGAGACCACCACGCGCACCGGCAACACGACCTACGGCTTCAACGCCACTGCCGACGTCTGGCTCTACGACTTCACGCAGAACCGCCACCCGGTGCTCTGCATCTTCGACTCCGCCGGCACCGACACCATCGACCTGTCGGGCTGGAGCTATTCGTGCTCGCTGAACCTGACGCCGGGCACGTTCTCCAACTGCGATATGATGACCTACAACATCTCGATCGCGCAGACTTCGTGGATCGAGAACGGCATCGGCGGCGGCGGCGCGGACACCATCACGGGCAACGACCTCGCCAATGTGCTCACCGGCCTCGCCGGCAACGACACGATCAACGGCGGCCTCGGCGCCGACACGATCTACGGCGGTGACAACAACGACACGCTCACGGGCGGCGCCGGCAACGACATCATCGACGGCGGCAACGGGACGGATAGTGCGCGATATTCTGGATCCTCGACCTTCTATACGGCCACGTGGGATGCGGGGCTGAGCGCCTATTTCATCACCGACCTTCGCGGCGGCTCGCCGGATGGAACCGACCGGGTCAGCGCCGTCGAAAGCTTCATCTTCGCCGACCTGACGCTCAGCGCGGCGAACCTCCTGTCCAGCCTGGCGCCTGCGACCTACGGCACCAATGCGGCAGAAGCCATGCAGGGGACCGCCGGCACGGACCGGATCTACGGCATGGATGCCGCCGACAGCCTCTACGGGCTGGCGGGCGACGACATGCTCAGTGGCGATGGCGGCGACGATCTGCTGACGGGCGGCGCGGGAGCCGATTTCCTCACGGGAGGAACGGGCGCAGATACATTCGTGTTCGCGCGCGGCTTCGGCGCGGACACGATCGGTGACTTCACGGCCGGCGCAGGCCTCGGCGACAGGATCAGCCTCACCGGGTTCACGAACATTCGCTCCCTGAGCAATGCGCTCGCTTATGCGACGCAGTCGGGGAACGACACCGTGTTCGACTTCGGCAACGGCGACACTCTCCGCTTGCAGAATGTGCTGAAGACGGCCCTGGTGGCCGATGATTTCGTGTTCGGGCCGACGCCGTACGAGGACTTCGATCGTGACGGTGATAGTGACATTCTTATGGTTCGCAGCGCCGACGGCGCGCTCACCATCCAGCACGTGTCCGATCGAATGGCGCAAGCCGTCGTAGCCGCCGGGCAAATCGGGGTGGGTCAAGTCGTCCGCGGCAGCGGCGATGTTGACCGCGACGGGGATGCCGACCTAGTCGTATCTGATGCTGGAGGCACAATCGGAATCTATTCTTTTGAGGGCGGCCAGTCGCCGACCTATTCGGTATTCGCTGTGGTGGGAGCCAATTGGCATGTCGTGGGATTGGGCGACACCGACCGTGACGGCGACGCCGACATGTTCATTCGCAACGTGGATGGGACTATCGGCCTTTATCTGATCGAAGCAGGTCAGATGAACTCCTTTTCGGTCGTGGCGCGAACTGGGACCGAGTGGCGAGTGTCCAGTGTCGCTGATTTTGACCGTGACGGTGACGCTGACCTTCAGATCCGGCGTACTGACGGTACGTTTGGCATTTACGAAATGGAAAATGGACAAGTGCGAGCTTACTCTCTCGTCGGACGTGTTGGCAGCGAATGGAATTTCGTCGGCAATGCCGATTTCGACCGCGACGGAGACGCCGACATACTAATCCAGAGAGGTAGTGATGGGCTGATGGGAATATACGAGATCGAAAATCGGGAGCTGCGGTCGTTTGCGTTCATTGGGCAGACCGGTGCGAACGCGCGTGTTGCTGGAGTAGGTGATTACGACCGGGACGGGGATGCTGATATCATGACGCACGACGCGGCCGGCAATATTGGCATCTACGAGATTGAGTTGCGTCAGATTCAATCGTTTTCAAGCCTTGCTTCGACCACGTCGGATTGGCACATAGTCTGAGCATGTGGGCAAGCTGCAGCTTTCGGCTGCTGTGGTTTTCAAAACCGGGACGAAAATTGACACTGAGGTGCAGTCCGGGTCCGCCAGCAGCATGGGACCACGAGTGGTGTCGAGCGCTCCTCACCACGCACGTCAAAGCACACATAGTTTCCCGCCACCCTCTGCACCGGCGGTGCATCTACCGGTCAACAGCCCATCCGTGAAGAGGGGTACCGCGCGGCTGTAATACGACAGAGGTAGTGGCCCCTAGTCGTCTCTCGGGCATGGGAACATGTTCGAGTCCGTTATTCACGCGCACTTCGGATTAAGGCTGGACGCCCTCGAGAAGATCGAGTGCAATCAGGTGAGCGCGAAAACCGATCAGGAATCGTATGCACTGCGAACTTCCCTATTGTGAGAATCCGGCATTCACTGCAGATCTCCTGCGGCGCGATCTAATGCCCCGGCCGTTCACCGTCGTAGATGTAGGCGTCTACGGGGGGGAGCATCCGCGGTGGCATGCTTTTGGTGATGCGCTTCAGATCTATGGATTTGATCCCAGAGAGGAAGCGATCAGGCCGCTTCAAGAGCGCGGACCGGTCGTTGGTCAAGCTAGCTATTTTCCTATTGCGATTGGCGATGAGGACGGCACTCGAGAGTTCACTGTGCGCTCTGACAATCCAGCAGAGAGCTCATTCTATTCGTCGGCCGCGGTAACGCAGAAGCGTGTTGTCTCCATTCAGCGACTTGATTCACTTGTGGCGGCAAGGCGGATAAGCGCGCCGCACTTCTTGAAGGTTGATGTCGAAGGATTTGAGAAGCACGTGTTACTTAGTGCCGTTGACTGTCTCGGACGATCCGTCATTGGAGTCGAACTTGAGACCAACTTCGGCGCATCGTCTGTTTATCCCATCACTCATATCGGCGCTGCGCTGGAGATCTTGACACCTCTAGGCTTTCGCTTGGCGCACCTCATCATGGCGCGTCACCACGGCCGACCCTCAATTGTGGATGTCTTGTTCTGCAAGGAAGTTTCGCGCGATACCCCGCCCGAGGACATCGTCCGACTTGCTGCCATCCTGGAGAGCTACAGACTTTGGGAGTTTGCCTCCCGAATCCTCACGGAGCATGGGAGCGCGGTAAGCACAGTGATTGATGTCGACCGTGCGCTAGGGCTGCTGTCGCCTTCGGTCCAGGCGGCCGCCAGTCCGACAGCTGACGACGTAAAGAGTAACTCACGGCGACTGGACGTTCAGAATTGGGAAGCGTCGGCACAGGTTGCATATCTACAGCGACAGATCGAGCAACTGCTACAATCAACCTCCTGGCGCGTAACGGCCCCGCTCCGGGCGCTTAGTCGTGTCATACGACGCTCGCCTTAACACTAGTCCGCCGATGCTGGGTAAATTATGCCGTTGGATTGAACGCTGCGTGAACTGCGTCTATAGTTTGATCGACCGCAACGCCTCTTCTTTCATATTTTTGCACGTCTGAAACCTCGACAACAGCGGCGGGCAAGAAGTTCGACACAACTTTATCTTGAGCCGGAGATCAGCGGATGGACCGACGCGGTTCCAATTGGAAGATCAACGCAAATGTTTTTCTGATATTAATTTCCATAATGTTGATCAGCCTATTCTGGCTGACTTACGAGAACGATCGACGAATTTTGTCGCGTACCAGGGAGGCCATTCTGTGGTCTGCTGCGGCAGCAGGTCGCGCTGACGAAATGGCTTCTGCCATTAATGCGCTTCGGGGGGAAAGGACAGAACTGATCGCGGCTCTTCGGGGAGAGAGGACAGAACTGATCGCAACTCTTAACAAGCACGTTGCTTCACTTGCGACCGATATTCCTCTTACGCGCGAAGTGATGCTGCGCGCATTTACGGCGCAGCCTATTGTTCTGCAAAAGTTCGACACGCCGGCCTCTCTCGACTACAATGTGCCTGATGTCTATCGAGGCGACTCCGCGAAACGCCAGGTGACCTGTCCACGGCAAACTCCGGCGACTGCTGTTCTGCTCATCGCCGGGCAGTCTAACGCCGCGAACCATGTGGAAACCCGCCACGTTGCTGGAGCCAACGTGCTGAACTTCAGCATGTATGACGGGCGCTGTTATGAAACAGCTGATCCACTGATTGCCGCAACGGGCACGGGGGGAAATTTTGCGAGCTGGTTGGGCGACGAGCTTGTTCGACGCGGCGAATACAAATCGGTGATCCTGGTAACGATTGCCGTTGGTGGCACGTATATCAATGAGTGGGCACCGGGCGGTCGTCTACACCGGCGCTTTCTCGCTGCCATCGAGCGCGCAAGGCAAGCACATCTCGAAATAACGCATGTGCTTTGGCAGCAGGGTGAAGCCGATATCAGGATTTCCAACGGAGATCTCTACGCCGAGATTTTTGAGGACATCTTTATTAGTCTCCGCAGGCACGGTGTTCTCGCTCCAATTCTCGTCGCCAGAGGCGTGTACTGCGGGACCACTAATGAGGAGACAAGGCGTGGGCAGGCTAAGATTGTTAATCCCGGGCGTCGTATTTTTGCGGGACCCGATACCGATACCCTCGGGCGAGAGTTTCGCTACGACAATTGCCACTTCAATGCTCACGGAGCAGAGCGACAAGCCGCCTTGTGGGCCGATGCCATAGAGGCCGCGCGAATGGTCCCGGACAATTCTGCCCCCTGACCTTCGGTGCTGCAGCGCTGCGGCCGATTATCGAGATCGTCGTCAATACTGACAACGAGGCTTCGACTGATGGGAGTCGGTATGACCCATGCCATGACATTTCTGCGAGAGACGGCGGAGATTGCAAGCCGACTTCCGGCGGAACTCGTCGAGGATCTATGTACCGAGCTCGCCGCATTGCGTGAGCGGGAGGGGCGGCTTTTCGTGATTGGCGTCGGCGGCAGCGCGGGAAATTGCGGTCATGCTGTCAACGATTTCCGCAAGCTCTGCGGGATCGAGGCCTACGCCCCGACGGACAATGTATCAGAGCTGACTGCGCGCACGAATGACGAGGGCTGGCATACGGTTTTTGCAGAGTGGTTAAAGGGAAGTCGGGCCCATCCCAAGGATGCCCTTTTTGTTCTTTCGGTGGGTGGCGGCAATCTCGAGCAGAACGTGAGTCCGAACATCGTCGCGGCGATTCAGGAGGCGAAGGAGCGTGGGCTGAAGGTATTCGGGATCGTCGGTCGCGACGGCGGCTACACCAAGAAGGCAGGAGACGTGGTGGTCGTTGTTCCGACGGTCGAAGAATCTCGGGTCACTCCTCATACCGAGGCCTTCCAGGCCGTCATTTGGCACTGTCTCGTTTCGCACCCAAGTCTTCAGAGAACAGCAACAAAGTGGTGATCTAGCGCGCCGTCCGGGAATAGCGGGATTGAGGCGTGGCCTCTGCCACTCTGGTCGCAGACGCTGATGGTTCGGGCCGGGTGCCCGGCGGTCCTTTCCGGACTTGAAAACGCATCATCAAGCTGGTCCACCGTGTAGGGACCGTGTCGCGCTCCTGAGCATGGGCATTCGCGAGCCGAACCACGGGAGCGAATGCGACGAGTACTAGCGCAGTCAAGATTTCTCGGATGAAGGGCCGATTCTGAAACGAAATGGCTGCGGAAAAGAACAGGTCGCGCAGGAACGCTGATAGTCGAGAGCCGAAGAAGCGTGCCTCCGAAACGTCGAGATCGGGAAGTGCTGCATCGCAGAAGCTGATATTATCCGCTCGTAGTTCTCGGCCGCCCTTGTTGAAGACATAGACTACAATGTCTCCACCATCCTTCAGAAGCCGACGGATTCGAGCGTAGAGGCGGCCCAACTCAGCGAGCTCGTCGATGCTTAGTTCGCAGAAGCATGCATCGAAGTGGTGCGTTATCTGCTCCGATCTGGTGACCAAAGCCGCCGGGTCAACCCGGTCGCTCAACAGCCGATGAAATAGGGAATCCCCGGATGTGATCCAGAGGATCTCCTTGCCGGCCGATTGCCACGCAAGGAGTTCCGCAAGTGGTGCGTGAGTGTCGATCCAGAGAGGGTGATAGCGGCCGACACGCGGAACCCTTCCGAAAGTGGCCGCATAAGTTCGCGCGAGAGCTTCCCGCATCGGGCGAATGATGAGCGAGAATTTGCCCGGACGACCGGTGGCGTAGGTGACAGAGTTTTGTGAGTCGCCCCGCGCCTGAATCGACGCTTCGCTGTTCCGCCGCTTCATCCGCTGCTTGGCCTGCTCGAACCAATCGCCCAACCAAGCGTGACCGATGTGCGACTGAGGTGTCGGATCGAGCCGCTCGAAGATACCCGCCATGTATTCGCGCGACTCTTCGATGACTTGGTCGATATCAGAAGGCAAATCACCGGAATGGATTAGCAGAAGTTGCTCGCCGCATTCCCGTTGCTCCTTCGTCGTCCATGTAGACAGATTGCGGGCGATCGCATCTTGCGAGATCCAGCCTAGACGGACCTGTTCCTCACCGCTGGTCCGTCTCTGCGGCTCGATCATGAAAAAATCATCCGAGTCACCGATGAAATGTCGTCGCATCGTGGGGGCCGCCTCGGGAATGAACCCGTAGTCCCACACAAGAACGGGCTCCGTCACGACCCGTTCCGGCTTGATGGCGACAAGGGCGACAGGCCATTGATACCCAATCAGGGTGCTTTCGTTCACGTACCAATAGAACTGGTCCATCCACAGCTGATGGCACAGGCGCTGATTCACCGTGCGAGCCTTCACGGTGACATGCTTGTGAAGGAGCGCAACTTTCGCCATCTCGCGTGGACTGACGATCAAACTGGCCGTTGTGGAATCCACACGTGTCTCGAGCTGTGGCCAGACATCCTCTAGGACGACGCGAAAGCTCGGAGCATGCACGACACGCTCACCGCGCTGAAGAAGATTGCCGAGGTGTCGCAGCGATCCATCTGCGATGACAAAGTCTGCGTTGAGGAACAGCAGGTACGTGTCCGTCATTTTCGGACCAAGGTCAGCGAAGCCGCGAAAGAGCGCGTGCGTCAGGACCACTCCGTAATCGCCCGGCACATCGGTCATCAGGTCGTCAATCGGGACCAACTGCGTGCAACAGATCTTCGAGATCTCTTCGAACGCGCGGCTTTCGCGAATAAGATCGAACAGCCTACGTTCGGTCACGAGCATGAGATCGACTTCGAAAAGCTGCGCCAGAGCGGGAAGATTTCCGGGCGCAAGAATCGCCGGTAAAGTGATCGACGTGAGCTTCCGCGCGTAAGATTCGCCCCAGCTCGGAATAATCAATCGCGCCTTTTCGCGCATCGTCATCTCGGGCATGATCCAACTGTGGATCGGCTGTCTCCAACACGAACTGTCGTCCGCGTCAAGGTCGTCCGATCCGCGAAATCTTGAGAGCGATCTCCGATCTGCATGCTCTGCTGCGGGCCGATTCGAGCGGATCAATCGTCGTGGTCAGGCCACACTTTGCCATGCGGGCTGCTCACCAATGTCACGCTTGTGATCAGACCGGAGGAAGGCGATCGGTCCTGTGAAGCCGCGGCATCTCGGCGGCTAGCTAAAAAGGCACACCACATCACGACAGGGAGCAACACGAGGCTGGCGAGACGGCGCGACAGCAATGAGCTCTGAGCCCACGAACGCATGCGGTCAAACAGACGCATTGCACGAACAGCGACTTCGGAACCGGTGCAGTATATCTTGAGCTGCGAAAGTTCGTTCCCGTGCGGGAAAGTGGAGAGCGCTTCCGGCGCCTCTGCCGCGCCTGCAACGCTCCAAAGCGGACACCAGCCGACGATCGTGCTGTCCGGCTGCATTGAAGGCGTGATCGCCGCCACGACGTGGTTAAACGCCGGCAGCTCGGCGGGTGTGAGTTCGCATAGACACAAACTGAATTGAGGTTCACCCTCTCTCCTTTCAGAAAAGAGGCCTGCGAGCGCATCAGCCAATGAAGCTCGAACGTGTTTGTCTGTCACGCGGGCGGCCAGGGTAGCCGTGATTCCCGACTGCGCATTGATCAGCAGCGCACCAGATGGTTCGGCTTTGCGCACACCATCAACGATTTGCAAAAGGGGGCGTATCAGTGGCCCGTACGGGTGAAATCGGCTGACATAGGGAAGGTCGCCGAGAACGTTCTTGTCGATAAACTGCGCCACTTGGCTGGGGAGAACCGAAATGTTCTGACCTGAAGACCCGAATATCGGTAAGCGCGGCACAGCGGAGGTAACGGGGGGCTGAGGCGATGAGTTAGGCGCCCACTCGTCGAATGCAGTAGGAGGAAGCGGAGCCGGCAAGAGGGAACGGTACTCGGCGTCGAGGCCTACGCGCGCTTTATCGAATTGCAAATCCAGCTCACGCAAGCGCCTTTCGAAGTAGTCAGTGACACCGAGCTCAAGCTGCTCTAATCGCCAATGCTTCGCCAACTCGTCCTTCAACTGGTATTTTAATCTGTAGTCCAAGCCTGCCAGCACGTCCGAGTAGTAACCACGTGCATACGCATGCGGTGTCATTGAACTTTCTGATCTGCCTTGAGCCATTTGCTTGAATTCAACATTCAAGTAGCTCGAGGAAGGCGGCACGGGCGATTCCGCAGACGCCAGCTCAGAGACGATTGACTGCCAGGTTTCGCGATGCGTGGAATGTCCGGCCGATCGAGCCTCGGCTATGGCATCCAGAGCGGACCTTAAATTGAGTCTCAGGACCTCACCTTGCCGAGCGTAGGATTTCTGCAGCCCGTCAAGTTGCCACCAAGCCTTGTCGAGCTCCGACGACCACGGGGGCGGCTGCTCGAATTCGGTCGTCGAGCCTAGCCTTCTTGAAAGAAACTGATGCCGTGTCTGAATAAATCTGTATCGATGGTAAGCCCACTGAGGATGATCGGCGTGAGATGGCAGAGTCAGAGGCGCATAAGACAGCACCTCATCCTTATAGGCTGCCAGCTTATTGCGGTGCTCAGTGATATCGGGCGGGATTTCCTTGGCGTGCAGCGTTAGCGGATAGACTGCGAAGTCCTTCTGATAGGGCGTCACCCATAGCCGCATTGTCTCGCCGATTTTCTTGGGAGGTAGCCAGCCCACTACGATTTGATCTCGCGCAACCTCACTGCTGCGTAGCTCGAGCATGAGAAATTCGTCAGAATCACCGAGAACGCAAACTTCGGCACTCGGGCAGAGCTCTCTAATTAGCCCGAAATCCCAAAACGAGTTGGGCTCCTGTAGGTGGCGCTCCGGCCTCATGCCGACAATCGCGATCGGCATCTGATGGCCGATCAAAGTATCCTCGTCGACACGCCAGTAAAATTGGTCCATGTATCGTAGGCTGAACCGTGAATAGTTCACCGTCTTGCCGCGGACCGTATTGTGCTGGGATTGCAAGATCAATTTCGCAAGAGCCCGCGAAGGAACGTTGATGCTACACGTCATTGGATCGAAGTGCCGAAGGAGCGCGGGCGTAGCCGCCTTCGCATCAACGCAATAGCTGGGCGATGCAACGAGGCGCGCTCCTTCCGAGAGGTGCCAGAATAGGCGTCGCCAGCTACCGTCCGCAAGGACGAAGTCAGCATTCAAGAAAATCAGCCATGCGTCCGTAACCGAAGGGCCGAGATCGGCAAAGCCGCGGTGCAGGGCGTAAGTGAGTGCTATGCCGTACTGATCAGGGCTCGTGATAAGATCGTCCAGACTGATGAGGCGAAGAGGGCAAATCTCGCGAATACGGACGACTGCCGGCGCTGCCAGTACTGTGGAGAAGAAGGCTTCCTCGGTCACGATCACGAACTCGCACGGTGCAACCGACGCGAGATAGGGAAGGTTGCCGGGAGCTAATGTCGCCGGCAAGGTTATGGAAAGAAGTTCGTTCACGTATCTCTCGCCCCACGCGTAGGAAATGATACGTGTCGGCAAGGCGAGCTGATCGCGCTTCTTCATGACAGACCTAGGGCGATCGTGCCGTCCGGCGACAGGAGCTCGCGGGACATTCGCTCGCCCTCGCCACGATAGCCTTGAGCCCAAGGGAATGCCGGACGTCGGAAAGTCAGGGTGAGTGCGGTAGTACTCGCGGCATTGGTCAAGTATCTTTCCCCCAAGGCATGAGCCGCCGACGCAGGCGGCGGGTCAGCTCAGCCAAAAGATAGCGGCCGGGAACCCAGCTGAGCTCCGGCGAGGCCGATGGCGGTTTGGCAAGTTCCGCTGCCGGCATGCCGTAGCGCATCTGATCAAGACGATACTTTGTTGTGGCGAGCTCGTGCTTCAACCCATCGATCTGCCCTTTGTAAGAATCGATCCAGTTATTCAGCCCTCTGATTTCGGTGAGGTAGTGATCAGCGAGGACGGAATCCTTCGTGAGATATTTGACTCGCTTGCTGTCTAGGACGTCGCCATCGATGACCATTTGATACCTATTCCGCACATCGTCCGGGGTCATGTCCTCATAGATCTCCTGGAATGGAACGCAGAACTCCTTATCGTACATCTTGCGATGGACGGCGACCAACAGATGGGTGGTCTTCGCGTTGAGGGTCAGGTACTCGAGAAGAATGGGATCCCAAGGAATGAAGCTTGCAAGCTGCCAGTCAGGACCGACCCAGATTCCCAATGTCTCATATGAATTATAGCGGGCAAGGGCCTCGAAGAAGTTCGGTTGATAGTTGAAGAATCCATGCTCCAAATGGACCGTGAACGGGACCGCATGAATCAGCACACCTCCCGGCCGTGCGAATTCATGCATCGCTTTAAAGACGTTCAGCTGATTGAGAATGTGCTCCGACGTTCCATGATTTGTGACCAACCCGTACTTGGCCTTGTGCTCCGCGGGTACGACGTCGAAGTTCAGATCCATGACCAACGATCCGAACCTGCCGTCGACGTCGACACAGTGGTACTGAATGCCCAACGCCTCATAGAGATGGCGCGCGGGTAATTGACTGGCATTCGTCGTGTTGAGAAGAGCTGGATCAACCTCATTTCGCCCGAAGGCGCGACAAAGGCCGCGCACGAGATTCTTCTGCGGACACCAGAAGTCCTGGGATCCGAGCTCCATCACCTCGGTGATGCCTTCAAATGCTCCCTGCAGTTTCAGTTGACGATAGAGCTCTATGACGGGAGGCCCGAGTCCCATATTTGAAGTCACCCCTGCTGTCGGCCGCTCACGACCTCAACTGTGGACACGCTATCGCTAGCATGTCGTTCTTGAGCAAGGATGCGGCTTTCAGGTGAGACACGCAAGATGGGCGATGAGTCATCCGCAAGTACCCGGCGCATTCCCTTGAGGCTCCCTCAAGGACAACGTCGACGGCGTAACCGGTCGGTTAGGGAACTAGTCTCGTTGTCTGACCGATGCAACCGGTTCTGCGGACGAACGGCGCGACCTGTCGTACGAATCTGGAGGATTCGGAAAAGTGCAGCTTCCCTGGAAAGGCTCGCGGCACAGACGGATGCTGGCCAAGGGATGCTGGCACGTGGTAAGCGATGTCGATCCACAACTTCGTAAGGTCGAGCTTCCGGAGAGGAGGGAACGATCGATACCTTGCCACTATCCCGGCCTGTCGCCATGACTCCGGAAGGAGCCGGGACGGAGGGCGGACTCCACGTGTCTGTGGTCATTCCGGTCTACAATGAAGAGTCGGTTCTGTTCGAGATGGCGGAGCAGATGGCGCCACATCTCGATGAGATTACCGGCCCGGGCGGCTGGCAGTTCGTGCTAATCGACAATGGGAGCACCGATCGATCGCCGGCAATCTGCGAGCGCATCGTACGACGTTGGCCGACGTCGCGATTGGTTCGACTGAAGATGCCGAACTATGGAGAGGCGCTCCATCAGGGCTTGATGCAAGCGGCAGGTCCCTGGGTTTTCATTGTCAATGTGGACTTCTGGGACTCCGCTTTCATGCGGTGGTGCTATCGCCTTCGCGGCGCCTACGATTTGGTGATCGGATCGAAGCGCGCCGACATGGCTCTGAACCGTCAGAGCAAGTATCGAAGAATTCTGAGCTGGGGACTCAACACCATCCTTCAGGGCATTTTCGGCTTTGCGGGATCGGATACCCACGGGCAGAAGTTCCTTCATCTTCCGACGCTGCGGCCGATTCTCCAGCATTGCATCATGCGGCGCGGGCAGTACGATACCGAGTTCACGTTGCGGGCGGCTCGCGCGCAGTTGTGGCTCGCCGAGGTTCCGGTGCCGATCGTTGAATTGAGGAGGCCGCGCAACCTCCTTCTGCACAAGATCGGTCGCAATCTCGTTGACATCCTGCGTCTGCGTCGCGTCATGCGGAAAGTCCCGCTACGCGCCGCCGCGCGTTATCACCGCTGGGCGCGCGAGGATGTGGAGGCCCTGGACTCGGCGCGGACTTTGCTGATCGAGGAGCTCGGCAGGATGCATCGCACCGATCCCGGCCAGTTGAAGCGGCAGCGCGGCACATCGAGCGCGGTCACACCGCCTCATCGGTTTCGCGATTCGGCTTCGGGCCAGATGGATTGAGCGTGCGCAGCGAACCGGCGGAATCGCCAGCTTCCCGGTCGGCACGCAGTCAGCGGCTGGGCCCCATGCAACAGTCGGTCGTCCGGCGCTCGTTGTGGGTGACCGCGATATTCATTGGCGGCCACCTGTTTCATTTCGCGCTATTGTGGCTCGCCAATCGCCTGCTCGATCCCGGCGTCTTCGGCCGCCTATACACGGCCATGTCCTTGCTGAACGTGCTCCTCACTCCTGCAACAGCGCTGTCCTTCGTGCTTGCGCAGCATTTCAGCAGGGTGTGCGCCGGCGGGGGCCGTGTCGCGGTCGTTGCCGAACTCCAGGTGCTGTTTCGGCGCCATTTCGGCGGCGGGCTGATTCTCGTTATTCTTTGCTCGGCCCTGTTCATTCTCTTGGGCTCTCTCATCGGCGCGGACGCGTTTCTGCTCCTGGTTCTCGTGCCGGCAGTGGCATTCTCCTTTTACCTGTTCGAGATGGGGCGGGCAGCCCTGCAGGGGATGCTCGCCTTCGCGGCCTACAGCATCGCCTGGATCGGCTGGCGCGCGGGTCAGTTTGTCCTCGGGCTCCTGGCCATTCTGCTGATCGGTACGGCCTGGTCGGTTTTAGGCGGTATGCTCGCCGCAACAAGTCTTGCGACTGTGCTCCTCATCCTGCTTGCGACGCGCCGGTATGGTGCAAATTCCCCGATGGAGACAGCATCGGCGGCATCACCGCCCCCGTTCCGAGTCATGTCGGCGGCGCCTTTCGCCGTGCAATATGGGCTTCTGGTGTTGACCAACAACATCGACGTGCTGTTGGCTTATTTCGTGTTGAGCAAGGCGGAGCTCGGCGCCTACGCGGCGTCCTCCTTTCTTCCCAAAGCCATCGTCACCGCCACGCTTCCGGTCAGCCAGGTGATGTTGCCGGTGATGAGTCAGGTGGCCGGGGACAAGCTGCGACACGTGGCGATAGGCAAGTCGCTGGCTTTGTGCGCGGTGCTGGGTGTGGCGCCGACAGCGGTGTTCTGGCTCGCCGGAGAGCTGGTCTGTGACGCCCGATTCGGGGTGCGCTTCTGCTCGCCCACGCTTCTGACAATTCTCGCATTAGCCGCAATTCCGCTCGGAATGCTGCGCGTGCTCGTGATTGCCGGCCTGCAATTGCCGGCCCGAGGAGCAATCATCCTCTCGGCCTGCGCGCTCGCCGGAACCGCTCTGATCATCCTGTCCTCGGTGAGCTCGCCGCGCGATCTTGCGGTCGCCTATGCCGCGTCCACTTGGACGTTCCTGTTGATCTATGGAGCGGCCGCCATGGTCAGGCGATAGACGAGCGCGCGGCTTCTAGAGAGTCCCCCACGCGGTCGGGCACGACCAGGTTGGACGTCGACCACTCTCTTTTCCATGCTCAATGGTGCTAGATTCGCCATGCGGAAGGAGGCCTTATGGCGCAGGAGACGACCAACCGTTGCTATTTCTGCGGCCAGGAAAACCTGGAGTTGGCTTTCGCCGGAGGTTACCACAAGCGAAAGAAGGACCACGGTCCGTTCGATCTTTATCAGTGCTGCAACTGCGGATCTGCCGTAACTTATCCTCTGCCGTCCCCCGCTGTACTCGCCAGCTACTACGCCACCGTGACCACCCATGGACTTTCGCATGCGGCTCGCGACGTCTTCACGGCGGATCCGGAGGCGGGGTGGCACGAGGCCTGTGCGCGCCGGCTCATCGCCCTCGCAGCCGAGAAGCGCGTCGAATCTATCACCTGGATCGACGTCGGCGCCGGCGGCGGCGAAGTCGCGTCGCGCCTTGCCGCCCAATTTCCGGCCTCGAGAGGCATTGCGGTGGACATTCACGATCGGCCTGCGTCGTTGCATGCCTCGGTCGAATGGCGCCGCATCGACATCGGCGACGAGAATTGGGCCAGCCGCATGGGCATGGCAGATCTCGTCTTCGCCGTGGGCGTCTGGGAGCACGTGCGGCGGCCCGACCTGTTCGCCCGCGCCATGATCTCTCTGCTGAATGCTGGTGGCTCGATCTACATGATGACGCCGAACTTCGGCAGCATTGCCCGACGGCTGCTCGGGGCGAAGTGGCCGTATTACGCACCCGGCGAGCACATCTGCATGCCTAGTCTGCAAGGCGCACGACATTGCCTTGCGCGCGAGTTCGCGGCGGTTCACGACGCCACGGGGACCCCGCGCATTTCCGCGCGGCCGATCATGCTTCCCTATAGTCCCCAACTTCTCGCTGTTCGATTCGGGATGCCGCAACTCGGTCGCGCGCTGCCGCAGCGTCCACGCATCCGTCTTCCACCCGGCGCCATGGAATGCGTGCTCGAGTGGCCAGAGACGAAACGAGCGGGTTTCGGGGTGGCAGGCTCTTGACCACATTCGAGCCCGCCAGCACGCGTGTCGCGAAGGCAATTCACGCACCTCGGCGTATTCATGCGATCCTGTCGGTGTTTGCCCTCTGCCTTGTGCTCGTCACGGCGGCCGATGGAGTGGTGCGCGGTCTCGATGC
Source organism: Pseudomonadota bacterium (assembly GCA_023404705.1). GTDB lineage: Bacteria > Pseudomonadota > Alphaproteobacteria > Rhizobiales > Xanthobacteraceae > FEB-22. Next base: position 47,705 of record JAEYAU010000261.1, read on the forward strand.
GAAGTTTCCCGCGCTCTATCGGCATTCCGCGTCGCTTGGCATCGCCATCTCGCAGGTCGCGCACGGGACCTCGGGCTTTGTCGGCCTGACGGAGGTTGCGCAAGCCTTGGAGAGAGGCGGGATCGCGTTGATTCCGAACGAGCCAACGCGGCTTCTCGATCTTGCCCGCAATCCGAAGCTGGCCGATGAGGCTCTGCGATCCGCGGCAGAACTCCAGGTGCTCGACCGTACGCAGACTTTCGTTCTGCACGGCAACGAAACCGGAATGATCGACTTCTATGCCCTGGCTCTGCGTCTCTTCGGATATCATGTGCAAGGCTTCTACTGGCTGTTCTTTGCCTTGCTCGCGACTCTCACGGTGTGCTTCGTCGTGTCGTTCCGCGACCGGCCCGTTCTCATCGTTCCCTGCCTGCTGTGGCTGCTCCTGCTGTTGGTCGCAGTCCACGAGCTGGATCCGGCCGACATCGGCGCTGGCGCCGGCACGCCGGCGAGTGCGCGTTTTCTTCCCATGTTGTCCATCCTCGCCGTCATTTTCGTAACCACCTTGGCAATCTCCGGCAACTCCGTGTCGGCGCGCGATCTTGCAACGACGGCACTCGCCGCGGGCGTCTTCGCCGTATGCGCGAATGCGCGCTCGTTCGCGCTGTGGCAACTCTGCGCGGTCGTCGGGCTCCTCGCCGCGGGCATCACGGCACGCGCTCTGCTCGCCGTCAGGAAATACCGATCGCATTTCGCAAATCTCGCGCTCTGGCCGCTTGCATTGTTTGTTCTGCTGGCCGTCGGCCTCATCTCCCTGCATCACGTTCGAAGGGACAACCAAGCCTATTCGGCTGCCACGCGAATTGGACATCCGTTCTGGCCCAGCTACCTGTCCGCGACCCTGCAAGCGTTCTCCTCCGAACTCCCGGAATTGGAGAGACAGTCCGGCGTCAACATCGGGACCAACCCGGACGCCTATGTTGGCGCAAGGCTGCGCGTTGAGGTCCGCAAGCGCGGTGAAACACTCGACAAATATGTCGACGCGAATGGATGGATCAATGCCGCCCGCGAGGGTCTCGCGCGGGCGATTGTCTTTGACTTGTGGAAGCGGTCGCCGCTGCGGATGCTGGAGACCTACGGCCGCGCGGTTGTTGACGCCGTCGCCCTGGTGGCCGAGAAACTCGCGTGGCTGGCGGCTTGTGTCGCGACCCTGCCATTGGTGGCCCTCGCGGGACATCCCTTGATCTGGGCGATCTGGGGATTGTTCTTCGTGTGGCTAGGAGGAGCGAGTGCGTTGATCAACGTCCTCGCACTCGGACTGCTTCTTCTGATGCCTGCGGCAGCGCGCCGGTGTGCGGCCGAGATGCTGCCGTCTCTTTCGCTCATCGCACTGTTCGGTATGACTACCATTCTTGTGATGCCGGTCGTGCGGCCGGATACGATCGACTACCCGTATTTCACGTGGTTCGTCTTGCTGATGTGTCTGTGGGCAAAGCTCGACGTGATCGGGCTCGGCAAGCGGTTGCGCCGCAGGATGGGTCTTACCTGACCGAAAGAACGGACCAGATGCACCTGCAAGCCCGACCCGGAAGACTGAGCTTGATCATTCTGGTCGTCGTCGCATTCGCCCTCGATTTCGCTCATGGTCTGGTCCTGCGCCAGAACGAGATACTCTTCCATCCTGTGTATCGCGTGCGCCAATCGCTGGCTATTGCTCTGTCTCGCCTGCATGAGGTGCCGGTGCCCGGATATACGGCCCACCGCGGCGTCGTCGATGCGTTGAACAAACATGGATTCGGGATCTTCCCGAATGATGCCGGCCGCGACATCGGTTGGGAGAAGCTGTTTGACGATCCGGCCGCGCTGAATCGAGCTTTTCGGGAAGCCGCAACTGCACCGGTCGATACGTCGGCCCCGTTGGAGATCCTGCGCGGCAATGAGTTGGGCTACGCAGATTTCATCTGGACGGCCTTCGAACTCTTCGGCATCCGCGTGCAGTCCCTCTACCTGCTGCTGTTCCTCCTGCTCGGAGCCTCAGCGGCAAGTTACGTCGCTCACTTCCGGCGTGCGCCGCTGATGTTGTTTCTGCTCGTTCTATACCTTGCCGCCATCTACTGGCTGCAACTCTACGTCAAGAGCGAGGGCGTGGGCCTCAATGCGATCACCAACAGTCGCGTCTTCTCCGCGCTCACATTGCTACCGGCCTTCCACATCCTGGTCGCACTGGCGCTCCCCCGTCCGATGGATGGCACGCAAAAAGCATCGATCGTAGTGCAGTGCGTGATTTTCACGTTTCTCATGGCCTGTCGAGACGAGACGAGGTGGCAGTTGGCGATGATTCTGGTGGCCGCCGGATTGATCGCAGCGAACACGATGTTGCGCTCCTGGCGCGCGGATCGGCGTCTGCTGCTCTACGCAGTCTTCAAGCGCTGCTGGCCTGCGATCCTGCTTGGCGTTCTGGTCGCTGGAATCTCCGTTCAGAAGCGCATCGTCGCGAGCGAGCTGTATGCGGGCGAGACCAAAGCACACGTATTCTGGCACACGGTTCTTGCCGGCTTGCTCGTCTACAGTCCGGAGCTGCGAACCTCCTATCTTGATCGCGATGAGCAGAACGCAGACATGATGGTCTACCTCGCGGTCACGCACGACCTGAACAAGCGCAGCGATACGAGCTCTCCAATCGCTCGCGTCGAGAACGGACGCATCGTGCTCGACAGCGTTTACCAGACTCACTACGAACGTCTCGTGAGATCATTGACTCTGCGCATCCTCGTCCGCCACCCGATAGAGGTATCGCGGGGCATCGCAACCAAGATTGGTCGGCAGTTCGTGGCGTTGTTCTGGCGACCGGCGATCGATTATCGGGACATGGCGGTGCCGATCTTCATCGCGGCCCTGGGAGCCGCCGTCTGCGGGCTCGGCGGAGGTTTGAGCCACACCGGCCCGGCTGCTCGGCGCGCGATATCGATTCCAGCGTGCGTGCTGCTCTTCGCGCTCGTCACGCCCGCGATATTCCCGGCCAACGAGGCGGTCGGCACGGCAGTCGCCTACCTGACGGCAGGCGCTTTGCTCGTCATGCTCGCGATAGCGGCGCTGGTGAAAGCGGCGGCCGGAAAGTCCCAGGCCAATCGTTACGAGCCATCCCGCGAATGATCGGAGACCCTCCGTTCAGGAGGCCTGGCGGTCGGGACGATCGAGAAACCACAATGCTGTCCGCTGAAGTCCGTCCTCGAGCTCGACTTGCGCGGTCCAGCCGAGCCGGCTTCGGGCCTTTCTCGTGTCCGAATAATTGCGCTGGACGTCGCCCGTGCGTGCCGCGGCCTGATTGATCGAGGGAACGATCACTCCCTTGCCGCGCAGGACATTCGCGAGGCGCTCCGCGAGTTCCATCACCGTGGTCTCGATGTTGGTCGCGATCTGGAAGACCTCGCCACCCACTCCGGAACATGTTGCGGCCATTTGAATGGCCCGACATACGTCATCGACGAAGATGAAGTCGCGCGTCTGTCGTCCGTCGCCATAAATCTCCCAAGTCTCTCCCGCCATCGCCTGACGGATGAACTTGGCGACGATGCTGCTCTTGTGACTTGAGAGCGGTCCGTAACAATTGCCGAACCGCAGAGCCACCGTGTCAATCCCGAAACTGTGTCGATAGGCCGAGCAATAGGCTTCTCCCGCGAGCTTGCTCGCTCCATAAGGCGACACAGGATGAGCCGCGAGCTCTTCGTGCAGGGGAGGTTCGGCATTGCCGATCGGAGCGCCGCTCGATGCGAACACGAATCGTCGAACGCCGTTTTGGCGGCAGGCATCCAGATAGGTCACCGTGCCAAGCACATTGGTGCTGCAGTCGAACATCGGATCGGCGACCGACGGGGCCACGCCCGTATTGGCGGCGAGATGCACGACGATATCGGCCTCCGCCGTGACGCAGGCCGCAAGCTCCGGATCCCGAATGTCGCCGACAAAGAGTTCCACGCGAGCTCCCACGGATAGGGCGGCCGTCGATGCGCGTCCTCGCTCGACGAAGCGGCATACGGCGTCGAGATCTTCCCGTGTGCCGACGGAGAGATCGTCGACAATCCTGACGGTAGCCTGCGAGTCATGGAGGAGCGAGCGTATCAGGTTCCGCCCAATGAACCCGCAGCCACCGGTAACGACCCAGAGCATTGCTAGCGCCAGCGCACGCGCGGCAGGATGCGACCGAGAACGATTCGATCGCGATGGCGAAGCACCTGGTCGAGCATTGCGGCCAGAACCTCGTCGGTCATGAAGTGCGGCTGCAAGCCCAGCTCGGTGAGACCATGTTGCGCCGGGTTGTAATAGTGCTCCTCGAGCTCCTTGCGCGGGTTCGAAAGATTCTGAATCTCGACTTTCAGCCCGAGCGCCTGGCCGACACGTTGCACGCGCTCTGCAAGTTGATTGACCGAGAAGGTCTCGGTGAATTGATTGAAGATCCGCAGCTCGCCGCGCCCGGGCGGATGAGCCGCTGCCAGTGCGATGCATTGCAGGGTATCGCGAATGTTGAGGTAGCCCCGCGTTTGACCGCCTTTGCCGTAAATCGTGAGCGGCACGTCGGCCGCCGCCTGCACGAGGAACCGGTTCACGACCGTGCCGAAGATATCGTCGTAGTGGAAGTTCGGCGCTAGACCCGGAGCGAGGTCCGCCTCATCCGTGGAGAGGCCGTAAACCGGACCCTGCATCAGGTCCGTTACGCGCAACCCGTAAATCCGCACATAGAACCAGAGCAGATCCGTGTCGAGAACCTTTGTGGTGTGATAGAGGCTGCCTGCCTGACGCGGAAACAGGAACTTGTCGCGGCGCCCTTTGTGCTCGATCTCGATCCAGCCTTCCTCGATGTCGATGTTGGGTGTGCCATATTCGCCCATCGTGCCGAGCTTGACAATGTGGCAGTCAGGCGCGTGCCGCAGAATGCTCCAGACGATGTTGAAAGTAGCCGTGATGTTGTTTGAAAGCGTCCGGTGAGCCTCTTCGTAACCCATCATCGAGTAGGGTGCCGAAGGCTGCTCGGCGTAGTGAACGATCGTGTCGGGGGCGAAGCCGCGCACGACTTCACAGAGAAAGTCGAAATCGCAGCAGTCACCTTCGCTCATCTGTATGTCGAGGCCGGTCATCTGCCGAAAGATGGCCACGCGTTCCGGAAGCAGCGGATTGTCAAACAGCGCCTCGGAGTTGGTTTCGGCGGCTATCCGTCTCCGCAGATAATTGTCCACCACACAGACATCGTGACCGGCGCGCCGAAACGCCATGGCGGTCGGCCAGCCGAGATATCCATCACCGCCGAGAATTAAGATACGCATGGGCTCGAACTTGGCTGCGCGTTGTCGTCGAGGAGTCCATTCGTATTGAGAAACGCGGCGAGTTCATCCTCCGTGAGAGGAGAGACTGCCGTGGAGTTGTATGGACGCGGCACGGAGGCGCTCACCAAGCCTTCGTAAGGGGGCGTCTCCGGGCTCGGAATCGCGAGAGCAGGTCGTACGATGAAGTAACTCTCGAGCTCGTAGGACCGGCGCGTCTCTTCCTCGTTCATCAGCTCTTCATACAGCTTTTCGCCTGGCTTCTGACCGATCACGGTGATCTTGATGTCCTCCGGCCGGTAACCGCAGCGTGGCGCATATTCTCTGATCATGACCTTGGCCAGATCGGCAATACGCACCGCCTGCATTTTCGTGATGAGGACGTCGCCCGGCATGGCCAGCACGATCGACTCGACGACGAGCCTGACCGCGTCGTCGAGCGACATGATGAAGCGCGTCATCGCTGCGTCGGTAAGAGTGACCGGGCCGCCGTTGCGGATCTGGCGCTTGAAGATCGGAACGACCGACCCGCGCGATCCAAGTACGTTGCCGAACCGAGTTGATAGAAAAACGGAGCCGGCCTGGTTCGGATCCAGCGCAGCGGCGGTAACGAGGCGTTCGCCCATCAGTTTGGAGCCGCCCATCACGTTGGTCGGGTTTACGGCTTTGTCGGAGCTCGTGAAGACAAGGCGTTGAACGCCATTCTCGGTCGCGGATTGAATGACGTTCTGCAGGCCGAGAATGTTCGTTTGGATCGCATCCATGGGGGAGCGTTCACATATATGGACGTGCTTGTAGGCGGCCGCGTGAAACAGCACGTCGATCCTGCGGGTTTCTCGCAACATGGCGCTTGCGTCGCGCACATCGCCGAGCAGCAGATCGACCTGGCGATCGGATCCGTGGGCCGCCGCAAGGAAAGCGAGCTCGCTCTCATTGTGATCCACTCCGGTGACGCTTCCGACGTCGTGCTCAGCGAGCAGGTGTCGCAGGATCTGGCGGCCTACTGTGCCGCAGACCCCGGTGACCATCACGCGTTTGCCGGCCAGGTAGTCGCGGGCGCGCGATGAAGTCGCAATGGAAGCTGGTTGAATCATCTCTGCTTCTCGGGGCGCGCCGCTGCCGGGGCTCGCCGCATCACGACTTCTCACTCGGCCGATCCAGGCTGCGCAACATCACCTTCCCTTAAGGGCCGCTTACCGGACTGTCCAGCCGGCTGTTGACGCCAGTCAGGACGTTATCGAGACCGTGGCTTCAAGAGCGGAGCCAACACGGCAGTTGTGGCTTCTGCAAGCCGATCGACGCTGAACTCGGAGAGGATCCGCGTGCGCGCCGATTGGCCGAGCCGGTGGCGTTCCACGGCCGTGAGCTCCACGAGCTCGCGAAGGGCGCTCGCCAGGGCAGGCGGATCGCAGGGTGCGACCAGGCGACCAGTGTTTCCCAGGATTTCCGCGGCCGCTCCGACGTCGGTTGCGACGCATGGAATCCCGCAAGCCATGGCTTCTCCGATCACGTTCGGGAAGCCCTCGCCGAAAGCGGAGGGCAGGCAGAGGAGATCAATAGCATTGTAGACCGCGGCAATGTCGCTCCGTTCGCCGAACCAGAGCACTCGATTGCTGATCCCAAGGGCGGCGGCCCGGGCGCGCAACTCGGCGCCCCGTCCGGCGGCGTCGGATCCGACAATCACGGCCCAGACATCATCGCGGCGCGCCGCGATCTCAGCGAAGGCCGCCAGGAAGCTCTCGTGATCTTTCATGGGATCCAAGCGGCCGACGACGCCGATCACGACATGATGTTCAGCGATGTTCCATTCGGTGCGCAGCGCGCGGCGCGCTTCGGGCAAGGGTTGGAACATCCCAACATCAATCCCGTTCGATACGACGACGATTCGCGTCGGATAGCCGGCGGCAAGCGCATCCTGGCGTACTGCTTCGGCGTTCGCGATCAGAAGTTCGGCAAACGGTGCGAGCCACCGTTCAAGCGTGCGCACGCTCCTTTCGAGCCACCCATACCGCTCGAGTTCGAGCCTGGTGGCACGCAGGGCGAACACGAGGCGCGTCGGCGGGAGCAGCGGCCGCAGCAGCGCGGCGATGCAGTTGCATGCGGGCAGGTAGGGGTGGAGCAAGTCTGGCCGCTCTGCCCGCAGGATGCGTAGAAGACGCAGGCCGAAGCCGACGACGTCCCAGCGGCTCCGCTTGTCGAGCGACACCACGCGCACCCGTTTCGGCGCGACATCGTGAGCATGTGGCGCGTAGAACGTGACGATGCTGACGCCATAGCCCCGCTGCGCAAGTGCTGCCGCGAGGACGCAGATCTGCCGCTCGGCACCTCCCGAGCTCATGCTGCGCGTCAGAAATACGATCTTCGTCATCTCGCGATCCGTAGCTCAGGTGAACACGGTAAGGCGGTGACTAGGCGGCGTTCAAGGGCGCGGGCAACACTGCGCGGCGTGCAATTGACAGGTCACACCTGACTCGGCATGGTGCCCCGCATCTCCTATGGCGATGGAATGCCTCGTCGGATTGTCCGTCGCTCACCCTCAGTCATGAGATCGCGGAGTGCGACCCTATTACTCGGTGAGCCTGAACGACATTGTTGGCGGCCTGTCCGAATGGCGCGTCTGGACGCGGCTCGGGTGGCAGGAGGTCAAACGGCGCTATCGGCGGACGGTGCTCGGGCCATTCTGGGCAACAATCAGCATCGGCATGTTCGTTGGCGGGCTCGCCTTCGTGTGGGCGCCCCTTTTCAATACTGACGTAAGGTCGTATCTGCCGTTTCTCGCGGCCGGGCTGGTGACGTGGGCTCTCATCACGGCGCTCATCAACGAAGGATGTGCAACCTACGTGGCCGGCGTCAGTGTCATCACCCAGATGAACTTTCCCTACTCGATCCTGAACTTCAGTGTCATCTGGCGCAACCTGATCGTCTTCTTCCACAATGTCGTCATCATGGTGCTGATCGCGTCTGTTCTGCCCGTCAAGATCTCCTGGGCCACATTGCTCGTCATTCCAGGTCTGGCAATCGTATCGTTGAACGGCTTCTGGATGACGATGCTGCTCGGCATGGTTTGCGCGCGTTTCCGCGACGTGCCGCAACTTATCGCCAACATCGTGCAGATCTTGATGTTCATCACGCCGGTCTTCTGGTTCGCTCATCAGCTCAGCGGGCGCAACCAATTGGTGATCACCTACAATTACATGTATCATTTGATCGAGGTCGTTCGTTCGCCCTTGTTGGGAGAGCCTGCCTCGATCCTGAGCTATTCCGTCACCAGCGTCGGCGGCATCCTCGGATGCCTGCTCGCGTTTGAGGTTTTCTCGCGCTTCCGCATTCGCATTCCCTATTGGCTGTGAGCTGTCGTGACCTCGATCATCGTCGACAACATCACGATTGACTTTCCGATCTATGGATCGGCGCGACGGAGCTTGCGCCAGACGCTGTTCGGGCGGACCGGTGGACTGATCAGGCACGAAGGCGAGCGGCAGCAGCGCATCGTCGTCCGTGCTCTCGAGAATGTCTCGTTCGAACTGCACGAGGGCGATCGCCTCGGTCTGATCGGGCACAACGGCGCCGGCAAGTCCACTTTGCTGCGCGTGCTCGCCGGAGTGTTCTGGCCCGATGTCGGCAGTGTGCGCGTCGACGGCAAAATCTCGCCGCTGTTCTCCGCCGCACCGGGGCTCGATCTCGAGGATAGCGGCTACGAGAACATCATGACCTGTGGCATGTTTCTCGGCATGTCGCCCGGGGAGATCGAAAGCAAGTTGCCGGAGATCGTCGAGTTCTGTGAACTCGGCGAATATCTGGAGCTTCCCGCACGCACTTATTCGAGCGGGATGTTGACGCGTCTCTGCTTCGCGATCGCGACCGCAATCGATCCCGACATCCTGCTTCTCGACGAAGGCATCGCGACCGGTGACGCGCGTTTCGCAGCGCGTGCCGAATCGCGCATGGACCAGCTCATCCAGCGCACGCGCGTGCTCGTGCTGGCGAGCCACTCCGATCAGATGATTCGGCACATGTGTAACCGCGCGCTGCTGCTCGAGCAGGGGCACATCGTCACCCTCGGTGGCGTCGACGAGGTTCTCGCGACTTATCACGAGCGCAATGCGGCGCAGACTGCCGCTACGGCCTGATCGGCCGCGGGCCGCACGTGCGGAGAATGACAGGCATGGGGAAACCCGAGGCGGCCAAGCGAGGCGGTGATACGTCCGCGCCCGCGCGTGGCCGCCCGGCGGTGTTTCTCGACCGTGACGGTGTGATCGTTCGCGGCGAGTTGCGTAACGGCAAGTCCTATGCGCCGCGCCGTCTCGAGGACTTCCGCCTCTTGCCGGGCGCGCGCGACGCGATAGCGGCGCTGCACGGACGCGGGTTCCTCGTCATCGTTGTCACCAATCAGCCCGATATCGGCAACGGGCTGGTGGATCCGGCTGTCGTCGAGTCAATGCATGCGCGCATGCGGAGCAATCTGCTGGTGGATCATATCGAGACGTGTCCGCACCGGCAGGACGAGAATTGCGCATGCCGCAAGCCGAAACCCGGGCTCCTCGTGGCCGCCGCAGCGCGGTTCCACATCGATCTGCCGAACAGCATCATGGTCGGTGATCGTGCGAGCGATATCGTTGCCGGCCGATCTGTGGGCTGCTATACGATCTTCGTCAACCGGGGGTACGATCTCTGCGTGGACGTGCGGCCGGATGCTGTCGTCCGGTCTCTGCCGCAGGCTGTTCGCCACATTCTCGGCGACGCCGCCTGTGTCAGTCGGCTGCCCGTCTGAACACATCGAATCGGGGGAAACGCATGCAGCGGCTGACCGACTTGCGCGTGAAGATCTTCGCGGACGGCGCGGATTTCGACAGCATCATCAAGTTGAGCAGCAATCCGCTGGTGCGCGGCTTCACCACGAATCCGACGCTGATGCGCAAGGCCGGCATCACGGATTACGAGAGCTTCGGCCGTAAGCTGCTTGCGGCGGTTCCGGATTATCCCGTTTCGCTCGAGGTGTTCGCCGACGACTTCGCGGAGATGGCGCGCCAGGCGCGTGCGATCGCGAGCTGGGGACGCAACGTCAACGTCAAGATCCCGGTGACGAACACGCGCGGCGAATTCTGCGGCGATCTGATTCGCGAGCTCTCGGCGGATGGCGTCGTCTTGAACGTCACCGCGATTCTCACGATCGATCAGGTGCGTCGCGTGACCGAGTGCCTGGCGCCGCAGACGCCCGCGATCGTGTCGGTGTTCGCCGGCCGCATCGCGGACACCGGGGTCGATCCGGTCCCGCTCATGCGCGAGGCGGTCTCCATACTCTCGGCACGCCCCAAGGCCGAGCTGATCTGGGCGAGCCCGCGCGAGCTGCTCAACATTTTCCAGGCCGATGAGATCGGCTGTCACATCATCACCGTGACCAACGACATTCTCGCCAAGCTCGCTCTGGTGGGCAAGGATCTGGCCGGCTATTCGCTCGAGACCGTCGAGATGTTCCGGCGCGATGCGATCGCGGCCGGATTCGTCATTGGGGAAGCCGGTGCGCCGCCTGCCACGCGGGCCGTGGCCTAAGGTCAGCGCGAGCGCCGGCGGTAACGCGGCTGTCGGCTTGGGCACGGCTCGCGCCGGGTGCCGCAAGAGTTTCCATCGTCGCCATCTCCCAGCAGGGCCGAGAGTGACGCTGTCGAGAACAGGAGAAGAAGTCGCGTCATGAAGAATGTACTGGTCACTGGCGGAGCCGGATATGTCGGCCACGTGCTCACGCCGCGGCTGCTCGCCGAGGGCTACAACGTCACTGTCTACGACACCTTGTTCTTCGGTTGCCGGCTGCCCAATGATCCCAATCTGCGGGTCGTGCAAGGCGATATCCGCGACACGCCGAAGCTCGCCGCGGCGCTGGAGGGGCAGGACGCGGTCCTGCACCTCGCATGCATCTCCAACGATGCCAGCTTCGAGCTCGACGAGAAGCTCTCCGAGACGATCAACTACGACTGCTTTGCGCCGATGGTCGAGGCCGCGAAGAAGGCTGGGGTGAAGCGCTTCGTCTACTGCTCCTCCAGCTCCGTCTATGGCGTCAGCGACTCGCCGAATGTCACCGAGGAACATCCTCTGGTGCCGCTCACGCTCTACAACAAGTTCAAGGGGCTGTGCGAACCGATCCTCCTGCAGCACATGGCCGACGATTTCACCTGCGTCGTGATGCGGCCGGCGACCATTTGCGGCTACAGCCCGCGCACGCGGCTCGATTTGTCGGTGAACATCCTGACCAATCATGCGGTCAACAAGGGCACGATCACGGTGTTCGGGGGCAACCAGATGCGTCCGAACCTTCACATCGAGGACATGGTCGATGCCTATCTGCTGATGCTGGCGGCGCCGAGCGAGAAGATCCAGGGTCAGGTGTTCAACATCGGCTTCCAGAATCACTCGATCGCGGAGATCGCCGGCATCGTGAAGCGCGTCGTGCAGGAGGAGATTCCGGAGCGCGGCGAGATCAATATCGTGACCACGCCGAGCAACGACATGCGCTCCTACCACGTGAACTCCGACAAGGTGCACAGGGTTCTCGGCTTCCAACCGAAGCGCTCCATCGAGGACGCGGTACGCGACCTGACGCGCGCGTTCCGCAATCACATGCTGCCGAATAGCTTCGATGACGACTGGTACTTCAACGTGCGCACCATGAAGAAGATCGGAGCCCGATGAGCGTGGCGCGGATCGCAGTCGTTACCGGCGGGGCTGGCTTCATCGGCAGCCACATGGTGGACGAGCTGCTCAGTCACGGCTACCGGGTGCGGGTCATCGACAATCTCAGCGGCGGGCGGCTCTCGAACCTGGCCCACCATGAGGGCAATTCCGACCTGAGCTTCGAGGAGCGCGACATCCGCGCGCTGGAGCCGGATGCCGCCGCCTTTGCGGACGCCGATATCGTCATCCATTTCGCCGGCATCGGCGATATCGTGCCGTCGATCGAGCGGCCGATCGAATACATGGACGTCAATGTGCAGGGAACGGTGCGCGTGCTCGAATGCGCGCGCCATGCCCGCGTGGGGAAGTTCGTCTACGCGGCCTCGTCCTCTTGCTACGGACTCGCTGACACGCCGACCCGCGAGGACCACCCGATCGCCCCGCAATATCCTTATGCGCTCTCCAAGTTCCAGGGCGAGCAGGCGGCGTTCCATTGGCAGCGCGTCTATCGCCTGCCCGTGAATGCGATCCGCATCTTCAACGCTTACGGTACGAGGGTGCGCACAACCGGCGCGTATGGCGCTGTGTTCGGAGTCTTTTTCAAGCAGAAGCTCGCCGGCAAGCCGTTTACGGTGGTCGGAGATGGAACGCAGCGGCGCGATTTCGTGTACGCGAGCGACGTCGCCCACGCCTTTCGGCTGGCCGCCGAGACGCCGCATACGGGCGAGATATGGAACCTCGGGGCGGGCAATCCGCAGTCCGTCAACAGGCTGGTTGAACTGATCGGCGGGGATGTGGTCTACGTGCCGAAGCGCCCCGGCGAGCCGGATGTCACCTGGGCCGACATTTCCAAGATCACGCGCGACCTCGGCTGGAGTCCCCGTATCGGCTTCGAGGAGGGCGTGAGCCGGATGATGGCGGAGATCGAGAACTGGCGCGACGCGCCGCTTTGGGATCCGGAATCGATCGGGCGCGCGACCCGGACATGGTTCGAGGCATTGGGGACCGGATGATGGACATGGCCACACCTCAGGTCGCGGGCGACTATCGTCGGAAGGTCAAGACCGCGCAGGAACTGCGCGCCATCATCGGCGCACGGCCGCGCGAGAAGTCCGTCGTAATGTGCCACGGCGTCTTCGACCTGGTGCATCCCGGGCATATCCGCCATCTCGTCTATGCCAAGGAGAAAGCCGATATCCTGATCGCGAGCCTCACCGCGGATGCACATATCAGCAAGGCGCAGTACCGCCCGTTCGTTCCGCAGGATCTTCGGGCCCTCAATCTCGCCGCGCTGGAGATGGTCGACTTCGTCATCATCGACCCCAATCCGACGCCGCTCGAGCATCTCGCATTCCTTCAGCCGGACTATTTCGCCAAGGGTTACGAGTACGCCGATGGCGGATTGCATCCAAGGACCAAGCAGGAGCTCGAGACCCTGCAGTCCTACGGCGGCGAGATCCTCTTCACGCCCGGCGACATCGTCTATTCGTCCTCGCATCTGATCGAGACCGGCCCCCCCGATATCACCATCGAGAAGCTGCTCGCGCTGATGGAGGCGGAAGGCGTGGACTTCCAGCGCCTGCGGCGGATCCTCGATCAGTTCGAGGGGCGCAAGGTCCATGTCGTCGGCGATACGATCGTCGACAGCCTGACCTACACCACGATGATCGGCGGCATGACCAAGACGCCGACACCGAGCGTGCGCTTCGACGAGCGGACCGATTTCATCGGCGGCGCTGCGATTGTCGCCGAGCACTTGCGCGCCGCCGGCGCCGAGGTCACGTTCTCCACGGTGCTGGGGGACGACCCGCTGAAAGAGTTCGTGCTCGAAGGTCTCGAGCGGTCCGGCGTCAAATGTCTGCCGATCATCGATCACGCACGGCCGACCACGCACAAGAACGCCTTCGTCTGCGGCGATTATCGTCTGCTCAAGGTGGACACCCTCGACAATCGCAGCATCAGCGACCTCCAGGCCGGGCAGATCGCGCAACAGCTCGCCGACGTCCCGACCGAAGCCGTGGTCTTCAGCGACTTCCGTCACGGCATCTTCAACCGCCGTACGATCCCGGGCCTCACTCAGGCGATCCCGAGCGGCGCGTTCCGTGTCGCCGACAGCCAGGTGGCGAGCCGCTGGGGCAACATCCTCGAGTTCAAGGGTTTCGATCTGCTCACGCCGAACGAGCGGGAGGCGCGCTTTGCGCTCGCCGACCAGGATACCGGCGTACGTCCGCTCGCGTCCAAGCTCCACGAGGAGGCGGCCTGCAAGACCGTGATCCTCAAGCTCGGCGATCGCGGCGTGCTCACCCGCCGAGTCGGGCCCGACACCGATCTGCGCTCATTCTTCGTGGTCGATAGTTTCGTCGAGCGCGTTATCGATCCGGTCGGCGCGGGCGATGCGCTCCTCGCCTATGCGACGCTCGCGCTCATGACGGATGGCAATGAGGTTTGCGCCTCCATCCTCGGCTCGATGGCCGCGGCGCTCGAGTGCGAAGCAGACGGCAACGTGCCGGTCAGCTGCTCCGACGTGATGAGCCGCATCGATTCGGTCGAGAAGCGCGCACGCTTCGAGTAGCGCTCGGATTGCACGAACATGCGCGTCGTCGTCGCGGGTCTCGGGGTGCAGGGCTACAAGCGTCGGCGCGTCGCCGGATCCGATTTCGTCGCGGCCGTGGACCCGATCAACGCGGAGGCGCAGTATCGCGCAATCGAGGAGGTGCCCCTCCGCGACTACGACGTGGTGCTCGCCTGCATTCCCGACGAGCCCAAGGTGGCGATGCTCGAATATCTCCTCGGGAATGGCAAGCACGTGCTGGTCGAGAAGCCGCTCTGGGCCGACGAGGATCGTGATCTCGAGCGGCTGCAGGAGATTGCACGCGCCAAGCGGGTCGTCTGTTACACGGCCTATAACCACCGCTTCGAGCCGCACTACGTGCGCATGCGCGATCTGCTGGCGAGCGGGCGCCTCGGCCGGCTCTATCACTGCCGCATGTTCTACGGGAACGGCACGGCCCGCCTCGTGCGCGACTCGCAATGGCGCGATACTGGGGCAGGGGTCTTGCCGGACCTCGGCTCGCATCTTCTCGATACCGCGCGCTTCTGGTTCGGCGAGACGTTCGACGACGTCCGTGTAATCTCCAGTCGTTGCTTCGAGAACCGGGCGCCCGACCACGTCGTGCTCGGCGCGAACGCGGCGCGGCCGCAGCTCGAACTGGAAATGACGCTGCTCAACTGGCGCAATCACTTCACCTGCGATCTGTTCGCCGAGAACGGCTCGGCTCACATTACTTCGCTGTGCAAGTGGGGGCCGGCCTCCTTCACGATGCGGACACGCGTTCTGCCGAGCGGCCGGCCGCCGGAGGAGAGCGTGACGCTCGTCCAGGACGATCCGACCTGGGAGCTGGAATACGCGCACTTCAAGGATCTGTGTGCACGCGGTCAGACGACCGATCTCTCCGACGATCTGTGGCTCAATCGCACGCTGCGCCGGCTGGGCACCGAGGCGCTCGCGGAGACGCGGCCATGAATCGGCCAATGGTCGGTTTCGCGGGGCTGACGCATCTCGGGCTCGTCTCGGCGGTCGGCCTCGCGACGAAGGGATTTCGGATCGTCGGGTTCGATCCGGATGCCACCCGCGTTGCTGAGATCGCGGCCGGCCGGATGCCGGTCGTGGAGCCGGACCTGGATGCTCTTGCGCGGGACAATGCGACACGGCTGTCCTTCAGTCCCGATCCCGCCGCCCTTGCGGGCTGCGATCTCGTCTACATCGCGAGCGACGTGCCGACCGATGATTATGGACGGAGCGACCTGACCGGAATCTCCTCTCTCGTCGACGGCGTCATTCCGCGCCTCGCGCCGCACGCGCTGCTGATCGTTCTGTGCCAGGTCCCGCCGGGCTTTACCCGGCGCTTGCCGCTGCCGGCAGAGCGGCTGTTCTATCAGGTCGAGACGCTCGTGTTCGGGCGCGCCGTCGAACGGGCGACCGCGCCCGAGCGCTACATCGTCGGCTGTGCCGATCCGTTGCAGCCCTTGCCGCAGGCGTATCGCGTCGTTCTCGAGGCCTTCGGCTGTCCCATACTGCCGATGCGCTACGAGAGCGCCGAGCTCGCTAAGATCGCGATCAACTGCTGCCTCGTCGCCTCCGTCAGCGTCGCCAATACCTTGGCGGGACTGTCGGAGCGGATCGGGGCTGATTGGAGCGAGATCGCTCCGGCACTGCGGCTCGACCGCCGGATCGGCGCGCACAGCTATCTCGCGCCCGGACTCGGGATCGCGGGCGGCAATCTCGAACGCGATCTCGCGACCGTCCTGCGCATGTCCGCCGAGACCGGAAGCGAAGCTTCGGTGATCGCGGCCTTCATCCACAACAGCCGTCATCGCCGAGACTGGGCCTTGCGCATCGCGCATGTCGAGGTGCTTGCGCGCAAGACGAACGCAGTCTTCGCTGTGCTGGGGCTCGCCTACAAAGAGAACACCCATTCGACCAAGAACTCGCCCTCGCTCGCCCTTATCGAGCAGCTGCACCCTTGGGCCGTGCGCGCTTATGACCCTGTCGTTCCCGCCAGCGTGGCGGCGCACCCGACAATGACCGGCGCGCAAAGCGCTATCGAGGCGGCGCGGGGCAGTGATGCCCTGTTCATCATGACGCCCTGGCCGGAGTTTCGCACGCTCGCGCCCGCCGCTCTGGCGCAGGTCATGGCCGGGAACGTCGTCGTCGATCCATTTGGCGTGCTCGAGACGCGCGCCGTGCGCGCCGCCGGTCTCTCGCATTTCACACTCGGCGTCCCGCCGGTACGCGTTCAAGGAAAAAGCTGATGCTGCATCACCAACACGAGAAGCCAACTCGGCCCGCGCGGGTCGTCGTCATCGGAGCGGGCGGCTTCGTCGGGAGCGCCGTCGCGGCCGCTCTTGCGCGCGACGGCATTCCGGTTCTTCCGCTGACCCGCAAGGAGATCGATCTGCTGCAGCCTGATGCGCCGCAGCGTCTCGCGGGGCTGTTGCGCGCCGACGATCATGTGGTGTTTGTCTCGGCGCTCGCCCCCGCGCGCACGGCGTCGCTGCTGCTGCAGAATCTGCAGATGGCCGAGGCCGTCATTCGCGCCCTCGCGGCGCAACCCGTCGCCCATCTCACTTACATCTCGTCTGACGCGGTCTATGCCGACGACGCCAACCCGGTGACCGAGCAGTCGGTCTGTCAGCCCTCGAGCCTGCACGGAATGATGCATGCGGCGCGTGAGCTGATCTTGAAAGCCGAGGCCAAAGTCCCGCTCGCGATCCTGCGTCCGAGCCTGCTCTACGGCGCCGGCGATCCGCACAACGGGTACGGCCCCAACCGGTTTCGCCGGCTCGCCCGCAAGGGCGAGGCGATCACGCTCTTCGGCGAGGGCGAGGAGCAGCGCGACCACGTCCACATCGACGATGTTGCCGAGATCGTCCGCCTCGTCGTCGGCCACGCTTGCCGCGGCGTGCTGAACATCGCGACCGGGACATCCACCAGCTTCCGGACCGTGGCCGAAAAAGTCGTGACGCACGAGGGCCGCCCCGTGGAGATCCGCGGCACCCCCCGGCAGAATCCGATCACGCACCGTCATTTCGACGTGACAGCAAGTCTCAAGGCCTTTCCACAGTTTCGCTACACGCCGCTCGACGCGGGCCTTGCGCGATCGCGCGCGGCCGAGGAGTCCTGACATGGGTGAGGTCAATCTGCTGGCGAAGCTTCCGCGCGGCAAGCGCAACGTCAATGCGCGCGCGGAGGCCAAGACCGCGGAGATCATCGCGATCTCGCGTGAATATGGGGAGCTCTATTTCGATGGCCCGCGCACCTATGGCTATGGCGGCTATCGCTATGACGGCCGCTGGGTGCCGGTTGCCGAGGACATGGTGCGCCACTTCGGCCTCAAGCCCGGCGACAGGGTTCTCGATGTCGGCTGCGCCAAGGGCTTTCTCGTGAAGGACTTGCTGAAGGCGTGCCCTGGTCTGGAGGCCTTCGGGCTTGACGTTTCCGAATACGCCCTCATGCACTGCGAGCCCGAAGTGGTGGGGCGGCTGCATCTCGGCAATGCGACCAAGCTGCCATTTCCCGACAACAGCTTTCAGGCCGTCATTTCACTCAACACCATCCACAATCTCGAACGCGCGGATCTGATCGTTGCGTTGCGCGAGATCGAGCGGCTGTCCCCTGGAAAGGGATTTGTGCAGGTCGATTCTTACCGCACCCCCGAACAGAAGGCGCTGTTCGAGGAATGGGTGCTCACGGCCAAGTTCCACGATTATCCGGACGGCTGGGTCGAGTTGTTTCGGGAGGCCGGCTACACCGGCGATTACTACTGGACGATCATTGAGTGAGTGCCTAAGAATCGACACTTCTGCACGAGCCTCCTGATAGAATCCCGCGAGCGAGGACGCGAAACGCTCGCCTCGCGGTTTGCGCAGGGCTTGGAGCGGTACGGGAAGGATGCAATGAACGAAGTCAACATGCGCAACTTCTTCGACGCAGCGGCCGCGCGCGCGCGCTGTTTGCGATTCCGCACGCGCATCCTCGACATCTCGCAGCAGGTCCAAGCTCTTCACATCGGCTCTGCCTACTCCTGCACCGAGATCGTCGATTGCATCTACTATGGACTGATGCGGCGCAACGCCGACGGCTCCTCGCCGGACACGTTCCTGATGTCGAAGGGTCACGGCTGCATGATCCAGTACGTGATCCTCGAGGAGCTCGGCGTCCTGAGCCGCCAGGATCTCGACGACTATTGCAAGCCCGGCGGCCGTCTCGGCTGCCATCCGGATTACGGCAATCCGGGCATCGAAGCGTCGACCGGCTCGCTCGGGCATGGGCTCTCGATGGCCGTCGGGATGGCGATCGCGGAACGTGCTCGCAAGACCGGTGGCCTCATCTACACCGTCCTCAGCGACGGCGAAGTGCAGGAAGGCTCCACATGGGAAGCCACCATGATGGCGTCCTCCCTCGGCTGCGCGAACCTCATCGCCTTCGTCGACAATAATGATTTCCAGAGCCTCGGGCGCACATCCGAAACTCATCCATCGTTCTATCCGCTGGACGAGAAGTTTCGGGCGTTCGGTTGGGAGACGGTCGAAGCGGACGGCCACGATTCGGAGGCCATCTTCCGCGCCGTGACTGGTCGCCGGGGAGGGCGCCCGCTGATGGTGGTCGCCAAGACCGTCAAGGGGCGTGGCGTGAGCTACATGGAGAACGTGCCGATCTGGCACTACCGCTCGCCGAGCCGGCAAGAATACGAACAGGCGCTCGCCGAGCTGGAGCAGGCTGCATCATGAGGAACACGTTCTCGGAAGCTCTCTACAAGGCTGCGACCGCCAATCCGGACGTCTATGTCGTGGTCGCGGACATCTCTCCTGCCGGCAGCATGGGCAAGTTTCGCGACCAGTATCCCGAGCGCTTCATTAATGTCGGCGTCGCCGAGCAGAGCATGATCGGCATCTGTGCCGGCCTCGCGCTTAAGGGCTGCCAGCCATTCGCCTACACCATCGCGACCTTCAGTCTCTACCGGCCATTCGAGATGGTGCGCGACGACCTTTGCTACCAGAACCTGCCCGTCACCGTCGTCGGGATGGGCGCGGGCGTGATCTACTCGACCTTGGGTGGGACGCACCACACGCAGGAAGACATCGCGATCGCCGGCGCTCTGCCGAACATGCAGATCATCGCACCGTGTGATCCGGCCGAATGCACGGAAGCGACTCTCTACTGCGCGGAACAGCGCAAGGGGCCGGTCTATCTCCGTCTCGGCAAGGCCGGCGAGCCGAACTTCACGGACAAGGCCGTCGATCCCTGGCAGTTCGGCAAGCTGCGGTACATCCGGCGCGGTGCCGATGTGTGCATCCTCACCTATGGCGTGATCGTGCAGAAGGCGGCGCAGATCGCCGATCGTTTCGTCGCGCAAGGGAAATCGGTGTCACTGGTCTCGTGCCACACGCTCAAGCCGCTCGACATTCGCGGCATCGAGGAGGCGCTGCATCGGCACGCGCACGTGATCGTCATCGAGGAGCACGCGCCGCAGGGTGGTCTGGCTTCGCAGACCAAGCAGATCGCTTGGGACAGCCGCGCGACGTGTCGGCTCGATACCTTCACGCTGCAGGACGCGTTCATTCACAACTATGGCAGCCACGACGATCTGCTCGCGGCGCACGGCTTGGAAGTCGGCGCGATCGCGGGGCGGGTGGGACTCCCATGAACGACGCGGCAAAGTCCAGCACAATCGTGAACACCTCGCCGCTGGCAATTCACGGCGGCGAGCGCTTGCGCAAGACGCCGATGCCCGCGCGGCGCGCGCTCGGCGATGCCGAGCGGCAGATGATTCAGCGAGTTCTGGACTACTACGCGGAGCGCAACGTCGATCCCGGCTATCAGGGGCCGTTCGAGAAGCTCTATACCGACGCCTTCGTCGAGATGATGGGTGGCGGCTATGCCGATGCAGTCGCAACCGGCACCTCGGCGCTCTACGTCTCGGTCGCGGCGCTCGATTTGCCGAAGGGCAGCGAGGTGATCGTTTCGCCGATTACCGATCCGGGGTCGCTCGGAGCCATCGTGCTCAACGGCCTCAAGCCGCGTCTCGCTGACAGCAAGCCGGGGAGCTACAACATAGGCGTCGAGCAATTTCTGGAACGCCTGACGCCGAACGTGACCGGCGCCGTGATCGTCCATGCGGCCGGGCAGGCAACGGAGATCGACAAGATCGTCGAAGCTGCGCGGGCGCGCGGCATCAAGGTAGTCGAGGATTGCAGCCAGGCCCATAACGCAAAGCTCAGGGGGCGGCCGGTCGGCACTTTCGGCGACATCGCGGCGTTCTCGACCATGTATCGCAAGGCGCATATGACCGGCCCGTCGGGCGGCATTGTCTACACGCGCGATCTGGAGATCTTTCGCAAGGCGCTCGCGCATGCGGATCGAGGCAAGCCTCGCTGGCGCGACGATTTCGATGACCGCAATCCCGCGACCTATCTCTACCCGGCGCTTAATCATCACACCGACGAGATTTCCTGCGCGATCGGCTTCGCCTCCTTGCGGCGGCTCGATCGAACGATCATCAATCGGCTGTCCTTTGTTTCGGACTTCGTCGCGCGTCTGACCGACATGTCGGACGTATCGAGCCCGTATCCGTTCTCGCCGGCCGATTCGCCGTTCTACTATCCGGTGCTGGTCAATTCCGAGGCCATCCGTTGCAGCAAGGTCGAGTTCGCGGAAGCGGTCCGCGCAGAGGGCATCGATCTCAACCCTCACTATCGCTACGTCGTTTGTGAGTGGCCCTACATCCAGCAGCATCTGGCCGACGACTTCGATACGCCGAACGCGCGCGACATCCGCGATCGAACCTTCAACGTCTATCTCAATGAGAACTACGGCGAGCAGGAAGCGCGCGACGCCGCCAGGGCGATCGTGAAAGTCGAGAAGTATTACAAGAAGTAGGCAGATGGCGTTCGGGCCGCGACGGCGCCATCGAACAGCGCGAAGAGGGGCACGCTGAAGATGTGCGGCATCGCGGGCTTTCTGCAGTTTCGGCCGGGTGATGAGCAGGCGCTGCTTCGGCAAGCAACCGACATGGCGAACGCAATTGTCCACCGCGGGCCCGATGCCGGCGATGCATGGGCCGATGCGGGGGCGGGACTGGCGATGGCGAGTCGGCGGCTTGCGGTCGTCGACCTCTCACAGGCCGGAGCGCAGCCGATGTGCTCCCAGTCGGGCCGCTTCGTGATCTCCTACAATGGCGAGATCTACAACGCCGCCGAGGTCAGGCCCGAGCTCGAAGCCAAGGGTATCCGATTTCGCGGGCACTCCGACACGGAGGTTTTGCTCGAAGCATGTGCGGCTTGGGGCGTGCGCACCGCCGTGGACCGCTTCATCGGCATGTTTGCCTTTGCGCTTTGGGACCGCCATGCCCGCGTGCTCTTTCTGGTGAGAGACCGTCTGGGCAAAAAACCGCTCTACTGGGGGCAGTTCGGCGAACTGCTTCTCTACGGCTCCGAACTCAAGGCATTGCGTCAGCACGCCGGCTGGGAAGCCTCGATCGACAACGAGGCCATGGCGGCCTTCCTGCGGTTCGGATACGTGCCGGCCCCGCGTTCGATCTATCGCGGCATCCAAAAGCTGCCACCTGGTGCGATCCTTGAGGTCGATCAGAAGGGCGCCGTCAAGCTGGAGACCTATTGGGCGCTGAGCGAGCAGGTGCTCAACGGACAGAAAAAGCCCCGGCAGCTCAGCGACGAGGACGCCGAGCAGGAGCTCGCGCAGCTTCTCGACGACGCGGTCGGGCGGCGGATGATTGCGGATGTTCCGCTGGGAGCCTTTCTCAGTGGCGGCATCGACTCGTCCACCGTCGTCGCCCTCATGCAGGCGCGCAGCAGCCGGCCGGTGCGGACGTTTTCGGTCGGTTTCTCCGAGCCGGAGTTCGATGAGGCGCCGCATGCCAGGGCGGTCGCGCGTCATTTCGGCACGGATCATACCGAGCTCTATGTCAGTCCGGATCAGGCACGCGATGTGATTCCGCGCCTGCCGGACATCTATGACGAGCCGTTCGCTGACTCCTCGCAAATCCCGACATTCCTCGTCTGCGAGCTCGCGCGCAGACACGTCACCGTCGCACTTTCAGGAGACGGAGGCGACGAGCTGTTCTCGGGTTACGATCGCTATGCGCGCGCGCAGCGGATCCGGACTTGGTTGCACGTCGCTCCGCGGCCGCTGCGCGCTTTCGGGGCGCGTGCGATCCGCAGCGTGCCTCTGGCGACATGGGACGGTCTCTCGTCTCTCGTTCCGGCGCGTTGGCGGCTGGAACGGGCAGGGGACCGCATGCACAAGCTGGCCGATCTGCTGCCGGGCGACGAGAACACGATCTACCGTGGTCTCGTGTCGCAATGGCAGAATCCATCTGAGCTCCTGGCGGCCGGCAATGAGCCGTCAGATCTCTTCCAGTCGGACGCCGTTCGTTCGCTCGTTCCGGACTATGGCGCGCGCATGCAATATCTCGACGTCTTGACCTATCTCCCCGATGACATTCTGGTGAAGCTCGATCGCGCCAGCATGGCGGTGTCGCTCGAAGCTCGCGTTCCACTGATCGATCATCGCATCGTCGCATTCTGCTGGAGCCTCCCGCGGCACATGTTCAACCGCGGCGGAACGACGAAATGGCTGCTGCGGCGCGTGCTCCGCCGCTTCGTTCGGGATGAGCTGGTGGATCGACCGAAGATGGGCTTTGGTGTGCCGATCGGAGCTTGGCTCCGCGGGCCGCTGCGAGAATGGGCGGAGCACCTGCTTTCGCCAAGGGCCCTGCAAGCCACCGGCCTCGATCCGGCGCCGGTGCGGACCCGCTGGGCGTCTCACCTTTCGGGCGCGCAGAACTGGCAATATCCGCTCTGGACCGTGCTGATGCTGCAAGCCTGGACCGAGCGCTACGCCGGGAATGTCACGGGTTCCCACCGAGACGTTGTGGCTCAGCGGGCAAGCCGCGCCCGGCCGTGATGCAGGAATAATGCGAATCCGTCATAGGGACAGAGATTCGGCAGCCGCAGCACCTCCTCCCCCGTGAGCACGCCGAGTTCCGCGCCTTCGTGGAGATACAGCTGATCCACGCGCGATGGCGGGAGGCGAATTTCGTAGTAGTTCCGGAACACAGGCCCGAACCCGATCGGCGTCAGATCGAAGCCGAAGTTCGCAAACGGCTCTGCCGTGTCGAAATCGAGCTCGAGTTCTTCGCGAAGCTCGCGACGAAGGGCGTCGAGTTCCGATTCGCCCTGATCCAGACTGCCCCCGAACAGACCCCAATGACCCGGGTACCAAATCTCGGGCTTGTCGTCGCGCCGCTGCAGGACGTAGCGCCCGTCCTCCAGGACGAGAAGCGCCGCGACCGCGTCGCCCAATCTCAGTGGCGTTCGTGCAGTGAGGAAATTCAGCATCGTGGGAATCCCCTAAGGTCAGCGAGCGATGCCGTTCCCTCCTGCGCCCGTCAAGCCGTGCCAACTACGGGATCGGCTCAGCGCCGTTCGGCCTTGCCTTGCTGGCTGGAGCGCTCTAACCATAGCGGCGGCAACCCGAAGTTGGGCGCCGGCTGTGTCAGACCTCTGAGCTTGGGACGTTCGGATGCGAGATTGGTCAAAGGCTGAATGGGTTGATCCTGCGAATGGCTGGAAGCCGCGGCCGGTTTCCGAGATGCCGGATCGGCTGTTGGTCGACTTCGCGACCCGGTGCAATCTGCGTTGCCATATGTGCCCGGTCTGGGGTCTCGAGGACGAGGCGCAGATCGACCCCGTCAAGGGCATCATGAACCTCGACGCGGCGCGCAAGATGCTCGACGAGTTCACGGGCACGCAGCCCATGGTGGCGCCGAGCATCTACGGCGAGCCGCTGCTGATTCCCAACCTTCGCGAAGTGCTGGCCGATATGAAACGCCGCGGCATCGCGGTTGCGATGAATACCAATGGCCTCACCCTGACCGAGGACCTCGCCGAGTTCTTCTGCCAGATCAAGGTCGACTCGATCATGTTCAGCCTCGACGCCACGACGGCGGAAACCTTGATGAAGGTGCGCGGCGTCGACAAGCTGGCGAAGATCGAGGCTGCGGTGTTCCGAATGCTCCGCGTGCGCGGCGACCGTGATCTGCCGCGTGTCGGCGTGTCGTTCACGTCCCAGGGCACCAACAAACACGAGGAGCAGGCCTTCGTCGATCGCTGGGTGGGTGTCGTCGATGTCGTGCGCATGGGCATCGTGTTCGAGAACGGCACCTTCCCCGACATGGTCGTGCCACCGAAGCGCATTCCGTGCGATGTGATCTACAAGACCATGCCGGTGCACAATGACGGCAGCGTTCGTCTCTGCTGTCTCGATGGCGTGCGTGCGACCGACATGGGCAATGTCTTCGAGCAGGGCGTGAAGGAAGTGTGGCATGGCGAAGAGTTCGCCAAGGCGCGCTACTATCACGAGACCGAACAGTGGGACAAAGTGCCGTTCTGCAAAGGCTGCAACGGCTGGGCGCAATATGAATATAGCGAGGAAGTGAGGGACGGATTGTTGATCCGTCACTCGCCCGAATACACCTACTACAATCTGGTGAAGCGGCTCTCGAGCTGGCAAGGCAACCTTCTCGGCGGCCACAAGCCGCCGCCCGAGGAGCTTCGGCAGGACGGGCGGAAGCTCGAGGAAGCATTGATTTAGCAGGTGTCCGCAAAAGGGCCTCGCTAGCGCACGGATCACTGGTTCGGCCCTGCGGATGCCCGTCCTCGCGTCGGCGGAGCCGTGTTTTCGAATGGGGTTGCAGGCGTGAGTGACGGTGCGCCCGTGGGCGGCATTCCCCGTCTGATGCACAAGGTTCGCCACGGCGGCCTCGCATGGATCGGCAAACGGATCGCCGTTGAAGCGAAAATGCCGAGCACAGTGCCGGGCCGCCTGATCCATGGGCTTGTGCGCCGAACAATCACGCTGGCGGCGGTGGGCCCGCGTCGCCTCCGACGCAGGTTCGCGAACCAGCCACCCGCTGCCGCGGACACGCTGTTCGCCTTCTACGACCTTTCGATAGCCCCTATCACCTTCGATTTCCTCTGGTTCCTGGCCAGTGCCGATCTGCGCAGACGTCAGCTTGGGCTCGAGCACGTTCATGTGGTGATCGTTCCCGGATCGCACGGCGGCGTGCGACAGGAGCGGGACGATTACGAGAATGTCGTCGATGCCGCGGCGCGGCGCGAACGGGTGCACAACATTCTGATCGCGAGCTGCGCCCTCCTGCCGACCAACGCGGGCGTCACTTATGCGGCCTCGCGCCCCCATGCGCGTCATCTGCGAGGCGTTCTGGGCCGCAATGTCTTCCCGGTCGGATATGAACCGACGTTGCCCACCACTCCCGGGCCACAAGCCTGTCTTGCTGCCGCGCGCGCCGGAGATCGAGCGATCGCGTGTCTTCGGGCGACGAACGAGCGCTTGCGCGATATTGATGCATGGATCGCGGCTCACGCCGACGGACGCGCGGTCGTAACGATCACACTGCGTGCCTATGGCTACATGTCGGCGCGCAACAGCAATCTCGCGGCCTGGGCGAGGTTCGCCGAATGGCTCGATCCAAAGCGCTTCGTCTGTGTGGTCTTACCGGATCTGGCGCAGACTCTGGACGGCCTGCCGGCGGGCTTTGAGAGCGCGATCATCTTTGCGGAGCCCGTCTGGAACGTCGGGTTGCGAATGGCGCTCTACGAGCGCGCCTTCCTGAACATGGGCGTCAATACTGGGCCGATGGGACTGTGCTGGCTCAACGGAAGGACACGCTACGGCACGCTGAAGATGGCGCCGGCGGGTGTGCCTCAGACGGATCTCGATTACTACCGGACGCTCGAATTCGATATCGGAGGATCGCTGCCGTTTGCCACGCCGCTTCAGGAGATGATCTGGCAGGACGATACGTTCGAGACTATCCGCAACGCCTTCGTGAGGCTTGTCACCCGCATCGACGAGGCCGCGGTAGCGCCCGAAGCCGCGGGCGAGAGGATCGTGCTCTGACGGCTCGCCTCCATCGGGACAAGGATCAGGTCATGCCCGCGGCGTGTGGGCCGGCGATCTCGGGCGCTTGCTGTGATACCGGAGCTAGAGTGCCGCGTGGATTGGCGATCACCGTCCGGAAGACCTCGCGCAGCAGGTGTCTCATCGCCACCAGGACATAGCCACAGCCCATGATCTGGCCCATCTCCAGCTCGCCCCTTGCGGCCAGCGGTCCGGCGAACTGCGGGAAGTCCCGGTCGAGCCGCCAGTGGCGCCGCGTCGGTACCGCGTGCACCCTGCCGTGGCGATCGCGACACGGATAGACGACGGCTGTCTCCTTGGGTCGCACGTAGAGGTCTACGTTGATGGTTTCCTCGGGCAGGTGAATGGCCGTGCACGCCTCGAGCCCGACGCCGATCATCAGGATGTAGGTCTCGTAGTCCCGCATCAGGCCGTACGGGCTATTGCCCGACACCGGTGTGTCGTCGATGTGATGCCGCGACAGCAGCATTCGCGCCGCCGGGCCGAGTCCTGCAACCGAATGCGTCGGATGGATGCTGCGCGCTTCCGCATACCGGGTACGGAAGATCTCGGACAGGACGCCCGTGTGCGACGGCGTTTGCATCTCGTCCCAGGCCGGGTTCTCCGGCGTGACGGTGCGCCACGTCATGGTCGGCATGAAAAGCGTGCCGCCGTGCAGATGATCGAGGAGTGCGTCGATGATGCCCTCGGCGCGAAAGCCATTCTGGCTGAGCTGTCGTATGGCGCTGTGCACCACGAGAATTCCGTCACCGGCGACGCCGAAGCGCTCGAGAAGGGGACGGAACGCTGCGGCTTCCGGTGTCATGTGCCGGCCGGCTCCGTCGCAACGCGCTGCGTCTTGATGGCTTCGATCATATCGAGGCAGCGCTCGACGTCGCGGAACGGAAGTCCGCTCAATTGGGAGAGCTCCAGGTCCCACCATCGCACACGCAGCAGCCGCTCGATGATGCGATCCGGAAAGCGCGTCCGTTTCACGACCGCCGGGACGCCAGCGACGATCGCGTAGGGCGGCACGTCCTTGGTGACGACCGATCCGGCCGCGATGATGGCGCCATCGTGCACCGTCACGCCTGCCATGACGTTTACGTTGTGGCCGGTCCAGACGTCATTGCCGATCGAGACCGGCGAGAACATGTCCGGCGTCCGCTCCAGGCGCGAGAAATCATTGTATTCCTCCACCCAATCGAACGACTTTGGGTGGTACTGAAACTCGTGGATGCTGAGCCAATCCGACGGATGATTGAAGGGATTGATCGCGGTTCGCGCGCCGATCGCGCAGTAGGCGCCGACCGTCGCCCGTGCGATGAAGCAGCTCTCATTCATACCGAAATACTTGCCGATCGTGGCGTCGGGTCCGACCTGAGAGCCTCGATTGAGATAGAACGGTCCCTTGATGGTGGACTTGATGACGCGTGCGCCCGGGTTCAGGCGCATGGTCCCATGCGCGAAGAGCGGCTCCGTCGTGTCATTCTCGAGGAAGTCGATGTGGATGTCCGGATAGCGCATCGTTCCGCCAGTCGCTGGTGCGTGTTCATCAAACACGCCCGTGGCCGCGAATTCAAGGACGATGGATCTTGTCAGCGGCTAGAGCGCGCGACTTCCGGAGCCGCGTCGTAGGCCTCCGCATAGGCCAGGATTTCGCGTTCGAGCGAGTAAGCTTCCACGATACGGCGGCGTGCGGCTTCACCCCGAGCCGTGCGCCTGTTCCGTGGCTCGACGATCATTTGCGCGAGGGCCTCGGCAAGTTTGGCGGGATCTCTGGGCGGACATACCAGACCGGTATCCCCCACGATGCGACGTGCATCGCCGACGTCCGTCACGACGGCCGGCAGGCCCGCCGCCATGCCCTCGGCGATGACGTTCGAGAAGCCCTCGCCGAACGCTGAGCTCGACACGACGATATCGCCCGCCGCGAACACGGACGGCATGTCATTGCTCTCGCCGAGGAGAATGGCGGGAGCCGTAGGCCGCAGCAGTTCCGTCCCACTGCCGGCGATGACGCATGTGAACTTCAAGCCGCTGGCAGCAAGCTGATCGACAGCCGCGACGAAAGTGGCGTGATCCTTCATGGCGTCGTGCCGTGCGGCATGAACGACGACGGTCGTATCGTCGTTGATGCCCCACTCGGCACGCAGCTTGGCCCGCAGGTTGGGATTGGGACGGAAGACCTCGGTGTCGATGCCGTTCGGAATTACCCGGGTGCCGACCGCCGACATGCCGAGTTCGTGGTGGGCCTGAACGCCGGCCTCGGAATTGGAGATGACCAGATCCGGCGCCGCCGACAAACGCACCCAGAGGCGCCTCACGGCGCGCAAGCCGATGCCATAGGCGCGTTCGTCCAGATACGAATTGCAGATGCCCCACACCAGGCTGGTCCCGGTGCGGCGTCCACTCAGCCACAATCCGAGCGTGCCCGCCACGTCTCCGTGATACATCCAGCCTTGCACGACGTCCGGACGCTGATTGGCGATCAGCCGCGCAAGCGTGTACAGACCGGTAATCGCCGAAACCCCGTATCCGATTCCGAGAACCGTGACCGGCACGCCGGCGTCGCGCAGGCGCTGTTCGTAGGGTCCACCGACCAGGCTGATGACGGAGTGCACGAGCGGCGCGTTGCTGGGAGCCGTCGCGAGCGCGCACAGCCGGCCCTCGGCACCCCCGATTCGCAATCCGCTGATGACGTGGAGGATCTTGAGTGCGCGCTTGCTGGTCCCGGCGCCTTCCGCGGGGGCACCGGCTTGGTGGGCGGCCCAGGCGTCGATCTTGGACGCGAAAGACGGCTCTGGTGCTTGGTCGAGCTGGCGCACTTGCACGCAGGACGGGCCCGTTTTGATAAACAGCTCAGACACTGCTTGTGGCAGGCGAGGGGCGCGACTTCAAGCCCCGAGTGTCGTGTCGGGTCCAGGACTCCGGTAGCCCGAGCTTGCCATGATGTCAGCGTCAGTGGCCGCAAACCGGGCTCATAGCCGGCGGAGCGTGACAGCCGCTCCAAGGGCCTCCAGATCGGCCGGAGCCGTGTTCCGAAGCGGAGATTGGCTCGTCGCAAGCC
Organism: Pseudomonadota bacterium; assembly: GCA_023404705.1. Classification (GTDB taxonomy): domain Bacteria; phylum Pseudomonadota; class Alphaproteobacteria; order Rhizobiales; family Xanthobacteraceae; genus FEB-22. Next base: position 77,238 of record JAEYAU010000261.1, read on the forward strand.
GTGCCGAAAAGTCGTCGAGATAGGCGCCCGTCGGGCGCGCATTGATCTCGACATGCTCCACCTCGAACCCGGCCGATCGAAAGGCCGCAAGGCATTCGCTCAGGCGCACGCGATTGCCGCGTCGCCCGTCGCGCCAGACGCGGAGATAAGCTTTTTCATCAAACAAGAGGAATTCGAGCGGACGGGAGAAATCCTTGTGGTCCCGGAAATCGATCTGATGGTGATGCCGGCCGCCGGAACGCGTGACGTGCGCGAGCGCGCGGCAGGTCGCATCGACGTCGTAGACATGCTCGAGAACCGCGGTCGAAACCACCAGATCGAACGGCTCAGCTATGACGGTGTCGAGCTTCTCCGCGGGTTGCTTGATGCAGCGGATGACGTCCGGCGGATATTGCCCTGCTGCGAGCACGCGATCGATCATGTGCGCTTCCCCGGGCCAGGTGTCCCGTAGTGAGCGATAGAATCTCGGATGATAGAAGCGATTCCAGTCGGTCAGGAATCGGTCGGCGACCGTGACCGCGGCCCCGGCGCCTGCCAAGATCAATTGCGGCCCGAAATTGATCCCCGGGCCGATCTCGAGCACCCGTGCAGGGCGATCCGCGATCGCCTCCCATTGGGCGAGGCGTTCGCGCCCGATCGATATCGCATATGCGACGTCGTTTTCGATCCATGCGGGCTGGAATGCGCGAACCGTGAGATGTTGATCGAGGCGGAATTTTGCGCGTCGCGCAAGGTCCAGCAGCCTGGTGGTGCCTGCGGCGAGTCCCATGTCCCTTCCTCAGCCGCTATGGCTTGCGGGCACAATACTCATCACAGTGCGTGCCCAACAGACCCCGCAACGGCCCAGGCTTCACGAAGGCTCGCTCGATCCGAAAGCCCTGCATCTCGAGCTCGCGAGTAACCTCGTCCGGATCCGCAGATTCGTAGGGGAATCCGCCAAGCCAGTCGTGCACATCGCGGGAGAAGGACATTCCTCGCACGCGATGATATTGCCGCACATAGGAAACCGGATTTCGGCCCGTGACCAGAAGGCCCGCGAAATAGGCAGCCTTGTAGACGGCGGCAATCGGTTGCTGAATGAAGCGGGGCGCGGACGAATAGAAGGCCTTTTCCCGACGCCAGAACGCGCAGGTGCGGGTCTTGCGGTAGAGCGCGATGCAGATCACGCCACCGTCCTTGACGAGCCGGCTCGCATTGCGGACGGCCTGCCACATCGCGCCGGTGTGATGCAGCACGCCCCATGCATAGACGATGTCGAATGTGCCGAGCGTTCGCAGGAAGCTCTCGTCGAGCACTGAGCCCTGGCTGATCGTCCATCCGTCGTCACCTGCGCGGTACCTGTCGCGCACCATGTGTGAGCATTGGACCGAGGCCGGATCGGCATCGAAGGCCCGGACCGTTGCGCCGAGCCGTCGTGCCGCGAGCGAGAACAATCCGCTGCCGCAGCCGATGTCGAGAAAGGTGAGACCGTCGAGGCGCTCCCGGCCGAGGAGCGCCTGCAATGAGCGTACAGCCTGATCTATCTGCTCCTCGCCGAGCGAGGTCGCGAATTGCAGCCAGTTGTCGCCGAAGCGGAAGGCTGGTGACGTAACGGCAACCATCGAGATGCTCATGCAAGGATGCGCTGTGCCTGTTTGGCGGCTGGTGCGCCGCGGCTCAAGCCGAAAAAGCGCACATGTCATTCATGGATGGCTAGGCGCCCACCAGGGCCTCGCCTGTTCCACCGGATCGTGATCAAACGATGCCTGACGTGCTTAGCCGGTCGCGGCTACGCCACGCCCTCGCGCAGCAGGTCGTGGAAGTTCAGGATCCCGACCGGCACGTGGTTCGCGTCGACGACGACCAGGACCTGGATCTTGGAGGAGTCGATCAGCTCGAGCGCCTCGCTCGCCAGGGCGTCGGAGTGGATCGTCTTCGGGTTGCGCGTCATGATCTCGGCGACCGGCGCCTCGAGCAGGCCCGGGCCCATATGCCGGCGCAGATCGCCGTCCGTCACGATCCCGACCAGCTTGCCCGCGGCATCCGTGATTCCGACGCAGCCGAGACCCTTGCCCGTCATCTCCACGATCGCCTCCGACATCCGTGCGGTCACGGACGTGAGCGGCAGCCGCTCGCCCGTGCGCATCACGTCGCGCACGTATTTCAGGATGGCGCCGAGGCGGCCGGCCGGATGCAACTGGCCGAAGTCGATGGCCGTGAAGCCGCGGCTCTCCAGCAGCGCCACCGCGAGCGCATCGCCGAGGGCGAGCTGCATAACGGCCGAGGTGGTGGGCGCCAGATTGTGCGGACAGGCTTCGCGCGCCTGCGGCAGCGTGATCGCGACGTCGGCCGCGTTGGCGAGCGTGCTGTCGGCAGCCGCCGTGACGGCGATCAAGGCGACGCCGTACCGCCGCGAATAGGTGATCAGGTTCTTCAACTCGGACGTCTCGCCGGACCACGAGAGAGCGAGGATCACGTCGCTGGACGTGATCATGCCGAGGTCGCCGTGACTCGCCTCCGCGGGGTGCACGAAGAAGGCGGGGGTGCCGGTGGACGCCAGCGTCGCCGCGATCTTGCGCCCGACATGGCCGGACTTGCCCATGCCGGACACGATGACGCGCCCGCTCGCGGCGCGGATCAGGTCGACCGCCGCGACGAAAGAGGCCCCGAGGCCGTTCTGCATCGCGGCCGCAAGAGCCGTCACTCCGCTGGCTTCGGCCGTGAGCGTGCGCACCGCAGAAGACACCAGAGTGTCTGTCAGTTCGTTGGACATATCTGCGTGCGGAGCCTGTCGTGGAGTCATGCGCCGAATACCCGCGCCGTGTCGATCTTGATCATCGCATGAATGGTTCCACCGCACCACACCGGCGCCTTGGGTGGACGGATCGGCGCAACGCAGGATTCCGGACGCTACCGATCGGCGTGAGCGCCCACATGAAGGCGCGGCTCACGCCGTCGTCATGTGAGCGCGCCGCATGTCTTTGCACGTTGTCGCGGTCCTGCCAAGAACGCGACCGCGGACGGAGTGAGAATGCTGCAAGCCGACGCTATTGAGCGTTCGGCACGCACTGTCCCTCGATCGCGTTGTAGCCGCGCGGGCAAGCGACGCCATGCCGGCGCCGCGGCCGATCATCATAATATTGGTAGCCCCCCTGATGACGCCGCACGTGACCGCCGCCGTCGCCGCTTCGGATGCACTGCCCACTGCGGCCGTCATAGCCGGGCGGGCAGGCCGCGCCGTAGCTGTGATGTCGCTGCCGATTGGTATTCGGAACGCAGTGCCCGCCGCGCGCATCGTAGCCCGGCGGACAAGCTGTGCCATACCATTGTGCGACGGCCCTTTGGGAAGTTGCGCCGATCGTCAAGACACTGGCGGCCAGGGCCGCAGTCGCAAGCATTCCTCGAATCATCTGTCCCTCCGGAAGGCCGCCATCCTATACGAATAGGTGGGATTTGCGCCGGTTCCATGCTCGCGTTCGATGACGGCCGGAGCAAGGCTGTCCCCGATGGGATGCGCCCGTTCGGATTGCACGCCGCCAGGGAAGGGGCTAGATCACTTCGCAATGCCGACAGGGGCGGGCGGTCATGCCTGATAAAGCGTTGTTTCTGAGAGACATTTCCAAGGCGGGGCGGCACCGCCGGGTCATCTTAGTGCGTGCGGTCGAAGTCCATCGCCTGCCGTCGCGGCTTTTGCCAACGCGTCGGGCCGGCCGATGACGCCGCGATCCGGTGTTGAGCCGAAGCTGCAGGGGGCTGACCCGGGCCGGCAGGCCACGACCAACTACGAAGGCCTGAAAGCCAGGATCGCGGACGGTTCGGCCGTCGGCGCAGTCTGTGGTCTCGGCTATGTCGGCCTGCCGCTGATGCGCGCGGCCGCAACGCGCGGCTTCCGCATGATCGGGTTCGACATCGACCCCGCCAAGATCGCCAAGCTCAATGCCGGGCACAGCTATTTCCGGCATATCGCGTCGGACTCGATCGCCCCGCTCGCGGCCAGCGGCCGCTTCCAGGCGACGACGGATTTTGCGCGCATCCGCGAAGCGGACGTCATCTGCATCTGTGTGCCGACGCCGCTCGATCGCCACCGGGAGCCGGATCTCTCCTATGTGGTCGAGACCACCAGGAACATCGCGGCGCACGCGCGTCCCGGCCAGCTGATCGTGCTGGAATCGACCACCTATCCGGGCACGACTCTGGAGGTGCTGCGGCCGATCTTTGCGGAGCGCGGCCTGGAGCCGGCGCGCGATATCTTCCTCGCGTTCTCTCCTGAGCGTGAGGATCCGGGCAACCGGGATTTCGACACCTCGGGCATTCCCAAGATCGTAGGCGGCGATGGCGCCGAGGCCCTCGATCTCGCGCTCTCGTTCTATGGCAGTTTCGTGCGCCAGGTGATCCCGGTCTCCTCGCCGAGCACGGCCGAGGCCGTGAAGCTGACCGAGAACATCTTTCGCGCCGTCAATATCGCGCTGGTGAACGAGCTGAAGGTGATCTTCTCCAAGATGGGGATCGACATCTGGGAGGTGATCGAGGCCGCGAAGACCAAGCCGTTCGGCTTCATGCCATTCTATCCGGGCCCCGGGCTTGGGGGGCACTGCATTCCGATTGATCCGTTCTATCTCACCTGGAAGGCGCGCGAGTACGAGATCTCGACCCGGCTCATCGAGCTTGCGGGCGAGATCAATACCGCGATGCCGAGCTATGTGGTCGCGCGGCTCGCCGAGGAGCTGGATCGCCGCTTCCGTAAGGGCCTCAACGGCGCGCGCATTCTGCTGATCGGCCTCGCCTACAAGAAGAATGTCGACGACGTGCGCGAGAGTCCGGCTTTCAAGTTGATGGAGCTGTTGGAAGGGCGCGGCGCGACGGTCGACTTCCACGACCCCTACGTGCCCGAAGTGCCGCCGACGCGCGAGCACGGCGAGTTCGCCCACCGTGCCTCGGTGCGGCTCGATGCGCAGACGATCGCGGGGTACGACGCCGCACTGATCGCGACCGATCACGACTCCGTCGACTACCGGGCATTGGTGGAGTCCTCTCGGCTCGTCGTCGATACGCGCAATGTCTGCACGCGCGCCGGCCTTGCGGCCGACAACGTCGTCAAAGCCTGAGCCGCGCGACCCGAGCGAGACACCTATGCCACAGCCCTGCCTGCTCTTCATGGGACCACCGTCCGGCTGGCAGTCCGTGCAATCGGCGGCCGGCGCATCGGCGCGGCTGCTTCATGTGGAGCCGCGGCAGGACGCGCTCGCCGCTGCGCTTGCCGAGGCCGATGGGCTGATCGACGCCGCGATCCGGGTGCCGCTGACCGACGAGATGGTGCGCGGCGCGCCGCGCCTGAAAGTTGTGAGCTGCGCATCGACCGGCACGGATCATGTGGCGCGCGGCGAGATCGAGCGGCGCGGCATCGTGGTGCGCAGCCTGTTCGACAGCCCGGAGGTGATCCGGAATCTCACGCCGGCCGCGGAACTGACCTGGGCGCTGGTGCTCGCTTGCGCACGTCGTTTGCCGTCTGCCGTCGCGCACGTTCGCGGCGGTGGCTGGGACCGTGAGCAGTTTCCCGGAATGATGCTCAACAACCGCCAGCTCGGTCTGATCGGCTGCGGCCGCATCGGCGGCTGGATGGCGCGCTATGCGCAGGCCTTCGGCATGCGAGTCGTCGGTTTCGATCCGCATCGCTCCGAGTTTCCCGCAGGCGTGACCCGGGTGTCGCTCGAAGACGTCATGGAGACGAGCGACGTCGTCTCCGTGCACGTGCCGCTCAACGCCGAGACACGCGGCCTCGTCTCGGCCGCGCTGTTCGCGCGCGTCAAGCCGGGCGCCATCTTCATCAATACATCGCGCGGGCCGATCGCCGACGAGGCGGCGCTGCTGCAGGCGCTGCAGAGCGGTCGCATCGCCGCAGCGGGCCTCGACGTGCTCGATGGCGAGCCCGCCATCGCGGACCATCCGCTCCTGGCCTACGCGCGCAATCACGACAACCTTCTGATCACGCCGCACTGCGGTGGCTTCAGCCCGGACGCCGTCGCTGTCGTTTCGGCCCATGCGGCCCGCGTCGCGCTGGCGGTGATCGGCGGGGCGAAGTCGTGAGCATCACGGCAAGCCTCGTCGCCGCGGCTGACGGCATCGCCTTCGGCATTCCTGGCGGCGGTCCGAGTCTCGAGCTCGCGGATGCCATCGAGCGCGCAGGCGGTCGTTTCCACACGACGCGCTTTGAAGGTGCCGCTGCGCTCATGGCGGGTGCCGTCGGCCGTCTGCGCGGCCGCGCGGGCCTCGCGGTGTCGATCAAGGGGCCGGGGCTCGCCAATCTCGCGTCGGGGCTTGCCACCGCTTGGCTCGAGGACCTTCCGGTGATCGCCGTCACCGAAGCCTTCGGCCCGCGCGATGGGGCGCGTATGCACAAGCGCCTCGATCATGCGGGCTTGGTCGGCGGCGTCGTGAAGGGCCACGCAGGCTTGGCCGATGCGGGAGCGGCCGAGCGGCTGCTGGTGCTCGCGAGCGCCGAACGGCCCGGGCCCGTGCTCCTGGATCTCGCCGAAACGGACGCGCGTATTGCCAAGGTCCCGGCCACGGCCCCGCGAGATCTGGACGCCGTGTTGCGCGCAATCAATGCGGCGAAGCGGCCGGTCGTCATCGCGGGTGCTTTGGCCGCCAGGCTCGGCCTGAGCAAGGCGCTCGACGGCCTTTCGATCCCGGTCTTCTCCACGGCCGGCGCGAAAGGCATCGTGAACGAAACCCGGTCGCATGCGGCGGGCGTCTACACCGGCGTCGGACTTGCGCTCGCGCCCGAGAGTGCCGTGCTCGCGGAAGCGGATCTCGTGGTCGGCATCGGTCTGCGTGCGCGAGAGATTCTTGGCGCGAACTTCAAGATCCCGATCGTCAATGTCGATGACATCGATGACACCGCCGGCTTCGCGCTGGCAGCCCGTGCCGCCATTGCGGATGCCGCTCGTATCATTGCGGCGCTCTCGGCGCGTCCTGGCTGGGGAAGCGATCTCGTTGCCGCATCACGCCTGAAGATGCGGCAAGGCCTGCTCGTGGGGCCCTTCCTTCCGGCCCACGCCTTCACGATTGTGCGCAAACAGCTGCCTCGGGCCCGGCTCGTGCTGGATACCGGATTCTTCTGCACCGTCGGCGAGCACATGTGGGACGTGGAGGGGCCGGACCTCTATCTTTCCTCCGGCCAGGGGCGCTCGATGGGCGCCGCATTGCCCATGGCGATCGCGGCCGTGCTGCACCGGCCTGATGCGCCGACCGTGCTTGCGATAGGCGACGGCGGCATCGGCATGTTCGCGGCCGAGCTCGCGCTCGCGGCCGCCGAACGCGCTCCGCTGCTGGTCCTCTTCATGTGCGACGGCACCTATGCCTCGGTGCGTGACCGTGCCGTCGAGAAGGGCCTGAGCCAGCGTCCGCTGATCGTCAAGCAGCCGGACTGGACCGCGGTCGCCGCAGCGCTCGGCTTTACGGCGGCGCGCGCGGCGGATGAGGCCGAGGTGGCGGCCTTCGTCTCGCGCTGGAAGCCGGACACGGGGCCGGCCTTTCTCCAGATTGATTTCGCGCCCGAGCCCTATCGCGTGATGACGCGCGCGCTGCGCGCTTGACCACTGGAGAAAGGCGCCGGTTTGTGACGAATAGTCCGCATATCCTCGTGGTCGGCTTCGGCAGCGCGGGCCGGCGTCATGCGCAGAACCTTGCGCGCCGCGGCGCAACGATCAGCGTAGTCGATACGCGCGCCGATCGGCTGGTGCCCCCCGAGGGGCTGACACTGCAGGGCCGCTATGCCAGCGTCGAGGAAGCCGTGGCCGACGGACGCTTCACTGGCGCTGTCGTCGCCACGCCCACCGCGTTTCATGTGGCGCAGACCGAGGCGTTGATGGCTGCCGGCTGTCGCATCCTCCTCGAAAAGCCGGTGGCGCTGGACTTCGCCTCTGCGCGGCGCCTCGCGGATGCGGAGGCGCGGTCCGGTCAACCCATCCTGCTCGGCTATACGTGGCGCTGGTGGACGGCGCTGCGCGAGTTGCGCGCGCGCCTGCAGGCCGGTGCCATCGGTCGGCCGCTGCGGGCCGAGTTGATCATGGCCTCGCATCTGGAGGACTGGCATCCCTGGGAGCCGCTGTCCGACTTCTTCATGTCGAATGCCGCGCTCGGCGGCGGCGCGTTGCTCGACGAAAGCCACTGGCTCGATCAGATGCTGTGGCTGTTCGGCGCGCCTGCCGAAATCGCCGCGCAAGTGGAGCGCGTCAGCGCGCTGCCGATCGACAGCGATGATCACGTCGAGCTTCAGGCGTTCTATGAGGATGGCCTGCGCGTGCGCGTTCATCTCGATCTCTACACGCGTCCGACGGAACGCTCGATCGTGATCTTCGGCGACCGCGGCGCATTGAGATGGTCATTCGAGAGCAATGTCATCGGCGAATGTCATGGCGCCGAGCAGGTCTGGCAGGAGACCAAGTATGGCGGCGAGCGCAACGACATGTTCGATGCCCTCGCGGCGGAGTTTCTCTCTCTTTGCCTGGGCGCTGGGCAGCCCTCGTGCACGCTCGCCGAGGGCCTGACCGTGATGCGCATCATCGACGCGGCGCGCGCGAGCCATTTGCATAAAGGCGCGCGGGTACCGCTCGCGACGCGGTGACTTTCACCATTCCACCACAGTCGAGAGGGACAGGTGATTGTGGGTCCGGCCGGGGAGCGGAGCACATGAAATACGACGCGGCGCAGCTACGCCGTCTCTATCAAGAGGGACGGAACATCACGCAATGGATTCGCGGGCAGGAGCAGCGCGCCGACAATTCGCAGACCGCCATTCTCTACGCCTATGATGCACAGGCCGGGAGTTATCTCCGGGCTCTCGAAGATCCTGTGATCCGCGTGAACCGGGAGCAGGTCGGCCGGAAGCTCGGAGCCCTGCTGGATCAGTTGGGCGTATCCAGTGTCCTCGACGCCGGGACCGGCGAAGCCACGAGCCTGGTCCCCGTCCTGCAAGCGATGCGCGCGCGGCCAGACGTGCTGGCATTCGACTTGTCGCTTTCGCGTCTCCTTTTTGCGCGGCAGCACCTCACCGAGCACGGCCAGCAGGCCGACCTGTTCGTCGGAGACTTGGCGGCGATTCCGCTGGCCGACAACGCGGTGGACTGTGTGCTCACGGTTCATGCCGTGGAACCCAATGGCGGCCGGGAGAGGGAGATCCTCTCGGAGCTCCTGCGGGTGGCGGCCCGCTATGTCGTCATGGTCGAGCCCTCGTGGGAGTTGGGCTCGGAAGCGACCCGGACACGCATCTCCCAGCACGGCTATGTGAAGGGCCTGCCGGAAATCCTTGAGAGCCTCGGCCACAAGCCGGTCCGCTTCGAGCCGTGGGGGCTGGACGTCAATCCCGCGAACCAAGCGGCCCTTGTCGTCGTCGAGAAGCCGGGGAGGGCCCGTATGGGGTTTGTTTCCCCGGTCAGCGGGAAGCCGCTGCAGCAACGATCCGACTGCTGGTTCTGCCCGGAGGACGGCCACGCCTTTCCGATCATCCAGGGAATTCCGTGCCTGCTGGTCGAAAACGCTGTGCTGGCGAGCCAGCTCGGGAAGTTCTGACGGCAGCGACGGAAGTTCTATTTTACCGCCGGAGCATGGCCAGTCGGCAGCTTCAGGGTTGACGTTCATGTTGTGAACGCGCTACCAACTCGACCCCAGGGCCTACGTTCACGGCGTGAACGCCATCATGCCGTAGAGGGAGGCGAGGGGCGTGTCGACAGTCCAGGCGCCAAGCGGGCGGCGCGATTTCAACGACGACGAGATCGTTCTCGGGGTGCTCGACGCGGTCGAGCGCGATCAGCACGTGACCCAGCGCGTGGTGGCGAGCGAGCTCGGCATCGCCCTCGGGCTGGCCAATGCCTACCTCAAGCGCTGCGTCCGCAAGGGCTTGGTCAAGGTGAGCCAGGTGCCACGCCGGCGCTATGCCTATTACCTCACCCCCCAAGGTTTTGCCGAGAAGTCGCGTCTGACGGCGAGCTATCTGGCTCATTCGCTGACCTTCTTCCGCAATGCGCGAGGCCAGCTCGCCGCGATCTTCGTCGAAGCTGGCGCGCGCGGGCACGGCAAGCTGGCGCTGCTGGGCGACGGCGATCTTGCCGAGATCGCGCTGCTCGTGGCGCGCGAGGCCAACGTCGAGATCGCGGGCGTCGTGAAACGTCCTCTCAACGAGGCCGACCCGCTGCTGCAAGGCATCGACGCGGTGCTCATCACGGACCTGGTCGATCCTCGCGCCGCCTACGATGCAGCAATCGAGCGCTTCGAGGCGCTGCGGGTCTACACGCCGCCGCTGCTTCGCTTGCAGTCGCATCGGGCGAACCGGGAGGCGCGCACGCCATGACGGACCGCCAGTGGTATGTCGTGAACACGCATCCGCAGGGAGAGGCTCGCGCCGAGCTCAATCTGCGCCGCCAGGGTTTTGACGCCTATGTCCCGCGCTACCTGCGCAAGCGGCGCCATGCGCGCCGCGAGGACGTGGTCGCCCGCCCGCTGTTTCCTCGCTACATGTTCGTGGCGCTCGATCTCGCCAAGGATCGGTGGCGCGCGATCCAGTCGACCTTCGGCGTGAGCCATCTGGTCTCGGCCGGCGATGTGCCGCTGGCCATCTCTGAATCCGTCGTGGACGAAATTCGCGCCCGCGAGGGCGACAATGGATTTGTCAGGCTTGGACTGCCGGCCGGTCTCGGGCCGGGCAGTCCGGTCAGGCTCATCGAGGGCATCTTTGCGGAATATGAGGGCGTGATCGATCGGATCGCGGACGACCGTCGTGTCGCCGTGCTGCTCGAGCTGCTCGGCCGCGAGGTGCGCGTCTTTGTTCCAGCGGCGAGCATCGGCACGGTCTGACGGGCCTTGCCTTGCCGCCGCCGCTCTGGGGGACATGGTGTCACCCGGAGTGCGGTAGCTTGCCTGCTGTCTTCTCCGGATATCCATGAGCAACGCCGTTTATCGCGACTTCACGCGTCCCGCCTTCGACGCGTCCCAGCACGCCATTCTGGTAACCGGCGGGACCGGCTCCTTCGGCCGCGCCTTCGTGCGCCGGCTTCTGAAGAACGGCCGGCCCCGCCGGCTCGTCGTGTTCTCCCGTGACGAGCAGAAGCAGGACGCCATGGCCCGCGAGCTCCGCGAGGAGTTTCCGGAGGCCTGGGAGATCCTGCGCTTCTTCATAGGCGATGTCCGCGATCTCGGCCGTCTCGAGCTCGCCATGCGCGGGATCGACGTCGTGGTGCATGCCGCGGCGCTCAAGATCGTGCCCGCGGCCGAGTACAATCCCTTCGAATGCATCCTCACCAACGTGCACGGCGCCGAGAACGTCGTGAAGGCGGCGCTGCGCAGCAATGTGAAGCAGGTCGTCGCCCTCTCGACCGACAAGGCCGCGAGCCCGATCAATCTCTATGGCGCTTCGAAGCTCGCCGCCGACAAGATCATGGTCGCGGCCAACAATCTCTCCGGTGATCTGGGGACGCAGTTCGCGGTCGTACGCTACGGCAACGTGATCGGGTCGCGCGGGTCGGTGGTGCCGTTGTTCGAGCGCCTCATTCGCGATGGCGCGCGCGAGCTGCCGATCACCGATCAACGCATGACGCGGTTCTGGATCGCGCTGGAGCAGGGCGTGTCCTTCGTTCTCTCGTCTCTCGGGTTGATGAAAGGCGGCGAGATCTTCGTCCCCAAGATTCCCTCGATGCGCATCGTCGATCTCGCCTCGGCGCTCGCGCCGAGCCTCCCGCACAAGGAGGTTGGCATCCGCCCGGGCGAGAAGCTGCATGAGGTGATGATCACCGAGGATGATGCGCGCGCGACGATCGAGCTCGATGACCGCTACGTCATCTGTCCGGCGCTGCCCACCTGGACCGGCAAGCACCTCACCGATCTCGGCGCGCGGCCGGTCGCGGAAGGCTTCCGCTATGGGTCCGATTGCAACTCCGAATGGCTCGATGCGGCGGGCCTGACACAGATCATCGGCGCCAAGGCGCAATGAGCCGGCTCCTGCCTTATGGCCGCCCCGTCGTCGACGACGACGACATCGACGCCGTCGTCGCGGCGTTGCGCGACGATATGCTGACGACGGGACCGCGCGTCGGCGAGTTCGAGCGCGCCTTCGCGGCCGCGACCGGCGCCGCCGAGGCGGTCGCCTGCAATAGTGGGACGGCGGCGCTGCATCTCGCGGTGCTCGCGGCCGAGCTCGGCCCTGGGCAGGCCGCGATCGTTCCCGCGCTGACGTTCCTCGCGACCGCCAATGTGGTGCGCATGACCGGCGCCGAGGTCGTGTTCGCGGACGTCGATCCCGATACGGGCTTGCTGTCGCCGGACAATCTGACGGAGGCGCTCGCGCGCGCCGAGCAACGCGGCCTGCGTGTCACGGTGGCGCTGCCGGTCCATCTCAACGGCCAGTGCTGCGACATGGCCGAGCTCGCAACGATCGCGGAGCGTGCCGGCATGGTCCTGATCGAGGATGCATGTCACGCGCTCGGCGCGCCGGACATCGGCGCCAACCGCTATTCGGCCGCCGCGTGCTTCTCGACCCATGCCGTGAAGGCGATCACGACCGCCGAGGGCGGCGTGGTCACGACCCACGATGCCGCGCAAGCCGAGCGGATGCGCTCCCTGCGCTCGCATGGCATGGTGCGCGAGCCGCAGGCGTTCACGGACCGCGGGCAGGGCTTCGACGGCGAGGTGCCGAATCCCTGGTACTACGAGATGCCCGAGGTGGGCTGGAACTACCGGCTGCCCGACGTGCTCTGCGCGCTCGGCACCAGCCAGCTCCGCAAGCTCGATCGCTTCTATCGGCGTCGCCAGGAGATCGCGGCGCTCTACGATCGCCTGCTGGCGCCGCTCGCGCCGGTGCTGCGCCCGGTGCCGCACGGCAATCGTCCGCACGGCTGGCACCTCTATGCCGTGCTGGTCGACTTCGCGGCTCTAGGCACGACGCGGCGGCGCTTCATGGAAGCCCTGCGGGCCGAAGGTGTCGGAACGCAGGTTCACTACATCCCGGTCCATCGCCAGCCCTATTACCGCGGCTTGGACGGTGAGCGGGATCTGCCGGGCGCCGACGCATACTACGCGCGCTGCCTCTCCATTCCACTCTTCCCCGGAATGAGCGACGACGACGCACAGCGCGTCGCCGCGGCGCTGCATAGGATCAGCGGCGGCAAGGCCTGAGTTACGATGGCGCTCGCGTTGTTTCGCTGCGATGCCAGCCCAGCCATCGGGGCCGGACACGTGATGCGTTGCCTCGCCACAGCCGAGACGCTCGCCTGGGCGAGCTGGGATGTCGGCTTCATGAGCGCGCAGGGGACCCGCGAAACGGCGCCCGCGCTCGCCCGCACCGGCTTCGAGGTGCGAGATTCTGAGAGCAGCGCGATGGGCGCCGACGTGATTGTCTTCGATCACTATGGCCTCGACGCGACGGCCGAGCATCGCATCGCCGGCTCCGTCCCGCTGCGCATTGCGTTCGACGACATTCCAGTGCGCAGCCACGACGTGGATCTGCTAGTCGATCCGACGCCGGGCCGCGCCGCGGATGCCTACAGCGCGCTGACGCGCGCCGATACACAGCTGCTCGCGGGCGCCAGCTATGCGCAGTTGCGACGGTCCTGGCAGGCGGCACGTGCGGCAGCGCTCAAGGCGCGCACCGGCAAAGCGAGTCGTATTCTCGTCTCGATGGGCGCGACCGATCCGACCAATGCGACCGCCAAGGTGCTCGCGGCGCTCGCGTCTCTCGGCCGCAAGCTCGAAATTGACGTCGTCCTCGGCCCGGGCGCGCCACATCGCATAGCGGTCAATGAGATGGTGGGGGCACTTGGTCGACTGCATATCGACCCGGCCGATCTTCCTCGGCTGGTCGCCGAGGCCGATCTCGCGATCGGTGCAGCTGGCTCGTCGTGCTTCGAGCGCGCGTGCCTCGGACTTCCCGCGATCATCGTCGTGCTCGCGGACAATCAGGTCGATCTCGCGCGTGCCTTCGCGGCCGCCGGCGCTGCGCGCGCCGTGCCACACTCCGCTCTCGACGACCCGGCGGAGCTCGCCCGCGTGATCGCCGACCTGCTCGACGACGGCGATGCGCGGGACAGGATGTCGGAGTGTGCGGCGGCGCTGGTCGACGGTCGCGGTCCCCAACGGCTTCTGATGCGGTTCGCGGGTGAGTGCGCGGCCGCAGCCGGCCGCGTCCGGCTTCGCGCGGCGGAACCCGGTGATCAAGACTGGTTGCTCGATCTGCAAAGCCGTCCGGAGACGCGGCGCTTTGCCAGGACGTCACGGATCCCGACCGCATCGGAGCACGCAGCCTGGATGGATCGCACGCTGAGCGACCCGGATCGTCTGCTGGCCCTCATTGATTTCAACGACGTCCCTGCCGGCGTGATCCGCCTCGACCGCTTGTCGCAAGACAAGCCCGCCTTCGAAGTCTCGATCGCGATCGCGCCGGAACGGCACGGTCGCGGCATCGGTGCGGCCGCGCTGACGCTCGTGCGCAATCTCGTGCCGAAGGCGGATCTCGTAGCGACGGTCCTCGCGGGCAATCAAGCTTCGCAGTTGCTGTTCGAGCGGGCCGGCTACCGACGCGAAGCCGAAGGCCGTTTCCGGAGCGTAATTGCATGAGCCCGTCGATCGAGATTGCGGGGCGTCCGATTGGGCAGGGTCACGCGCCTTATGTGATCGCCGAGCTTTCGGGCAACCACAATGGCGAGCTCGCACGCGCTATCCGGCTGATCGACGCCGCCAAGGCGGCCGGCGCCGATGCCGTGAAGCTGCAGACCTACACGGCCGATACAATCACGCTCGATCACGATGGCCCCGGTTTCCGTATCGAGGGCGGCTTGTGGCACGGCCGCCAGCTCTACGATCTCTACCGCGAGGCCCATACGCCCTGGGAATGGCATCCGGCGCTTTTCGAGCACGCGCGCAGAATCGGGATCACCTGCTTCTCCTCGCCTTTCGATCCGACCGCGATCGACTTGCTCGAGCGTCTCGGCGCGCCCGCCTACAAGATCGCTTCCTTCGAGGTGATCGACACGCCGCTCATCGAGCGCGCCGCACGCACCGGCAAGCCGCTCATCATCTCGACCGGCATGGCGAACCGTGAGGAGATCAGCGAGGCCGTGACCACCGCGCGCGCGGCCGGTCGCGGCGGACTGGCGCTCCTGCATTGCGTGTCCGGTTATCCGACCCCGGCAAGCGACGCCAATCTGCGGCGCATGCAGGCACTCGCGAATGCCTTCGAATGTCCCATCGGCCTGTCCGACCACTCGATGGGTATCGAGGTGGCGGTCGCTGCCGTCGCGCTCGGTGCCACCGTGATCGAAAAGCACATGACTCTCGCGCGCGCGGACGGCGGTCCGGACGCCGAGTTCTCGCTTGAGCCGGACGAGTTTGCGGAGCTCGTGCGCGGCGCGCGCAACGCCTTCGCGGCGCTCGGAAGCGCCGACTATGGTCGCGCCGCAAGCGAGCAGGGCAGCGTGACGTTCCGGCGATCGCTCTACGCGGTCCGCGACATCGCGGCGGGCGAGACCTTCACGGATCAGAATGTCCGTTCGATCCGGCCTGGGCACGGGCTGCCGCCCAAGCTGCTGCCGACAGTGCTCGGACGCCGCGCCACGCGGCCGATTCCCCGCGGCACGCCGCTGTCGCTCGATCTGATCGAATCCTGAGGCGATCACTGTCATGCGGATTCAACTGGTTTGCGATCACAAGTGGCGGGATCTCCCCAACCTGACCGTGACGAAACTCCGGCTCGAGCAGCTCGGCCATCGCGTGCTGCTCGCAACCGCGAAGGACGTCGAGCCGACCATGCAGTGGTTCCGGCCCGACTGCCTGGTGCTGAACCACCTGTTCAGCAGCGCCTACGTCTCGCTAGCCCAGAAAGCGCGCGCAGCGGGCATCGCAGTCGTCCTGCTGCCGACCGAAGGTGTGGTGCATCAGGCGCTCGCGCCGCTCGGCGACGGCGAGTTCTCGGACTACCGCGTGCTCGATCTCTACCTGGCCTGGGGCGAGGAGCCCGCCAAGGCGGTCCGCACCCGCTGGGGCTTCGATGCGGAAACTGCGCCCGTGATCGGGTTTCCGCGGCTGGACTTCTACGACAAGCGCTTTGCCGCCGCGGTGACGCCGCGTGACCGTTTCCTGCGCGCGCTCGACCTCGATCCGGCGCGGAAGGTGGTGACCTGGGCGACGCAGTTTCCTTATGCGAGCTTCGGGCCGCGCGAGCGCGAGAAGTATTTCCGCGAGCAGTCCGACTTCGGCGTGCGTGCTTCCTACGAGCGTCTCGGTCTCGATCCCGCGCGCATTCCGGAGATCCACGCGGCGGGGCAGAAGGCCGGGGCGGATGCCTTCTGCGCGATGGCCGCGACCTTCCCGGACGTGCAGTTCATCATCCGCCCGCATCCTGCCGAGAGCCGCGACTTCTATCGCACGCTGATCCGCGATCGCGGTCTCGGCAATGTTCGCTTCTGTCCTCAGGACTACATCTGGAACGTGCTCAACGCGACCGATGTGCACATCCATCGTCACTGCACCACCGCGGTGGAAGGCTGGATGTGGGACAAGCCGACGATCGAGCTCGCCTTGGATCCCGTTCCCGAATTGACGTGGCCCGAGCGTGAGGCCGGAAGCGACACTGCCTCCGACGCCGACATGCTGATCGGTCACGTCCGCCGCTATCTTGCGGGTGACACAGTCGATCCTCACCGGATTACGGTGCGGCGCGACTACATCCGCCGCTATATGGGCGCCGCAGATGGCCGACGCTCCGAAGCGGGAGCCGATGCGATCGACCGGATGCTGCGCGCGCGGGGACGCAGCCGCCGGATGTGGACGTCGATGGCCGGCGTGAACGGCTCGCTGCGCGCCGTCGCCGCCTCCGCTCTGCGTCACGCCCTGGCGCGCAAGCCGGATGAGTCTTTCCTGCGCGGCCGGATCGCGAGCGGTGGTCCCGAGGACAAGCTGGTGAGCCGCCGCGACGTCGCGAATTACGAGAAGCTGGTCGCCGCGGCTGCGAGGGCCGATCATTGAGCGCAACGCGCGCCATGCATCACGGATGCGGCCGATCAGGTTCGCGCGTGCAGCAATGCGCGGGCGAGGCGCAGGTCGTCCGCATCATCGATGTCGATGGCGCTCTCCCAGGACATCGGCTCGAAGCGATGTCCCGGACCATAGAAGGTGCCGGCCTTCTCGAGCGCCGCGGCCCGCGCAATCCAGATTGCACCAGTCGGCGCGAACAGCTCCGGAAGGTCCTGCGATCGGCTCTGGACGGCGCCGGGATGAAGCCACTCACCGCGGCCGGCCGCATCACGCTTGATGGCCCACCACGGATTGAGCCAGCCGAAGCGGGCGCAACTGATCTGGAACTCGGCGCCCGTGGCGTCGAAAGCCGCCAGCGCGGCGCGGATGTCGTCGGCGCCCCGCAAGGGGCAATTTGCCATCAGCTGCACGACCGTCTCGTACTCTTCGCTCAGCCTGGCGCGGATTTGTCCGATCGCCGCGATGGTGACAGCCGAGATCGGCGTGACGTCGTCGTGATGGCCCTCGCGCAGGAACGGCACCTCGGCGCCGGCCGCGGTGGCGATCTGCGCAATGGCCTCGTCCTCGGTGCTGACGATCACGCGGTCGAAGGCGGCGGCGTCGCGCGCGGCCTCGATCGTCCAGGCCAGCATGGGGCGTCCGCCGAACTCCATGACGTTCTTGCGCGGCAGCCGTTTCGAGCCGCCGCGGGCCGGGATGATGGCGACGCGGCCGCGCCTCACCATGCGGTCCAGCCTCCGTCGACCACGAGATTGTGCCCCGTGACGCCGGACGCCGCCGGCGAGGTGAGAAAGTCGACAGCGCCTGGCACATCGTCGTCGCCCAGCATCGTGCCGGATGGCGCGAGTGTTGCGTATCTGGCCTGGAACTCGGCATCGACGCGGCCCGCCACGCCGCCATACGAGATGCAGTTCACGCGCACGCCGCGTCCTGCGAGCCGCACCGCGAGCTCCTTCGTCAGATGAATCAGTGCGGCTTTGGTGACTCCGTAGTGGATCGGCGCCTCGCGTGTCGGGTCCTTGTAGAGGCGCGGATTCATTGCGACCACGCCATACATGGACGCGATGTTCACGACCGAGCGAAGGCCGGAGCCTTCGGCCTCCGCGAGCCCGAAGGCCAGATCGTGCGCCAGAGCGACGCCGAGCTCGAACTCGCGCGTCCACTGCGTGCGCAGCGGATGGCCGGACTCCGGCAGCCGCAGGTTGGCGACATCGCGCGCATTGTTGACCAGATGCTGCGGCAGCATCCCGCGCGACACGAGCTGCGCTGCGAGGCGCGCCGCCGCATCCGCCTCCATGAGGTCGATCTCGACTGCGACGATCGGGCCCGGCCCGCGGCTGCTGCGCTCCAGCGCCGCGAGCTTCTCGCTGCTGCGCGAGACCGCCACCACGGTCCAGCCTTTTTCGCGGAAGTGCCGCGTCAGGCGCTCTCCGATCTTGCCCGTCGCACCCGTGATGAGAATGATCTGGCTCATGGCGCTGAGCGGCCCGCTTCGATGATGTCGATGATCGGCAAGACCTGCTCCGGAGTCTGGCTCGGCCGCACGCCCGTCACGATCTCCGTGAAGACCGAGAGCGCTGCGCGGAAGGCCTCGAAACTATCTTCGAACCTCAGCGTGCGGAAGCCATGCTCGCCATAAAGCCTGATCTCGATTGGGCCGGCCGGCACGCCGAGCGTCACGATCCGGCCCGTGAGGCCGCTCGCCCATTCGAGATCGAGGGTGCGCACCTCGCTGCCCGAGGCCTTGGCGCGACGAATTTCGCCCTGTGCGCCGATCAGGTTCAGCAACGGCTCGATGACATGGATCGCGTAACGGTCCCAGTCCTTCGGCGCGACGGCCTCGACGTAGCGGAGAGGACCCAGCGCTGTGCGCTCCTCCGAAGTGAGCCGGAATTCGCGTGCAAAAGCCAGCGCCGAGCACGTGAAGACGAGACCGGGCTGCTTCTGTCGCCCGTAGAGGGCGAGCGCTGCGGCGCGCGAGAGAGCGAGCGGCTTGTCGATATAGATCGGCAGGCCGGCGGCGAGAAAGGGCGCCGCGTGCGTCATGTGGTTCTCGGCGTCGTCGCGCGCGAGCAGGATGGCATCGACCTGACGGATCATCTCCTCGGGCTGCGCGACGACCGTCGGGATGAGAGCCGCAGCCGCGATGTGCTCGGATGCGGCGCGGTCCTGCGTCCAGACATGCGTGACGTTCGCACCCGCAATCGCGTCCTCCGGGAAGCGGCGCTCCGCCAGATAGCGCGGGATCACCGGGAAGGGGCAGTCCGCCATGACGGCCGGATCGTAGCCGTTGAAGATCGCGGACCAGGAATAGGGGTGGCCGTTGCCGGGGCTGATGCCGAGGACGCCGAGCTTGAGCGGTTTCATGTCCGGATGCGGCCTGCGGCGGAGCTGAAGCGGGACCTCGATGGGGCTTACGCTTCCTAAGATGATATCCGTGACCGCGCAACCAAGTCGCTCAGGCCGTCGCCGGCCATCGCGCCGGATCGAGCAGGTCGGCTGCCACGCGCGGGCGCGCGCGGATGACAGCGTCCAAATCCTCGCGGCTCAGCGCATCGCGGCGAAACAAGTCGAGATTGTCCTGCAGCTGGTCCGTGGTCTCGCAGCCGATCACGACGCCGTCGATCCAGTCCTGTGCCCGCACGAAAGCGAGACAGAGATCGGCGCGCCCAACGCGGCTGGTCTGCCGGACCAGGCGATCGAGATCGTGCCTGACGCGCGCAGGATCGACGCCCGCGATGGCCGGCCAGCGCGCTGCCTCAGTCGCGAGCAGGCCTTGCAGGAAAACGCTGCGGACATGGACCGTTACGTCGGGCCGGTTGCGCAACTGCGCGATGGTGTCGGCTTCGGACCAGCGCCAGTCGAGCAGATTGAACGGCAGCTGAAGGTGCCGCACCAGCGGATCCTGCAGGGCCTCGGCCACCTCGACTGGCGACTGGGCCGAGATGCCCAGGGCGCCGATGCGGTTTGCGCGCCGTTCCTCCGCGAGACAGCGCCAGACGGCACCGCCCCATTGCGTGCGGTGCTCCGCGCGATGCAGCAGCACGACGTCGAGACGCGTCCTGCCGAGCGCAGCGCGCGACATGTCCAGGCTCGCGCGCGCGGCCACGGCAGCCTGGTCCGGCGGCGCATCGGCGGGAAGCTGTGCCAGCGGATCGAGCTTGGTCACGATCGTGACATCGGAAGCTTTCGCCAGCGCGCGCCCGAGGCGCCGCTCGCTCTCACCGTAGGCGCGGGCGGTATCGAACGCGCGGACGCCGGCTGCGAGCGCCGCCGCGAGCAGGGCAGCCGCATCGTCCTCCGAGGGCATGCCGATCCGGTTCGCGGCGCCATAAGGGAGCCCGAGCTGCGCCGTGCCGAGCACCAGTCTGGCGATCTTGCGGCTTGCGTTCATGACCCGCGCGCCGCTGTCCGCCGGGCCCGCGGAGTGTCCGGCTGATGCTCGCGATCATCCCGGCTCGCGGCGGCTCCAAGCGCCTGCCGCGCAAGAACATCGCGCCGTTCGGCGGCCGGCCGCTCCTCGCCTGGTCGGTG
Organism: Pseudomonadota bacterium; assembly: GCA_023404705.1. GTDB lineage: Bacteria > Pseudomonadota > Alphaproteobacteria > Rhizobiales > Xanthobacteraceae > FEB-22. The sequence goes on from JAEYAU010000261.1 coordinate 97,767, forward strand.
GCGCTCGCGCTTCGCGTGCCAGCGATCACGCGTTGCGTGGTCTCCACGGAGGACGCCGAGATCGCCGACATCGCACGCACCGCCGGCGCCGAGGTGATTGTGCGTCCGGCTGCGCTCGCGAGCGACGAGGCCTCGAGCCTCGACGTGCTGCTCCATGCGCTCGACGCGGCAGAGCAGGGCGCGGGCACGGCTCGCGCCGTCGTGCTGCTGCAGCCGACCAACCCACTGCGGCCGGTCGAGATGGTGCAGCACGCGGTCGATCGTTTCTCGGCCGAGCCCTGCGACTCGCTCATCGCGGTGAGCCGGCGTCGCCTCAAGCTCGGCCGCATCACGGATGGCTGCTTTCAGCCGAGCTACGAGTTCGGCGTCCAGTCGCGCGTCATGGACGAGGTCTTCTACGAGAATGGACTGCTCTATCTGATGAAGACCGAGACCCTGCGCCGCGGCAGCCTCACGGGCGAGCGCGTCCTCGCCTTCGAGACCGAGCGCCCCTTTGATGACGTCGACATCGACGAGCCCGTGGACCTCGTGGTGGGCGAAGCGATCCTCGCGGCGGTCCGGCACAGGCTGGCCTACTGATTCGAATTCAATGGAGCGTCTCATGCAGAGTCACGCGGTTCTCGACGACATCCTCTACCCGGTCGTCGACGAGATGCGCGCCACGTTGCCGAACGCGGACGCGTTCGTCAAATCACCGGCGACCAAGCTGTTCGGCAGCGGCGCCGCGCTCGACTCGCTGGGGCTGGTGAGCTTCATCATGGCCGTAGAGGAGCGCATCCAGGTGGTGACGGGCGAGCAGATCCGCCTCGTCACCGAGAAGGCGATGTCGCGCTCGCACAGCCCCTTCCGCACCATCGAGACGCTCGGCAGCTACATCAACGAGCTGCTGCCCGAAGTGCAGGCGAAATGAAGTCCGAGCGTCCCGTCACGCTGATCACCGGTGCCCGCAAGGGCATCGGCCGGCATCTCGCCGAGCACTACTTGGCGCAGGGCCATTGGGTGTTCGGCTGCAGCCGCAGCGAATCCGATCTGCGGCACGACAGCTATCACCACCTGCTCGCCGACGTCGCGGTCGAGGCCGATGTCCTGAAGGCGTTCAAGGAAATCGCCCGCGGCCCGGGACGTATCACCAATCTGATCAACAATGCGGGTATCGCTTCGATGAATCACAGCCTGCTCACGCCGGCCGAGAGCGCGGTGGCGATGATGCAGACCAATTTTCTCGGAAGCTTCCTGTTCTGCCGCGAAGCCGCGCGCCTGATGCAGCGCGCCCGTTTCGGCCGGATCGTGAACTTCTCGACGGTCGCGGTGCCGATGCGCCTGGAAGGCGAGGCGATGTACGCGGCCTCCAAAGCGGCGGTGGAGCAGCTGACGCGCGTGCTCGCGCGCGAGCTCGGGCCCATGGGCATCACGGTCAACGCGGTCGGTCCGACCCCGGTCGATACCGACCTCATCCGCGGCGTGCCGAAGGACAAGCTCGACGCGCTGGTCGGCCGTCAGGCGGTGCGGCGCGTCGGGACCATGGATGACGTCACCAACGTGCTCGACTTCTTCCTGCGGCCGGAAAGCAGCTTCGTGACCGGCCAAGTGATCTATCTCGGAGGCGCATGATGCACGCCGATTTCCTGAGAGGGATCTTCGCGAAGAATCCGGACGGCGCGGCCCTGATCTGGCGCGACCAGGAGGTGAGCTACGGCAGGCTCCTGCGGCACTGGGACGAGGCGCGGCAACTGCTGGATGCGCACGGGATCCAGGAAGGCGCCGTGGTCGCCCTGGAGGCCGATTTCACCCCGCATTCGGTCGCCATGTTGCTGGCGTTGATCGACCGCTCCGCCATCGTCGTGCCGCTGGCGCCCGTCGTTGAGGTTCGCAAGGCGGAGTTCTGCGAGACCGCGGAGGTCGGCTACCGGCTCAAGCTGATCGACGAGGCCTTCGAGATCGAGGCGACCGGCCACGAGGCTACGCATCCGCTGCTGCGCGAACTGTCCGCCGCGCGCCGGCCAGGGCTCGTCGTATTCTCCTCGGCCACCACCGGCAAGAGCAAGGCGGCGCTGCACGACTTCGTGCCGCTGCTCGAGAAGTACAAGGTGCCGCGCAAGGCGCGGCGCATGCTGAGCTTCCTGTTGTTCGATCACCTCGGCGGCCTGAACACGCTGTTCTACAGCCTGTCGAACGCGGCGACGCTGCTGCTGCCCCACGACCGCAGTCCGGCCGCCATTGCGCGGGCGATCGCGCGGCATCGGATTCAGGTCCTGCCGGCCACGCCGACTTTCCTCAATCTGCTGCTGATCAGCGGCGCCCACCAGCAAGCCGATCTCTCGAGCCTCGAGCTGATCACCTATGGCACAGAACCGATGCCGAAGAGCCTGCTCGAGCGGCTCCGAGAGGTTTTTCCCGGCGTCGAGCTGCAGCAGACTTACGGCCTCACCGAGCTCGGCGTGCTGCGCTCGAAATCCAAATCCTCGGAATCCCTCTGGGTGAAGCTCGGCGGGCCCGAGTTCGACACGCGCGTTCGCGATGGCAAGCTCGAGATCAAGGCGAGGTCGGCGATGCTCGGCTACCTCAACGCGCCGAGCCCGTTCACCGAGGACGGCTGGTATATGACGGGCGACCTGGTCGAGACCGACGGCGAATATCTGCGCATCCTCGGCCGCGATTCCAACCTGATCAATGTCGGCGGGCAGAAGGTCTATCCGATCGAGGTCGAGAGCGCGCTGCTGCGCATGCCGGGCGTGACCGAGGTGGTGGTTTTCGGAGAGCCCAATGCCATCCTCGGCCACATCGTCACCGCGATGGTGCGGCTGACGAGCCAGGAGACGGCCCCGGAATTTCGCATCCGCATGCGCCAGTCTCTCCAGGAGCAGGGGCTTCCGGCCTTCATGGTGCCGCAGAAAGTGTCCGTCTCGTCCGAGCCGCTGCATTCCGAGCGGTTCAAGATCCGGCGAACCGCCGGCCAGGCTTGATGCTGCAGCGAAACGACATGACGACCTCCATCGCGCCGCGCATCCGCATCGGCACAGCCGGGGACATCCCGCGCCTGCAGGCCTTTGTCGGCGCGCATTGGAAGGCGGGCCACATCTTCGCGCGCGAAGACCGGATGCTGCGCTGGCAGCATCTCGATCCGGCCGGAACCTTGAACTTTGCGCTGGCCGAGGATCCGGCGAGCCGCGAGGTGCTCGGCGTGCTCGGCTTCATTCCGACCGCTCAGTTCGACGCGGCCCTTGCGCCGGAGCGTGACTACTGGCTGGCGCTGTGGCGGGCGCGTGAGGACGTGAATGTTCCGGGCCTCGGGATGGCGCTCCAGTTCCATCTCATGCAGGAGCTGCGGCCCAATACGGTGGCGGCGATCGGCATCAAGCCGGAAGCCTTCCCGATCTACCGCGCCATGCGGTACGCCACCGGCACCATGGCGCAATACTATCTTCTCAATCCCGACGTTTCGGCGTTCGCGGTCGCGCGAGTCGCAGCGCCTCCGCGGCCGCAGACCGACGAGGCAGCCGGCCTCGAGACGGTGCGGATGGATGCAACCGCGCTCGCCGATTTGCCGGCGAGCCTCGACAACTTCTTCTCGCTGCGTCCGAAGAAGTCGAGGGTCTATTTCATCAATCGCTACCTCAAGCATCCCGTCTACGACTATGAGATCCACGGCGTCCTGCGTGGCGGCACGCTGTGCGGCTGCTGGGTGGTCCGCGCGATCCGGCTCGCCGAAGGCACGGTGCTGCGCGGCATCGACTGCATCTTCGATCCCGCGGGCGATGTGACGTGGATGCTGCCCTCGATCGCGCGGCTCGTCCGCGCGCATGGCGCGGAATACTGGGACTGCTATGCAGCCGGTGTACTCGCGGAAACGCTGGCCCGCGCCGGTTTCGCCCGCCGCACCGGCGACGAGATCGTCCTGCCGAACTACTTCGAGCCGTTCGTGCGAAGCAATATCGACATCCTGTACGGCGTGCAGGCGCCGCGCGGCACGGCGTACAGCATCGCCAAGGGCGATTCCGATCAGGATCGGCCGAGCTGATGAGCCAGAGCGCAACCAAGCACGCGCCGCTCACCGTCGTGATGTACCACTACGTGCGTCCGATCCGCAGCGGGCCGACACCGCGGCTCAAGGGGCTCGAGGTGGACGCGTTCCGAGGTCAGCTCGCCTATCTGCGCCGGCATTACGAGCCGGTCAGCGTCGCCGAGGTGATCGCCGCCAGCCGCGGCGAACATGTCTTGCCGCGAAACGCGCTTCTGCTCACCTTCGATGACGGCTATCGCGACCATGTCGAAACCGTGTGCCCGCTGCTGTTGGATGCGCGCATGACGGGCGCCTTCTATCCCATCGTCGATGCGGTGCTGCACGGCCAGGTGCTCGGCGTGAACAAGCTCCACTTCGTGCTCGCGCTGGCGCCCGACACAGCGGGGGTGGTCGAAGCCGTTGAGCGGCTGATCCTCGCGGATCCGGAGGCGGCCTCGCTGCCGCCGCTTGCCGAGCTCCGCGCCAGCCATCGGCATGCGACGCGTCTCGACGACGCCGACGTCATCTACGTGAAGCGGCTGATCCAGATGGCGCTACCGGTGCCGATGCGCAAGCGCATCTCGGATGCGCTGTTTCGCGAATTCGTCACGCGCGACGAAGCCGGCTTTGCGTCCGAGCTCTATGCCAGTGCTGACGAGCTGCGAGCGCTCGCGGCCGCGGGCATGCACGTCGGCTGTCACGGCGCGAGCCATCCCTGGATGAGCCGGCTGGACCGTGCCGCGCAGGCCGAGGAGGTGGAACAATCGCTGCGCCTGCTGGACCACCTCGGGGTGCCGCGCACGGACTTCACCTTCTGCTACCCCTATGGCGACTATGACGCGACCTCGCTCGACGTGCTCGGCGCGGCCGGTTGTGCCGCCGCCTTCACGGCCGAGGTCGCGATCGCCGATGTCACGCCGGCCGCGATGCTTCGTCTGCCACGGCTCGATACCATCGACTTACCGGTGGCTGCCGATGCGGCGCCGAACGAGTGGACGCGTCAGGTGGCGCCTGTTCACCTGAAGACCGCGACGGTCCGCTGAATGAGCTCCTGGACCGGAACCGGACGTCTGGCGGGATTTCCGCTGTTGCGCGAGGGCGTGGGGCGCGTGCGCGGCCTGGTCCGTCGTCTCTCCCCCGCGGCACGCGCTGCTGATAGCCGCGTGGCCGCGCAGCGGCGAGCCGCGGAGCTGCGCATGGATGCGCTAGCTGCTAGCCCGGCTGCTGCATTCCAGGGCCGCACGCTGATCGACGGCAGCTTCGACAATCCGAACTACTGGCTGCGCTTCAGCTTCGTGCGGGCGGCGCTCGGCCTCAAGAACGGCCGCGAGACCGGACTGCTGGGCCCATTCCGCCGCGAGCAGGTTGGTGCGACCTTCCGCCATTTCGGCGTGAACGACGTCGTCTCGTTCCCCGACGTGCCCGTGTCCGCGGATGCGCGGCGGCTCGCCGACGAGCTGGTGGACGCGACCCGCACGGCGGACGATGTCCTGGCATGGAGCCTGCCGGAAGGTTTCCCCGCCATGATGGTCTATGACGGCATCCTCAAGCGGCAGCGCCTCGCGGCCGTGGATGTGCGGCGCCCGGACTTCCGCCTGCACGTGCGCGAAGCCGTCGAGAGCATCGAGCGTGCGCGCCGCGTGATCGAGGAGGGCAACTATGACCTGGTCGTCATCAGCCATCCGTTCAACTTTCTCTATGGCGGGATCGCGTGGTGCGCGCTCAAGCGCGGCATCCCTGTCCTGCTGCCGTTCGGCGCCTTCGGCACCATGCGCATCACGCGCTTCGACCGTCCCGAGGAGCTGTTTTCGTTCTACGACCGGCCGACCGCTGCTGACTTCGCGGCGGCCGCGCCCGCGAAGCTCGCCGCACTCGAGGAGGTCGGGCGTCAGTACATCGATGCCCGGCTGGGCGGTCAGGCCGATGATCTCGCGTCCATCTACGCGTTCCGCCAGAGCGGCGAGCGGATCGACCGCGCCGTCCTCGGCGCGAAATTCGGCTGGGATCCCGCAAAGCCGATCGTGGCGGTCTATGCATCAAACTGGTTCGACTGGCCGCATCAGCTGGGCATGTCCCAGTTTCGCGATTTCCTCGACTGGACCGAGACCACCTTCCAGGCTGCGCGGCGCAATGAAGGCGTCAACTGGCTGTTCAAGCCGCACCCGGCCGAGGATTGGTTCGGCGGCGCTTCGCTCGCCTCGATCATGGCGCGGATCGGCACGGCGCCGCATGTCGCGATCGCCGACAAGGCCTGGAACAACACAGCGGTGATGCAGACCGTCGATGCGCTTGTCACCTATCACGGCACGGCCGGCATCGAATTCGCGTCGCGCGGCAAGCCGGTGCTGATTCCGGACCGCGGCAAGTACGACGACATCGGCTTCGCCAAAGTGGCGGGCTCTCGCCAGAATTACATCGACCTGCTCGGAACCGAGTGGTGGCAGGGCATGGACCTGACGCAGGCCGCGCGGCTCGCCAACACCTTCGCGGGCTGGTGGATCTGCGCCCCGGACTGGCAGTCCGACATGCTGCTCGAGGACGATCCGCGCCAGGACGCGATCTATGCCTCGATCCCGGCCATGCTGGACCGGAACGCGGACGTCGTCGCGCGCGAGATCGCCCATTTGTGCGACTGGTTCGCGACCGGCCACCGTTTCTCGCACACCTACAAGATGGCGCTGGCGGAGCGCTATCGGCTCACCAATGTCCGCGCCTGATGCGGCGCGCCGACAAGATCGAGGTCCAGCGTCGATGAAGTTCCTGACGATCCATTGCGGGCACAACTCGTCCGCCGCGCTGATGATCGACGGCCGGATCGTGGGCGCCGTGCAGGAAGAGCGCTTCGCCTGCCGCAAGAACCAGGTCGCCTTTCCGGTGCAATCGATTCGCCACTTGCTGGATCGTCACCTCGCGGGCGATATCGCGGCGCTCGACCGCGTGGGTTTCACATCGACCGACGTCGATCCGATCGGCTTCGTCATCAGCCGCTACACCGACTTCTCCGTGTTCGACCACATCCGCGAGAACAAGGAGTATTGGTACGGCGTCTTCTACGAAGGCAAGCCGCATGACGGCTGGTACTGGCGCGAGATGTATCGGCGCGGCGAGTGTCTCAACCGCGATCACAACGTCGATCCCGACGAGATGATCAACGTGCCGTTCGGCAAGGGCTTCCGCTATGACGCCGATGTCGGGCGCGCGAAGCTGATGACGCGGCATTTCGGCTGGAACGGCCCGAACCAGACGATCGACCACCATACGTGCCACGCCTACTACGCCTTCTACGGCGCGCCCATTCCACGCGATCGCTGGGAGGACACGCTGGTGCTCACCGCCGATGCCCTCGGCGACGGCCTCAACTGGAGCGCATCCATCGCGGACCGCGAGGGTCGGCTCACGCGGGTCGGGCAGGGGATGGATCACGGCGTCGCGCGCATCTACCGCTTCGTCACGCTGCTGCTCGGCATGAAGCCCAACGAGCACGAGTACAAGATCATGGGCCTCTCCGGCTATCGCACCCATGACAAGTACGTGGCGGCGGTCGAGGAGGTGTTCTCGCGCTGTCTCGACTTCCGCGATGGCCGCTTCGTCCAGGATCAGCCGCTGCGCGACTCCTATTTCGATCTGCGCGACCGGCTCGAAGGTTATCGCTTCGACAACATCGCGACCGGCCTGCAGAGCTGGGCGACGCGCGTCACCAGCGCCTGGGCAGCACACTGGCTGCGCGAGACCAAGCGCCGCGTGCTGTGCTTCTCGGGTGGCTTGTCGATGAATATCAAGCTCAATGGCGATCTGCTCTCGTTGCCCGAGATCGATATTCTCAGCGTGCCGGCCTCGGGCGGCGACGAGACCAATCCGATCGGCGCCTGCTACGTGATGCAGGCCGAGAGCGGCGCACCCGTCGAGGTGCTGGCGCATCCCTATCTGGGACACCTCGACGAGAGTGATCCCGACAACGATTGGCGCGCCGGCCTCGCGCGCGCCGGCGCCGATCCGGCGCACTACGCGGTGCGCGAAGGGATCGGTCCCAAGGAGATCGCGCGCCTGCTCGCCGCCAACGAGATCGTGGCGCGTTGCGCCGGGCCGATGGAGTTCGGCGCCCGCGCCCTCGGCAATCGCTCGATCCTCGCCAATCCGTCGGATCCGGCCAACCTCAAGACGATCAACGATGCCATCAAGAATCGCGACTTCTGGATGCCGTTCACGCCCTCGATCCTCGCCGAGGCGGCCTCGCGCTATTTGCTGGTCGAGAAGCCGGTGGTCTCGCCCTATATGACGATTGGCTATCGGACGACGGAGCTTGCCCGCAAGCATTTGGCCGCGGCACTGCATCCGGGCGACTTCAGCGCCCGGCCGCATTTCGTCTCGCGCGCTTCCAACGAGACCTACTGGCGCATCATCAGCGAGTTCGAGGCGCTCACCGGCATAAGCGGCGTGCTGAACACCTCCCTCAACCTGCACGGCGAGCCGATGAACTGGACCGTCGCGCAGGCCGCGCGCACGCTCGCGCTCTCCGCGCTCAGCTTCCTCGCGCTGCCCGGCGACGCGCTGCTCTATAAGGTGGCCGCCAAGGGCCGCCTCGAAGCGGTTCTCGCCGATAGCAACCTTCTCGCCGTCGGTGGACGGCGGCACTGATCAGGTATCCGTGATGACGAAGCGCGCGGACGTCTACGGCCGTTATTCCCTGGGATCGGGATCGATCCTCGACGACAAGGATCGCGTCTGGAGCGCGCTTGCCGACGAGAGCGTCGTCGCATCCTACCGGCAGTCCATGCGCCGCGATCTCGACAAGGCCGGTATTCCGCTCGCCGCGCTCGCGAAGTGGCACGTCATGGACGTGGGCACCGGCCGCCAGGCGCTCGCCTTCCTCGACATGGGAGCGCAGCGGGTCAGCCATTTCGATATCAGCCATGAGAATGTCGCGCGGGTCGAGACCCACATCGCGGCACAGGGCATGAGGGACCGTCTCGAGACCAAATGTTGCGACCTGGTCGACACCGATCTCGGCCGCGATCGCTTCGATTTCATCTATCTCAACGGAATTGTGCAGCACTTCTCGGATGTCGGCCGCGGTCTCGCGAACTGCATTCGTGCGCTCAAACCGGGTGGCTTGCTCTGGCTGTACTTTTATCGCTCCGGCACCTTCGACCAGTTCTTCGTCTATATGCTGCGCAATCTGGTCGGCGGCAGCAATGTGACGGCGGACGCGGCGATGATGCGCGATCACTACGCGGCGGCGCGCATGTTCTTCGCGGCCGACGCACGAGACAATTATCTGACCTCGATCTACATGGACGGCGTGTTCACGCGCTATGCCCATCTCTACACGGTCGAGACCTATCTGGAGTTCGCGCGCGTGTGCGGGCTCGAGATCGTGTCGTCGTCGGGGCTCGATCCGCTCGGCCGCAGCGTGGACCATTATTTCGCGCGCAATGCCGGTGTCGTCACCTTGCGCAAGCGGACGGAGATCGGCGATGCCGATCTCGCGACAGCCGCGCAGCGGCTTTCGCCGCAAGCCGGCGTGGATCAGCTTGATCCATCCCTTTACGAGGCGCCGGAGATCCGGCGATCGATCGAGCTCTATCGGGAGCTGCAGCGTGCACTGGAGGCGCCTGGCGTCCCAGGTTGGCTGCGCGTGTTCGCGGCCATGCGCCTGTTCGCCCTGCTGGCGCAGACGCGCGCGCCGGACTACGACGCGATGCGGCGGCACGCGGATCTTCACGAAATGTTCGAGCGCTTGATCGGACTGATCGTCGCGGAGTACGGCGCGGCAGGCGCGGGAGGAGTGAGATGAGCGAATTCGCAATCGCGGGCCGCAGGGTCGGGCCCGACCATCCGCCATTGGTGATCGTCGAGGTCGGCATCAACCACGAGGGCAATGTCGAGAAGGCGATTGCGCTGGTCGATGCTGCGGTGGCGGCGGGCGCCGAGCTGGTCAAGTTCCAGTGCCATATCACAGAGAAGGAGATGGTCCCGACCGACATGACGCCGGGCGAGATCTCCACCGAGAAGCTGTGGGACATCATCAAGCGCTGCGAGCTCACCGAAGCCGAGGAGCGCCGCGTTCAGAAATACTGCTCCGAGAAGGGCGTGATCTATCTCTCGACGCCTTTCTCGCGCGAGGCCGCGGACCGGCTGAACGCCATGGGCGTGCCGGCCTTCAAGATCGGTTCGGGCGAATGCAATAACCTGCCGCTGCTCGATCACATCGCAAAATTCGGCAAGCCGATGATCCTGTCGACCGGCATGAACGAGCTTGCCTCGGTGAAGCGCTCGGTCGAGGTGCTGCAGGGGCGCGTCCCGTTCGGGCTCATGCATTGCACCAGCATGTATCCAACGCCCTACGACAAGGTGCGCCTCGGCGCGATCAGCGACCTGATGCAGGCTTTTCCGGGCGTGCCGGTTGGTCTCTCGGATCACTCGCTGAACATCTGGACGTGCCTCGGCGCGGTCGGGCTCGGCGCCTCCATGCTGGAGAAACACTTCACGATCTCGCGGCAATGGCCCGGCCCGGACACCGGCATCTCGATCGAGCCCGACGAGCTGAAGGACATGATCGAGGGCTCGCGCGCCATCTGGCAGGCGCGCGGCGGGCGCAAGACGGTGCTGCCCGAGGAGCAGCCCGTCATCGACTTCGCCTATGCGACCGTGGTGTCGATTGCGTCCATCAAGGCCGGCGACACCTTCGGGCTCGACAATATCTGGGTGAAGCGGCCCGGCACCGGGCCTCTGAAAGCAGACCGGTTCTACGATGTGGTCGGCAAGCGCGCGACGCGTGACATCCCGGCTGAGCAGCATGTCGGCCCGGCCGACGTCGAAGGTCTCGCGTGAGATATGTGATTACGGGTGGCTCGGGCTTCCTCGGGCGCGCGGTGGTGAAGTTGCTGTCCGAATCCGGAGAGCCGGTGACTCGCGTCACGCGGCGCGCGCTTGCGTCCGAGCCCGGCGTCACAGACCTGTGCGTCTCCTGTTATGACGCGCTTCCCGCGCGCATGGAGGATGCCACGCTCATTCACGCCGGCGAGCCGGCCGAGATCGCGTCGGCCGAAGCCGGCGGCGATGCCCATATAGAGGCGATGCGCGGCCTGCTCGACAAGCTGCTCGCCCGCGGCTTCGCCCACGTCGTCTATGTCTCGTCGGCTGCGGTCTACGGGGACGCGGTCACAATACCGCGCCGACCGGACGAAGCGATCGCGCCGCACGGCGCCTACGCGCGGGCCAAGGCCGCATGCGAAGCCGAAGCACTGGCGCAAGGGGGGGCGGTGGCGCGGCTCTCCAACCTGTTCGGCCCCGGCATGGCGCGCTCGACCGTTGTCGCCGACGTGTTGGCGCAGATCCCGGGCCATGGCCCGTTGCGGCTGCGTGACGAAGCACCGGTGCGCGACTATCTCTGGATCGAGGACGCCGCGCGTGCGCTCGTCGCCTGCGCGCGCCGGCCCTTCACGGACATCGTCAATATCGGCACCGCCATCGGCACCTCCGCGGGCGCGCTGGCGCGGCTCGCGCTCGGCCTCGCGGGTGAGAGTGAGCGGCCCGTGGTCTCGACCGCGCCCTCGGGACGCGCGTCGCATCTCGTCCTCGATATCGAGCGCACACGCGCGCAACTCGATTGGGCGCCCCGCACGTCGCTCGCCGACGGCCTGGCACGGATGCTCGCGGCATGAACCGGCGTACCATTGCGGTCTTCACCGGGAATCGCGCCGAGTACGGCCTGCAGTTCCCGATCCTGCGCGCCATCGATCGGCACGCCGCGCTCGACTATCGTTTGATCGTATCGGGCGCGCATCTCGATCCGAACTTCGGTCGCACGCTGGCCGAGATCGAGGCCGACGGCTTCACGGTGCACGACGAGGTCAAGATCGACCTCGCGGCCGACACGCTCACGGCCACCGCCCAGGCGATCGGCTCCGGCGTCGTGTCCATGAGCCGCGCGCTCGAGCGGCTGCGGCCCGACATCCTGGTCGTTTACGCAGACCGCTTCGAAGGCTTCGCAGCCGTGATTGCCGGGACCCAGATGAATGTGCCGACCGCTCACGTCGAGGGCGGCGATATTACCGAAGGCGGCGCGCTCGACGACTCCGTGCGGCACGCCATGACCAAGCTCGCTCACTTGCATTTTACGACCAACATGCAGGCGACCAACCGCGTGCTCGCCATGGGGGAGGAGCCCTGGCGCGTGCATACGGTCGGCTTTCCGGCGATCGACCTGATCCAGGACGGCAATTTTGCTTCGCCCGCCGATGTGCGCGACAAGCTTGGTCTCGACCTCGCGCGGCCTGTCGTGCTGCTCACCCAGCATTCGGTGACCACGGAGTTCGATCTTGCGGACGAGCAGGTCCGCCCGACACTCGAAGCCATGACGCGCCTCGCCGCCGACGGCGTGCAGGTGATCGCCACCTATCCGAACAATGATGCCGGCGGCCGCCGCATCATCGCCGAGCTGGACCGCCTCGCCGCGGAGGGCATCGCGGGCCTCCAGGTCCACCGCTCGCTCGGACGCTGGCTCTATCATGGCGTGCTGGCGCTCGCGCGCGATCCGTCCCTGCGCGTCGCTTGCGTCGGAAACTCATCCTCGGGCCTGAAGGAGACTCCCGCCTTCGGCTGCCCGACCGTGAACATCGGCTCGCGGCAGCTCGGCCGGCTTCGCGCCGAGAACGTGCTCGATGCCGATTACGACGCGGCCGCGATCGAAACCGCAGTGCGCCGCTGCCTGTTCGACGACACGTTCCGCGCCCAATGCCGCGCCGTCGAGAACCCCTATGGCATCGGCGACGCCGGCCCCAAGATTGCCGATGTGCTGGCGCGCGTCCCGCTCGATCGCAACCTGATCCGCAAGGGCATGACGTTGCGCGGCGAGACCCGCGACGGGTGGTTCCGATGAGCGAGCCGATCCTGCCACCCGACGCGACGCTGCGCGACGCCATCGCGCTGATCGAGCGCACGCGGCGGTTCATCGTCGCGGTGGTCGGCGCCGATGGACGCCTCCTCGGCATCCTCTCCGATGGCGACATCCGCCGCGGCATCCTGGCTGGGCTGGCACTCGACGGTCCGGCCGCCAGCGCCATGACTCGCGAGCCAATCCTCGGCTCCGCGGATGCACGGCCCGATGAGCTGTACGACTTGATGATGCTGCGCGGCGTCGCGGCCGTGCCGGTCGTCGATTCCCAGGGCCGCTTCGTGCGCGTCGCGCAACTCAGCGATGCGACCGACACGCCACGTCTCGGCGGCGAAGGTTTCGCCGCCGCCGTGATCATGGCGGGCGGGGAGGGGCGCCGGCTGCGTCCGCTCACAGCCGATCGCCCGAAGCCGATGATCGACATCGGCGGCGTGCCGCTGCTCGAGCGCCAGGTGCGGGCCATGGTGGCCTGCGGTCTGCGGCGCATCTTCATCTCGACCAATTATCTGGGTCACGTCATCGAGGATCACTTCGGGGACGGTGGCGCATTTGATGCCGAGATCCGCTACTTGCGCGAGCCGACCCAGCTCGGCACCGCAGGCGCGCTCTCGCTGCTGCCGCGGCTGCCGGACGGCCCCGTGCTCGTGATCAATGGCGACGTGCTCACGACCTCGGATTTCGGCAAGCTGCTCGCCTTTCATACCGAGACCCGGGCCGACATCACCATCGCGGCGATGATCTATCGCGTCGACATTCCGTTCGGCGTGCTTGCGGTCGACGGCTATCGCGCGGTCGGCGTCGAGGAGAAGCCATCCCAGAGGTTCCTCTGCAATGCCGGCATCTATGTGCTCAGCCCTGCGGCGGTGCGCTCCGTTCCGGCGGGCCTGCGGGTGGACATGACTGGCGTCATCGAGGCCGCGATCGGCCGCGGCTCGTCCGTCTCGGTGTTTCCCATTCACGAATTCTGGACCGACATCGGCACACCGCGCGACCTTGAGCACGCGCTGGCGGAGTTCGGCGAGAAGGCACATTCATGAGCGGACAGTTCGCGGACGCACAGACCTTCGTGACCGGCGCCGATGGTTTCATCGGCAGTCATCTGGTCGAGGCGCTGGTGCGCGAGGGCGCTCGCGTGCGCGCGCTCGTCTACTACAACTCCTGGAACAGCCTCGGCTGGCTTGCGGATACGGCTCCCGAGATCCGTCGCGAGATCGAGGTCATCTTCGGTGACGTTCGCGACGCTGAGCGCATCGCCGGCGCCGTGAGCGGCTGCCGCTATGTGTTCCACCTCGCGAGCCTGATCGGCATCCCGTACAGCTACGAGGCCGCGCGGTCCTACGTCGACACCAACGTGACCGGCACGCTCAACGTGCTCGAAGCGTGCCGCCGCGCCGGTACGGTCGAACGTCTGATCCACACCTCGACCTCCGAGGTCTATGGCACCGCGCAGACCGTCCCGATCGCCGAGAGCCATCCGCTGGTCGGGCAGTCGCCTTACTCCGCCAGCAAGATCGCGGCCGACAAGCTCGCTGAAAGCTATCACCTCTCGTTCGGCCTCCCTGTGATCGTCGCGCGGCCGTTCAACACCTTCGGCCCGCGCCAGACCGCGCGCGCCGTGATCCCGACCATCGCGAGCCAGCTCCTGGCGGGCGTCGACAAGCTCACGCTCGGCGCCCTCACGCCGACCCGCGACTTCAACTACGTGACCGACACGGCCGCCGGCTTCCTCGCGCTCGCGCGCTGTTCCGGGGCCGACGGCCAGGTCGTCAATATCGGCTCGGGGGAGGAGTGGTCGATCGAGGCGACCGCCGAGCTCCTGATGGAGATCACAAGCCGCAAAGTGCCGATCCTCTGCGATGAGGCGCGGGTGCGGCCCGCCGCGAGCGAGGTAAATCGCCTTCTGGCGGACAGCTCGCGCATCCGCGCGCTGACCGATTGGCGCCCGCGCGTGCCCTTCCGCGACGGCCTGCGCCACACCACGGAATGGGTCGCGCGCAATCTCGATCGGTTCGACGTGGCGCGTTACGCGGTCTGACCTGGATGACCGTTCACAGTCCAATGCCCGATGCGGTGAGCGATGCCGCGCGCAAGTTGCGCGTCGCCGTGTTCATCGAGCATGACATCATCTATCGCCATTTCGTGCGGAGCCGCGTCTTCGCCGACTTGGCCCGCCGCCATGCCGTCACCTTCGTTTTTCCGGAGCGGGATGTCGGCAACAAGCGGCTCACCATCACGCCGGACCCAGCGGAAGTCAGCGCTCCGATTGAACTCGTGCGCATCGATCCTGAGCGGCTCAGCCTTTGGCGGCGTCTGTTCCAGGTGTCGCAGCTGCGCTGGCGACCGGGCCGCGATTGGGCGCACCTGCGCAAGGTCATGCGCTATCTCGTGGGGCCGCGCGCGAGCAAGCTCTACGCGATGCTGGCCCTGCCCGGAATCTTTCAGCTGTACCAGGCCTGGTCGCTGCGCCAGATCGCGCAGCGCCCGACCGCGCTCGACCCGCTGCTCGACCGCCTCGCGCCCGACGTGATCGTGCATCCCACCGTGCTCGATGGCTACTTCATCAACGACCTGATCCAGCTCGGCCGCGCGCGCGGCATCCCGACCATCGCGATCATGAACTCCTGGGACAATCCCAGCACCAAACGCGCCGTGATCGGCCAGCCGGACCGGTTGCTCGTGTGGGGTCCGCAGACTCGCGATCATGCGGTCCGCTATATGGGCATGGCGCCGGAGCGCGTCCTCTGCTTCGGCGCGGCGCAGTTCGACATCTATCGCCAGCCGCCGCGACTGACGCGCGAGGAATTCTGCCGCCGCCACGACATTGATCCCGGAAAGCCCATCCTGCTCTATGCCGGGTCGAGCAAGGGCTCGGACGAGTTCGCGCATCTCTGCGCGATCGAGGACGCGATCGACCGCGGCGATCTGCCGGCTGCAGCCGTGATCTACCGGCCGCATCCCTGGGGCCGCGGCGGCTACAAGGGCGAGCGGCTGCTCGATCACCCGTGGCGGCACGTCCGCATCGAAGCGTCAATGCGCGCCTATCTCGAGGAGATCCGCGCCGGCCGCAAGCCGATCTACCTTGCGGACTATCTCGAAACGCACGACGTGCTCGCATCCGTCGACGCGGTGCTGTCGCCCCTCTCCACCATCATTCTCGAGGCCATGCTGCACGGAAAACCCGTGCTCTGCTTCCTGCCGGACCTCGCCGAGGGATCGAGCTTCGCGCTGCAGGCGAAGCTCGTGCATTTCGACGAGCTCTACGCCAATCCGGCCGTGCTGATCGCGGAAGGCGACCGGAACCTGATTTCCGGCGCTTCAGAGTTGCTCGCACGCGTAGGAGCGCCCGGCGTGGCCGACACCTTGATCGCGGCCTGCGCCGAAATCGTCACGCCCCACGAGCGCGGCTATCCCACGCGGCTCACGGAGCTGGTCGAGTCCATGGCGCAGCACAACGAGCACCTTCGCCGGTCATGACGCAGATGTTGCGCACCGCTGCAGCTGCCGCCCGTTCGGCACGGATCCTGGTGTTTCTCGACCAGGACCGCGCGGTGGACAATTTCATCGCCACCGGTGCGTTCGCCCGGCTCGTCGAGCGGCATCGTGTCAGCTTTGTCGCGCCGCCGCGCAACAAGCGCATGGGAATGGATGCGGCGGCAGCCTTTCCGCAGCTCGACTGGCGTATGCTCGGGGGCGACGACCGTCGTGCCGATGCTTGGTCGCGGCTCGCCATGCTGCATCAATTGCGGTGGCGTCCCGGGGATCACTGGCGCAAGGTCCGCCGCATGCGCCGCCTGGCCATGGGCCGGCGCGAGCGCACGATCCTGAGCGTCATGGCCCTGCCGGGCCTGATCCAGCTCGACAGGCTGCGCCAGCGGCGGCGCCTCGCCGCCGGGCGCTACGAAGGCCTCGAGCACTTGCTCGACCAGGAGCGGCCCGATCTCGTGATCCACCCGTCGGCGCTGAACGGGATCTACGTGAACGATCTGGTGCTGGCGGCACGGCGGCGTGGCATTCCGTCGGTGATCATCATGAACTCCTGGGACAACCCCTCGAGCAAGAACACTGTCGAAGCGCATCCGGATCACATGCTGGTCTGGGGCGCGCAGACCGCCGAGCACGCGGTGCGCTTCATGGGCCTCGCCCCCGAGCGCGCGACGATCATCGGCGCTGCGCAGTTCGATCACTATCGCAACCTTGCGCTGGATCGCGAGACGGCGGCGCGCAGTCTCGGTCTCGATCCGGCGCGGCCGATCCTCCTCTATGGCGCATCCTCGATTCTCGGCGGAGATCACCGCCGCTTGCAGCGGATCGACGCCTGGTGCCGCGACCAAGGCGCTGCGGCGCCGCAGGTGCTCTATCGCCCTTATCCGTGGCGCCGCATCGAAGGCGAGATCGCCGCGATCCTCAGCGAGCCGTGGACCCACGTGACGATTCAGCGCGCGGCCCTCGATCCGGACTTGGCAGCCATTCCGGGCAAGGCCACGGAAAGTCGCGTCACCGCGCTGGTGGCGAGCGACGCCGTGATCTCGCCGCTCTCGACCATCGCGCTCGAGGGCCTGCTGCTGCGCCGGCCGCTGCTGTGTCTCTATCCCGAGGACCAGACCGCCGCCGAGTTTGCGCCCGGCAATGCACCGCTGACGCACTTCGACGAGATCCTGCATCACCCCGACATTGTGGTGGTGCGCCGAGATCATGAGCTGGCGTCGGGGCTCAAGCGCCTCATCGGGCTGATCGGCGACGGCGAGGCAAGGGCGCGCATCTCGCGCATGGTCGATCGCCTCGTGGCGCCGTTCGATGAGAGCTATGCGGACCGGCTGAATGCCTTTGTCGAGGCGATCCTCGAGCGTGCATCACGTGTGGCACCCGCCGAGAGCCGTTCAGCATGATCGGCCCTCGAACCATCCTGGGTCACTTCGCCTGGATCGCGAATCTCGCAGCGGTGCTCGGGCGCGATCAGCGCCGACGGGCCCTGGTGCTCGCGGGATTGAGTGTCGCCGAGTCGGTGCTGGAAATGCTCTCCATCGGCTCGGTGATCCCGCTGGTGGCCATCGCGGCCGACCCGAACTCGGCGTCGGCGCGCGCCGTGCTGGGGCGGATCGAGCGGTTGACCGGGGTGGTCGAGCCGCGCCAGGCGTTCCTCGTCGTCACGGTGTTGCTGCTCGGGGTGCTCACAGTCCGAACGCTGCTGAAGATCGGCAACACGATCCTGACGGCGCGTTTCGCCGCGCGCACGCGGACCGAGACGGCCAAGCGCCTGCTCGCCGCCTATGCGCGCGAACCCTACGAGCTTCAGTTGCGCGCGGATCCCAACCGCCGGCTCGCCATGGTCACTGGCGATTCCGCGAGCATCGCCACGCTCTCGTCCGAGTCCATCATACTGGTCGGCGCGGCCGCGCAAGTCGGCGCCATGGCGATCCTGATGCTGTTGATCGACTGGCAGGTCACGCTTGCCTCCATGGGCATCGTGGGTCTCCTGGCCGGGGCGAACTATCTGTTCCTGTTCCGTCGCCTTCGCAATCTCGGCCTCGTCGGAATGGAGGCGCGCCACTCTGCGAGCGCCATCGCGGCGCGGCTGCTGCAGGGCTACCGGGAAGCCGCAATCTACGACCGTGATGGCGCCGCTCACAGGGCGTTCGCGGTTCATGCCAACAAGATGAGCGGCGCGTTGGAACGCGTCGGCCTGCTGCGGCAAGTGCCGGTGATCGGCTCCGAGTGGCTGCTCGGCACCGCGGTGGTGCTCGGGTTGCTCGCGGTCACGCTGCGGTCCGAGTTCTCCGCAGCGCTTCCCCTGGCGGTCGCCTTCGCTGCGGCCGCGCTGCGGCTCGCGCCCGCGGCCGTGCGCGGCGTCTCCGGTGCCGCGCAGCTGCGCTTCCATCTTGCGAGCCTCGATGCTGTGCACCGTGATCTCTCGACCTCGCACGCTACGGCCGAGCCGGAGCGCAACGATACGGCCTTCACCTATCGGCAGAGCATCGCCTTCGACAACGTCTCGTTCGGATACAAAGGTTCCACCATCCCATCGCTGACAGGCGTGAGTCTCGACCTACCGCAAGGAACGATGCTCGGCGTGTGCGGCCCATCCGGCGCCGGCAAAAGCACCTTCGTCAATCTGCTGATGGGACTCCTGACGTCTACGGCCGGCGACGTTCGCGTCGATGGCCGTTCCATTCGTGGCCACGAGCGCGCGTGGCAGCGGCTCATCGCCCTCGTGCCGCAGGATCCGTTCTTCTGGAACGCGTCACTGCGCGACAACGTGCTGTTCGGCCGCGAGTTCGCCGACGCGGATACGCGGATCTGGAAGGCGCTCGAACGCGCTCACCTCGCTGATTTCGTCAGGACGCTGCCGAAGGGCCTGGACACGAGCCTCGGCGACCGCGGAAGCCGCGTATCCGGCGGCCAGCGCCAACGCCTGGCGGTGGCGCGGGCTCTGGTGGGCGATCCCGAACTCATCGTGCTCGACGAGCCCACATCTGCGCTCGACCACGAGGTCGCGGCGGCGATCGACGAGGCTCTCGCCGAACTCAAGGGCTCGAAGACACTGGTGATCGTCGCGCACCGTGCCTCCTCGGTTGCTCGCTGCGATCGCGTCCTCTATCTGGTCGACGGGCGCTTGGCCGGGCAGGGGACGTTCGAGCAGCTCGCCGCGACGGCGCCCGGATTTTCCGACGTCCTCGGGATCGCGCCGCCCAACCTCTCGTGCGCCATTTGAAGCTCTCATGACCAACACCTTCTCGATTGCCCAGCACACGATCGGCGGCGGCCGCGCGTTCCTGATCGCCGAGGTCGCCCAGGCGCATGACGGCTCGCTCGGGCTCGCCCATGCCTTCATCGACGCGGCCGCCCGGGCGGGCGCCGACGCGATCAAGTTCCAGACCCATATCGCGGCCGCCGAGTCGACGCTCGACGAGCCGTTCCGCGTCAAGTTCTCGCGTCAGGACGAGACCCGCTTCGCCTATTGGCAGCGCATGGAGTTCACGCCGGAGCAATGGCAGGGCCTCACCGAGCATGCGCGCGAAAAGGGGCTCGTGTTCCTGTCCTCGGCATTCTCCGTCGAAGCCGTCTCGCTGCTGACGCGGCTCGGCATGCCGGCCTGGAAGATTGCCTCGGGCGAGCTCGGCTCGACCGCGATCCTCGACGCGATGATGAAGACCGGCGCGCCCTTCCTCCTTTCCACCGGCATGAGCGGCTGGTCCGAGATCGACGCACTCGCACGCGCCATTCGCGGCGCGGGCCGCGATCTCGCGATCCTGCAATGCACGACCCGCTATCCGACGCCGCTCGAGCAGGTCGGCCTCAACGTCATGGGCGAGATGCGCAGCCGCTACGGCGTGCCGACCGGCCTTTCGGACCACTCGGGCCGCACCGAGCCGCCGATCGCCGCGCTCGCGCGCGGCGCCGACGTGCTCGAGCTGCACATCACGCTCGACCGCGGCATGTTCGGGCCTGACGTTCCGGCATCGCTGACCGTGGATGAGTTCCGTCGCGTCGCCGATTTCCGCGACGCCATTGCCGTGATGGATCGCCATCCCGTAGACAAGGACGCGCTCGCGCAGGAGCTGGCGCCGGTCCGCGCCATGTTCCGGCGCAGCCTCGCGCCCGTCCGCGTTTTGCACGCCGGCACGGTGCTCTCGGCCGAGATGCTGACGGCCAAGAAGCCCGGCACCGGCATCCCGGAACACGAGCTCACCCGCATCATCGGCCGCCGCCTGGTGCGCGATGTCGCGCCCGAGCGCCTGCTGCGACCTGAGGATTTCGAGGCCTAGAAAATGACGAAACGCAAAGTCTGCATTGTGGTCTTCAGCCGCGCCAATTACGGGCGCATCAAATCCGTGCTGCGCGCCGTGAACGATCATCCCGATCTCGAGCTGCAGCTCGTCCTCGGCGCCTCCGCGCTGCTGCAGCGCTTCGGCAATGTGAGGGACGTGATCGAGACGGACGGCTTCACGCCGACCTCGATGGTGCACACCATCGTCGAGGGCGAGACTCCGACCACCATGGCGAAGTCGACTGGCCTCGGTGTCATCGAGCTCGCCACCCAATTCGAGAATCTCAAGCCCGACGTCGTGCTCACCGTCGCGGATCGGTTCGAGACCATCGCGACCGCGATCGCGGCGAGCTACATGAATATCCCGGTCGCGCACACCCAGGGCGGCGAGGTCACGGGCTCCATCGACGAGAGCGTCCGCCACGCGGTCACCAAGCTCGCGCACATTCACTTTCCGGCCACCGAGCGTGCGCGCGACTTCGTCGTCCGCATGGGCGAGCATCCCGACACCGTGCATCTCACGGGCTGTCCATCGATCGATCTCGTCGCGCATCTCGACCTGAAGCTGCCGCCCGATCTGTTCGTGCGCTACAAGGGCGTCGGCGCGGAGATCGATCCGGAGAAGCCGTATCTGGTCGTCCTGCAGCACCCCGTTACGACCGAATACGGTCACGGCTTTAGGCAGATCAACGAGACGCTGGAAGCCGTGCGCGCCATCGGCATGCCGACTGTCTGGCTCTGGCCCAACGTGGACGCCGGATCCGATGACGTCTCCAAAGGCTTGCGCATGGCGCGCGAGCAGGGGCGCGCGCAGAACATCCACTTCTATCGGAATTTCTCGCCCGAGGACTACGCGCGGCTGATCAGCAATGCGGCCTGCCTCGCAGGCAATTCGAGCTCGGCGCTGCGCGAAGGCGTTTACCTCGGCGTCCCGGCCGTGAACATCGGCACGCGGCAGGGCGGACGCGAGCACGGACCCAATGTGATGCACGCGCCCTATGCACGTGACGCGATCGAGGCGGCGATCCGCCGTCAGCTCGCCCACGGCCGTTACCCGCGCGATCTGATGTTCGGCGACGGCACTGCCGGGCAGCAGATCGCGGATGCGCTGGCGCGGGCCGACATCAAGATCCAGAAGCGCCTCGCCTACGTCGCCTGATGCCGTTTCGCGGTCTCTCGGTCCTGGCCGTCGTCCCGGCGCGTGGCGGCTCGAAAGGTATTCCGGGAAAGAACCTCAAGCCGGTGCGCGGTTTGAGTCTGGTCGCGCGCGCCGCGCGCACCATTGCGGAAGCCAAGTTCATCGACCGCGCCATGTGCTCGACCGATGATCCGTCGATCGCGGCCGAGGCGGAGCGGCACGGACTCGCGGTGCCTGAGCTGCGGCCCGCGGAGCTGTCCGGCGACGCGGCGAAGTCCGTGGACGTGTGGAGGCATGTCTGGCGCGACATGGAGCGTCGCGACGGCAGGGCCTACGATCTGTCGGTGCTGATCGAGCCGACGAGCCCGTTGCGCCGCGCAGCCGACATCGAGGCGACGCTTGCGGCGCTCGTCGATACGGATGCGCGTGCCGCCGCCACCGTGTCGCCGACGCCTGCGCACTACACGCCCCACAAGACGCTGACCGTCGGCGCCCAGGGCCGCATCGGCTTCTATCTCGAAGGCGGCGCCCGCTTCGCGCGGCGCCAGGACATTCCGGCCTACTATCACCGCAACGGCGTCTGCTATGCGGCGCGGCGCGACACCGTGGTGGAACACGGCACGATCATCGAGGACGACTGTATCGCCGTGGTGCTGGAGCGCCCGCTGGTCAACATCGACGAGCCCCTCGATCTGGAGATCGCCGAGCTGCTCGCCGCACGGGAGCCCTGGTGAAGCAATGGGGCTAAGCCGTCGCCTTGTGGGGGTCACGGGCTGACCCATGGATACCGCGCGTCAGATCACGCCAGCCGATGCCGACATCGTCGTCTTCAACAAAGGTGGCCGCGACTTCCGCATCGACCAGTTGTCTCGTGGCGAGGAAGTGCCGCGTGACTTCTTTTATGGCTACTTCGACCTCCTCGACGCAGGCATGTCCGCCGCCATGATGTCGAGCGCGGGGGCCGAGGCCGGCGCGGCCGGGCGAGTCGCCGATGTCTGCGAGCGCGCGTTTGCCCGGCTCACCGCGGTCGGCGCGCGGCCGATGACGGCGCGGCTGAAGCTGCGCCCGGTGCGCAATGCCAAGGTGCTGATCAGCAACACGGACGGCTTTTCCCTGAGCATGGGATTGGCTTTTCCGGGCAAGGCTGCGCGGCCCGTCCTGATCGGCGGATTTCAGGGGCTCTCGGATATCGAGGACCGCTCGCCGGCGTCTGCGCGCCCGCTGGTGCGGGCCGTTCTGCGACGGGCGCTCGCGGGGCTGGATTTGACCTACTTCCTGAGCCCGGCCGATCGTGACGCCGCGGTCGCCCGCTACGGGCTCGATCCCGTGAAGGCTGGCTTCCTGCCCTTCGGCATCGACACGGCCTACTGGCGCCCATGTCCTGAGGTGCCGCAAGAGAACTTCGTCTTCGCGATCGGTCAGGACTGGAATCGTGACTTCGCGACCCTGGTGCGTGCGCCCGGCAAGCAGCCGATCCGCATCGTCACGTCGCTGAAGGTCGATGTGCCCGCCGGTCATGACCACGTGACGATCACGCCCGGCGACTTCTCGGGACGCAGCATCTCCGACCAGGAGCTGCGCCGGCTCTACAATGCGGCGCGCGTCGTCGTCGTGCCGTCGAAGGATGTGCACCAGCCGACCGGCCAGAGCGTCTCACTGCAGGCGATGAGCTGCGGCCGACCTCTCATTCTGACGCGCATCCGCGGCCTCTGGGCGCCCGACCTCCTGCGCGATGGCGAGAACTGCTTGCTGGTGCCGCCCGGAGATGCGGTCGCGCTCGGCGCCGCCATCAATCGCGTCGTCGAGGATCGCGCGCTCGCCGAGCGGCTCGGCCGCGCCGCGCGCGAGACCGTGGTCGCCCACTGGGGACTGGAGCGAACCGGGGAAGTCATGGTCGATCTTGCGCGCCGCGGATTGTCCCTCTACGCCGCACGGACGTCGGCCCACTAGCCATGCTGTTCCACGCTCCGATCTTCCTGCTGGTCTTTTTGCCGATCACGCTCAGTCTCTATCTCTGGATGGAGCGGCGTGCGCCGGCGGGCGCCTCGATCGGCTTCCTCGCGTTCGCCTCGCTCATCTTCTATGGCTGGTGGAATCCGCTCTACCTGCCGCTCCTTCTCGGCTCGATGGTCTTCAATTTCGTGGTCGGCCGCGCGATCGCGCCGGATGCCGGGACAAGCGCACGCAAGGCTCTGCTGATCGTCGGCATTGCGGCGAACCTCGGCGTGCTCGCCTTGTTCAAATATGCCGACTTCGCGATCCGCACCATCAACGTGCTGTCGGATCGCAATCTGCCCGAATGGGGCATCCTGCTGCCGCTCGCGATATCGTTCTTCACCTTCCAGCAGATCGCGTTTCTCGCCGACTCCTATCAGGGCAAGGCACCCGAGCGCAGCTTCCCGGCCTATTGCCTCTTCATCACGTTCTTCCCGCATCTCATCGCGGGCCCGATCGTGCATCACAGCGAGATGATGCCGCAGTTCGCGCGTCTCTATTCGGGCGACCGACGTTCCGCCGAGGAAGTGTGGCGCGATCTCGCCGTGGGCTTTGCGATCTTCGCGATCGGCCTCGCCAAGAAGGTGTTCTTCGCGGACCGGTTCGCAACCTGGTCAGACAATGTGTTTCGCGCAGCCGATGCGGGCCTCGAGCTGTCCTTCATCGAAGCCTGGCTCGGCACCGCCTGTTTCACGCTGCAGATCTACCTGGACTTCTCCGGCTACTCCGACATGGCGATCGGTCTGGCGCGACTGTTCGGCGTGAAGCTGCCGCTCAACTTCGACTCGCCCTACAAGGCGACGAGCATCATCGAGTTCTGGCGCCGCTGGCACATGACGCTCTCGCGCTTCCTGCGCGATTATTTGTACGTGCCGCTCGGCGGAAACCGGCAGGGCGCGACGCGCCGCTATCTCAACGTCATGATCGTGATGCTGCTCGGCGGCCTCTGGCATGGTGCCTCCTGGACCTTCGTGCTCTGGGGCGGGCTGCACGGGCTCTACCTGATGATCAACCACGCTTGGCGCGCCTGGGCGGCGCGTGGCGGACCTCGGATCGGAACGGTCGCCGGCGGCTTGCTCACGCTGCTCGCCGTGATGATCGCCTGGGTCTTCTTCCGCGCCGAGAGCTTCGACGGCGCGCTGCGGCTGCTGCGGGCCATGGCCGGCTTCGACGGCATCGCCCTGCCGTTCCACTGGCAGCCCGGCTTCGGCCGGCTCATCGCGTGGGAGCCGTTCGCGAGCATCTTTCATTTCAAGCCGATGCCGGCCTACAGCGGGGGCAACCAGATCGCCTGGGTCGTGCTCGGCTTCCTCGCCATGTGGCTGCTGCCGAACACGCAGGAAATCATGCGCAAGTGGCACCCGGCGTTCGAAGCCGTGGCCGCGCCGCGTGGCATCCAGGCTTGGATCACGTGGCGGCCGAACGCCCTCACGGGCGTGGTCTTCGCTGCCATGACGCTCGCCGTCACCATCATCGTGCTGCAGGGCAAGGCGGGTGAGTTCATCTATTTCCAGTTCTGAGCGTCGCGACGGCACGAAGCGGTTCGCCATGGCGTTTCTCGCCGTCTTCGTGCTCGGCGCCGCGATCTTCGTGGTCGGAAGCGAGATGCTGATCCGCTACGTCGCGGCACCGGCCGACGACTTCGAGCGCTATCGGCTCCTCTTTCGTTCCGCCACGGCGCCGATCGCGGTGTTCGGCGACTCCCAGGTCGCCAATGCGATCGTCACGAGCCCGGACGTGGTCAATCTCGGCTACCCGGCCGAGACGCTGCCGCTGATGTTGTTCAAGGCGGAAGCCTTTGCGGGCGCGAAGAAACCGAAGGGCGTCATTCTCCAGCTCTCGCCACAGCAGTTCGCGATCTACCGCGCCGAGAATGCTCAGGACGAGTTCCGCCAGGAGCTGCTCGGCGGGTCCGAACCGCTGCTCCAGTTCACGCGGCCGCACTTCCGGCGCTATCTCCTCGCGCATTGGCAGGCCTTATTCCACAGGTGGACGTCGTCTCCCGCCAAGGGCACAGCTGCGCCGCAGGAGCCGCGCTCGTTCGCGGATTGGCCAGCGGCGGAGCAGCGCCGCAACGCGGAGATCCGGGTTCAACTGCACGCGCCGCTTCCGGCCGGCAGCGCCACGGAGCGGCTGCTGCGAAGCCTGCGTGACACGCTCGTCGATCTTCGCAAGCGTGGCATCGCGACCTGCGTGGTGCGCTACCCTCTGAGCGAGGTGTATCGGAAAGCGGCCTCGGCCGTGCCGAGCTTTGCGATGCTGTCCTCCCGCGTGGAGGATCTGACGCGCGAGCAAGGTGCGACCTTCGTCGATCTCAGCGACGCGTTGCCTGATCGGCTGCTCGGTGACCCGGATCACGTCGGCCCTGCGGGACGGGCCACCGTGACCGCCATGGTGATCGATCGATGTTTCGCCGACCGAACGGCTCGGCAGATGCGCCCATGAAGATTGCCATCAACACCCGGCCGGTCGACGGCCCCTGGGGCGGCGGCAACCGTTTCGTGCTCGCGCTCGCGGCCGCCGCCCGTGCGCGCGGCCACGAGGTCGCGTTCGAGCTCTCGCCCGACGTCGATCTCGCTCTGATGATCGATCCGCGCGCGCGCAACCCGCAATTGACCTTCACGCCCGGGCGCCTGCTGGAGCACAAGCGCGCGCATCCGAGCACGATCGTGGTGCATCGGATCAATGAATGCGACGAGCGTAAAGGCACCCGCACGATCAACTGGCGCCTGCGGCTCGCGAACCATGTGGCCGATCACACGGTGTTCATCGCCAGCTGGCTGAAGGAGCTCTCGGTCTGGCGCCGCGACACGCCCTTCTCGAGTATTCTCAATGGCGCCGACGAAGAGATCTTTCGCCGCGACAGCGCCCTCACCTGGAATGGCCAGGAGCCGATGCGCCTCGTGACGCATCATTGGGGCGGACACGCGAAGAAAGGCTGGGACGTCTATCGGCGGATCGACGGCCTTCTCGAAGCGCCGCGCTGGCGCGGCCGTCTGTCGTTCACCTATATCGGCAATGCGCCATCGGGCGTCGAGGTGCGGCATGTCAGGATCGTCCCGCCGCTCGACGGTGCCGCGCTCGCGGCCGCTCTTGCGGACAATCACGTCTACATCACGGCATCGGTGAACGAGCCGGCCGGCATGCATCATGTCGAGGGCGCGATGCTCGGGCTCCCGCTGCTCTATCGACGCAGCGGCGCGCTGCCCGAATACTGCCGTGAGTGCGGCGAGGCCTTCGACGGCGCCGACGACATCGAGCCGGCGCTCGAACGGATGGTCGCGCGGTATCAGGAGTGGAAGGCGGCTGTCGGCCGTTATCCCAACACGGCGACACGCATGACCACAGCCTATCTGGATTTGTTCGAGCGGCTGCATGCGGACCGTTCGGCCATCATCGCGCAACGCGCGGGACGGAGCGACTGGCTCGCCTCCGCGCTGCTGAGACTTCCCCTTTGATGGCACGCACCGCTCTCATCATCGGCGCGAGCGGGCAGGACGGCGCCTATCTGGCGCGCCTGCTGCTCGCCAAGGACTACGAGGTCCACGGCACCTCGCGCGACGCGGAGCTCGCCTCGCTGCAGGGGCTGACCGCGCTCGGCATTCGCGACGAGGTGCGGATGCACTCGGTCTCGCCGGTAGATTTCCGCTCGGTGGTCCAGGCGATCGAGCGCATCAGGCCGCAGGAGATCTACAACCTCGCGGGCCAGTCGTCCGTCGCGATGTCCTTCACGCAGCCGGTCGAGACCATCGAGAGCATCGTGAACGGTACGCTCAACATGCTCGAAGCCGTTCGCTTCATCGATCCGGCGATCCGCTTCTATCATGCGGGCTCCTCCGAGTGCTTCGGCGACACGGGGGAGAATGCCGCGGATGAGCTCACCGCGTTCCGCCCGCGTAGCCCCTACGGCGTCGCCAAGGCCGCGGCCATCGCGCTCACCGCCAACTACCGCGAGGCCTACGGCCTGTTCGCCTGCTCGGGACTGCTGTTCAACCACGAGTCCCCGCTGCGGCCGGATCGTTTCGTCACGCGCAAGATCACTGCTGCCGCGGCGCGCATCGCGGCGGGAAGCCGTCAGCGCCTGAAGCTCGGCAACCTGTCCATCCGCCGCGACTGGGGGTGGGCCCCGGATTATGTCGAGGCCATGTGGGCCATGCTGCAGCACGAGCGCGCCGAGAATTTCGTCATCGCGTCGGGCGTCGCCCATCGGCTCGAGGATTTCGTGGCGGCCGCCTTCGGCGAGGCCGGGCTCGATTGGCGCGATCACGTCGATCACGACCCGGCGCTCGCGCGCCCGACCGATATCTTCTTTTCGGTCGGCAACGCCGGAAAGGCCGCCAGCGCGCTCGGCTGGAAGCCGAAGGTCGACTTCCGCGGTGTCGTCGCGCGCATGATGCGCGCCGAACGTGAAGGCGCGGGGGCCGTGTCGTGAACGCGCGCGCGGCTCTCTCACGCTTCAAGTCGGCGGGTTACGCGGCGACCGCGCTGGGTCATCGCGCGCTCGCCGGCGTCGGCCTCGCGCCGCAACGCCCGCCGGTCGGCATCGTCATCGAGCGCGCCGACTGGGCGATCCGCTGGTGGGGCACCTTTACGGCCGAGGCCGCCAATCGCATCGCGCCCGGTACGGCTTGGATCACCACGGATCCGGCCGCGCTCACCTCCGGGGTCGTGGAGTTCGGTTCGCAATACCAATGGGTCGCCTGGGGACGCTTCCTGTCGCGGCGATGCCGGTTCGTGACGACCTTCTTCCACGGCAAGCCCGAGGACGGGCCCGAAGTCGCCGAGCACATCAAGCAGTTTCTCGAAACCGTCCCGAGGCTCGATCGCATCGTTGCATCCGCCGGCATCGTGCGCGAGCGCCTGCTGTCCTGGGGCGTTCCGGCCGCGAAGATCGTGCAGATTCCGATCGGCTGTGAAACCGACCGCTTCCTGCCGCCGAGCGAGGACGAGCGCCGCGCCGCCCGCGCGCGCTTCGGCATTCGCGAGCACGAGATCGTCGTCGGCTCCTTCCAGAAGGATGGGGTCGGCTGGGGCGACGGCATCGAGCCGAAGCCGATCAAGGGTCCGGACGTCTTTCTCGCGGCCGTCGAGCGGCTCGCGAAGGATCTTCCGGTCTTTGTCCTCCTCTCGGGGCCCGCGCGCGGTTTCGTGAAGAGCGGCCTGGAGCGCCTCGGCGTTCGCTATGCCCATGACTATGCGCCGGACCGCGATGCGCTCGCGCGACTCTACCATGCGCTCGATCTCTATCTCGTCACGAGCCGCGAGGAGGGCGGCCCCATGGCGCTGATGGAGAGCATGTCCTCGGGCGTGCCGGTCGTGTCCACGCGCGTCGGCATGGCGCCTGACCTGATCCGCGACGGAGAGAGCGGGGCGCTTGTCGCTGTCGACGACGTCGACGCGATCGCGCAGTGCGCGCGCGAGCTGCTGGCCTTGCCGGACCATGCGGCCGCGCTCAAGGCCGCGGCGCGAGAGGCCGTCATGGTCGCGGACTGGTCCGTCGTCGGCCGTCGTCATCTGCATGAAGTGTGGCAGCCGCTCCTGGCAGAGCAGGCCGGATGAGCTCTGCGGTGAGCGACGCGCAGCGGACGTTCTATCGCTGGGCGATGGGCGCGGCCGCTCTCGGCGGTCTGCCATTCCGCCGCCGTGAGGTCATTGCGGTCTCCTACGGCGGCGCGCGTGCGGGCGATGCGGGCGGGCCGCTGGTCAAGCGCCGCATCCTCGGCGAACGCTTTCCGGACCACCGGTTCGGCTACTCGCTGTTCTACATTCTCTCCAACGCCATCTATCTGCCGCAAGGTGTTATCGACGCGGTGCACCGCGCGCGCGTACCGATCGTGCTCAACCAGAACGGCGTGTTTTATCCATCCTGGTACCCCGACGGTTGGCAGCGCGAGAACGCGCGCATGGCTGCGGTGCATCGCATCGCATCGCACGTGCTCTATCAGAGCGCCTTCTGCCGCAGCTGCGCGGAGCGATATCTCGGGCGGCGCGACGGCACGTCGGAGATCCTCTACAACGCGGTCGACGTGGAGCACTTCACTCCCGCCGCAGCGAACGAGCGCGCGGGGCCGTTCACGTTCCTGGTCACTGGCAAGATCGGAAGCTCAACGGCCTATCGGCTCACCGCGTCGATCGAAGGCCTCGCGGCCGCGCGTCGCGGCGGAGCGGATGTCCGACTGACCGTAGCCGGTGTTGTGGAGCGGCAGATCGAAGCGCAGGCCCGCATGCTCGCCGAGCAGCAGGGCATTGCCGATCATGTGGCCTTCACGGGACCGTACTCCGGCGCCACCGCGCCGGCGATCTATCGCGCGGCCGACGCCTATCTGATGCTGAAGCACAACGACCCGTGTCCCAACGTCGTGCTTGAAGCCTTGGCGACCGGCCTGCCGATCCTCTATTCGCGCTCGGGCGGCGTCCCCGAGCTGGTTGGCGACGAGGCCGGCGTGCCCTTGCCGGTCCCCGAGACCTTTGACGACACGCCGACGCCTGTGCCGGCCGCGATCGCGGCCGGCATGGCACGGATCGTGGAGGGCCGTGAGGCGATGAGCCGCGCGGCGCGTGCGCGGGCGGTCGAGCGCTTCGGCCTCACGGCCTGGCTCGATCGCCACGAGCGCTTGTTCCGCGATCTGCTGGGGCATCCCGGCGCATGATTCTTATCCTTGTCCTTGACGGCCCGCCGTCGCGGCGCCCGCCAGTCCCTGAATTCCGCTCGCGAGTCCAAGTATGAAGCGTGTTGCCCTTGCCCTAGCCGATCTGCTCGCGGTCCTCTGGCAGCTGCTGCCACGCCGGCTCCGGCACGTCTTCCTCAAAGGCCTGTTCGTGCTGGAGTCGCGCGGTTCCGACACGGGGGCAGGGCTGGCGCGCCTGTTCGCGATCCAGGACGACCTGGAGCACGTCGTGAACGAGCGCGCGCTGGTCCACGGCCAGGGTGTGCACCCCAAGCACCGCTTGATGCGCTACCACGACTTCTTCGTCGAACGCATCGCGAACGGCCAGAAGGTGTTGGATGTCGGTTGCGGTTATGGGGCTGTTGCCCGTACGATCGCCCGAGAACGGCCGGGGGCTAGGGTCGTGGGCGTCGACTACGATAAGGGGCGGCTCGCGCAAGCGCGCGCGGCCGACAATCCATCAAATCTCGAGTTCGTCGAGACCGATGCCACGCGCGCGCTTCCCACGGGCCCGTGGGACGTTGTGGTGCTGTCCAATGTGCTGGAGCACATCACTGATCGCGTCGGGTTTCTGTCGACGTTGATCGCGAAGACCGATGCGCGTCGTTTCCTCATTCGCGTGCCGTTGTTCGAGCGCGATTGGAAGCTGCCCATGCGGCGCGAGGTCGGCGCCAACTACTATTCGGATCCCGACCACAAGATCGAGCCCATGCTCTCCGAATTCCGCGCCGAGACCGGCGCGGCCGGTCTCGCGATCGACGAGCTGCTGACGCCGTGGGGCGAGATCTGGGCATCGCTTCATCCCGTCGGGAAGTCGCTGTCATGACGGTGCCGGCCATCAGCATCATCGTGCCTTGCTACAATGGCGGACGATATCTCGATGCGCTGCTGGCCAGCATCGCGGCTCAGACCTTCCGTGATTTCGAGATCGTCATTGTCGATGACGGTTCGACCGAGCAGGCGACGCTGGACAAGCTCGCCTCCCTCGATCCCGGCATCCGTGTCGTCCATCAGGAGAACCGCGGCCTTGCCGCCGCACGCAACACCGGCTTTCGCGAAGCACGTTCGGACCTCGTCCTGCCGCTCGACTGCGATGATCAGCTCGCTCCCTCGTTTCTGGCCGAGACCCATTGCCTTCTCACATCCGCGCCTGACGATGTGGCCTTCGTTTTCACGCACATGCGTCTCGTCGGCGCCCGCACCGGCGTGCGCCCGTGCCATTTCGACCGCTTCGACCAGCTGTTCCTCAACGATCTGCCCTACGGGATGTTGATCCGCAAGCGTGCCTGGGAAGCCGTCGGCGGCTACGACGAGTCGATGCGCGAGGGATATGAGGACTGGGAGTTCAACATCCGCGTCGCGGCGTCGGGCTATCGCGGCATCGAGGTGGCGAAGCCGCTGTTGATCTATCATGTCAGCGCCAGCGGCATGCTGATCAGCGTCTCGATTCCGCGGCACGGTGCCTTGTGGCGCCGCATTCGTGACAAGCACCGCGATCTATTTCGGCCGTCCGCGCTCTTATCCCAATGGCGTAAGCGCAATGAGGGGACCCGCAAGGATGGGGCAGGCCGGATCTCCCTCGCGGCCGGCACGAGCCTTTTGCTGCTCGCCAGTATGCTGCCCGAAGCCTGGTTCGGCCGCTTGTTCCATCGCGCGCTGATGACCTCCCGCTGGTGGGAGTCCCGCCGGCGCGATGCGGTCGCGCAGTAATCTCACGATCCGGAAGCCACCTCAGCCATGTCGCCTCGCATCATTCCTGTCGTGCTCGCCGGCGGTTCGGGCACGCGCCTCTGGCCGGTCTCGCGCGAGGCCATGCCCAAGCAGTTCCTGCCGTTGATCGGCGAGCGCTCGACCTATCAGCAGGCGCTTGCGCGCGTTACCGATCCCGAGCTGTTCCTGCCGCCGATCGTGGTCACGGGCGAACGCTTCCGCTTCTTCGCGCAGCGGCAAGCCGAGGAGCTGGGCATCAGCCCGGTCATCGTGCTCGAGCCGATGCGGCGCGAATCCGGCGCCGCCATCGCGGCCGCAACCGTGTTCGCGCGCCGCTATGATCCGCAGATCGCCGTACTGACCATCGCGGCCGACCACGTGATGTTCGACATCGAGCTTTTCCATGCGGCCTGCCGCGCGGGCGAGGAAGCTGCGCGCCAGGGCCGCATCGTCACCTTCGGCATCAAGCCGAGCGAGCCGAAGACCGGCTACGGCTACATCCGCCGCGGCGCGTCGCTCGGCCCCGCCGGCGTGTTCGCGGTCAATGCCTTCGTCGAGAAGCCGGATGCCGCGACCGCGGCGCGTTATGTGGCCGAGGGTTATCTCTGGAATTCGGGCAACTTCCTGTTCCAGGCCGGGGTGCTCATCGACGAGCTCAAGCGCTTCGATCCCGCGATGCTCGAGGCCGTGGAGGGCGCCGTCGCGGACTCCAACGCCGACGAGCTCGGCTTCGTCCGCCTCGCGGCCGAAAGCTTCGCCCGCGCGCCGCAGAAGTCGATCGACTACGCCGTCATGGAGAAGACCGACAAGGCCGCCGTGGTGGAAGGCGCCTTCCGCTGGTCCGACATCGGCAGCTGGGATGCGGTGTTCGACGTGATGCCACGCGACGCCGCCGGCAATGCCGTGCAGGGGCCGGTCGTGCTGCATCAGGCCGAGAACTGCCTGGTGCATGCCGAGGACCGGCTCACCACGGTGCTCGGCGTGAAGGACCTGCTCGTCGTCACCACACCCGACGCGGTGCTGGTCGCCCCGCGCGACCGCGCCCAGGACGTGCGCGAGCTCGTCAAGAAGCTCGAGGCCGCCAAGCGAACCGAGCTCTCCGAGGCACGGCGCACGCATCGGCCCTGGGGCTACTACGACTCGGTCGATACCGGCGAGCGCTTCCAGGTGAAGCGCATCACGGTCTATTCGGGCGGGCGGCTCTCGCTGCAGCGTCACTTGCATCGCGCCGAGCACTGGGTCGTGGTGCGCGGCACCGCGCTCGTGACCATCGGCGAGGAGACCCGCACGGTGCACGAGAACGAGTCGGTCTATATCCCGCTCGGTCACACCCACCGGCTCGAGAACCCCGGCCGCATCCCGCTGGAGTTGATCGAGGTGCAGACCGGCAGCTATCTGGGCGAGGACGACATCATCCGGCTGGACGACGTCTATCGCCGGACGTGAATCGGGCCGCCTGCATTCAGGCGGGTTGATTTCCTCGATGCTCCGGATGATGAAGTCGCAGCGAATTCGCCAATGAAATCAGTGTCGGTCTGATGAATTTTGAGGACTTCATCAAAAATCATCAAGAACATTACCAGCGCCTAAGTGACTGGTCTCCCAGCCCCGCCGCAGTGAGGACCCCATGAGCGAACGCGTTGCATTGATCACCGGCGTGACCGGCCAGGACGGCGCCTATCTGGCCGAGCTCCTGCTCGGCAAGGGCTATCGCGTGCACGGCATCCGCCGGCGCTCCTCCTCGTTCAACACGGCGCGGGTCGAGCACATGTACCAGGACCCGCACGAGGAGAACGTGCGCTTCTGGACCCACTACGGCGACATGACCGATGCGACCAATCTGATCCGCATCGTGCAGGAGGTGCAGCCGACCGAGATCTACAATCTCGCGGCGCAGAGCCACGTGCAGGTGAGCTTCGAGACGCCCGAATACACCGCCAATGCGGATGCGCTCGGCACGCTGCGTCTGCTCGAAGCAATCCGCATTCTCGGCATGTCCGACAAGGTCCGCTTCTATCAGGCCTCGACCTCCGAGCTCTACGGCAAGGTGCAGGAGACGCCGCAGCGCGAGACGACGCCCTTCTATCCGCGCTCACCCTATGCGGCCGCCAAGCTCTATGCCTATTGGATCACCGTGAACTATCGCGAGGCCTACGGCTTCCATGCCTCCAACGGCATCCTCTTCAACCACGAAGGCCCGACCCGCGGCGAGACCTTCGTGACGCGAAAGATCACCCGCGCGGTCGCGGCGATCGAGCTCGGCATGCAGGACAAGCTCTATCTCGGCAATCTCGACGCCAAGCGCGACTGGGGTCACGCCCGCGATTTCGTCGAGGGCATGTACCTGATGCTGCAGCAGCCCGAGCCCGACGACTACGTGCTCGCCACCGGCGAGACCCACACGGTGCGCGAGTTCGTCGAGAAGGCCTTCGCGCATGCCGGCATGCGCATCGAATGGCGCGGCGAGGGCAGGGCAGAGCAGGGCATCGAGGCCGCGACCGGCCGCGTGCTGGTCGAGATCGATCCGCGCTATTTCCGTCCCACCGAGGTCGAGCTGCTGCTCGGCGATCCCTCGAAGGCGCACAAGAAGCTCGGCTGGCGCCATCGCGTGACTTTCGACGAGCTGGTGCGCGAGATGATCGAGTCCGATCGCCTCGTCATGCGCGACGAGCAGAGCCGCCGCTACCGCGATTGATCCGACGCATGTCCGCCCCCGAGACGATCCTGGTCACCGGCGCCGCCGGCTTCATCGGCTATCACGTCGCGCGCCGCTTGATCGAGTCCGGTCGTCCGGTGGTCGGCATCGACAATCTCAACAGCTACTACGATCCGCGGCTGAAGCAGGCGCGCCTCGCGCAGCTCTCGCCGTCGCAGCTCTTCACCTTCCGCAAGCTCGATCTCTCCGACCACGACGGCATGGCCAGCCTGTTCGCCGAATTCCGCTTCCCGCGCGTGGTCCATCTCGGGGCGCAGGCTGGCGTCCGTTACTCATTGACCGATCCGCACGCCTACGCGGACGCGAACTTCACGGGTTTCCTCAACGTCCTCGAAGGCTGCCGCCATCACGGCACCCGGCACTTGCTCTACGCCTCGTCCTCCTCGGTCTACGGGGCCAACACCCGGATTCCGTTCTCCACGGCGCAGAACGTCGACCATCCGGTGAGCCTCTACGGCGCCACCAAGAAGGCCAACGAGCTGATGGCGCATTCCTATGCGCATCTCTTCGCGCTCCCGAGCACGGGTCTGCGCTTCTTCACGGTCTACGGTCCGTGGGGACGGCCCGACATGGCCTATTGGCTCTTCACCGAGGCGATTGCCGAGGGCAAGCCCATCAAGCTCTTCAACAACGGAGACATGCGCCGCGACTTCACCTTCGTCGATGACGTCGTCGAAGCCGTGGTGCGTCTCGTCGACAAGCCGCCGACAGGGGATCCGGGCTGGCGCGGCGACGACCCGGATCCAGCGTCGAGCCTCGCGCCCTGGCGCGTCTACAACATCGGCAACAACCGCCCCGAGGAGCTCAAGGCGCTGGTCGGCGCCATCGAGACCGAGCTCGGCCGCAAGGCCGTCTGCGAGCTCCTGCCGATGCAGCCCGGTGATGTGCACGAGACTTATGCAGACATCACGGACCTCCAGGCCGCCATCGGCTTTGCGCCGCGAACACCGCTCGCGGATGGCATCCGGCAGTTCGTCTCGTGGTATCGCGCCTATAGGAGTGCGTGAGGAATGAGTCTGTTCGATCTCACCGGCAAGCGGGTCTTCGTGGCCGGACATATTGGTATGGTTGGCAGCGCCATCGTGCGCCGGCTCGCGTCGGAATCATGCGAGGTTCTCACGGCCGAACGCGATGTGCTCGATCTCACGCGTCAGGATGCGACCGAGCGCTGGCTCGGCGCCAACAAGCCGGACGCCGTGTTTCTCGCCGCCGGACGGGTCGGCGGCATTCACGCGAACGCGACCTATCCGGCGGACTTCATCGCGGACAATCTCGCGATCGAGCTGAACGTGATCCGCGCCGCCCATGCGGTGGGGGTCGCCAAGCTGTTGTTCCTCGGCTCCTCCTGCATCTATCCGAAGCTCGCGCCGCAGCCGATGAACGAGGACCTGCTCCTCACCGGGCCGCTCGAGCCGAGCAACGAGTGGTACGCGGTCGCCAAGATCGCCGGCATCAAGCTCTGTCAGGCTTTTCGCCAGCAACACGGTGTCGATTTCATCTCCGTGATGCCCACCAATCTCTACGGGCCCGGCGACAATTATCATCCGCAGAACAGCCACGTGCCGGCGGCGCTCATTCGCCGCTTCCATGAGGCCAAGCTCGCCGACTCTCCGAGCGTGAGCGTGTGGGGGACCGGCAAGCCCTTGCGCGAATTCATGGCCGTCGACGATCTCGCCGACGCCTGCGTCTTCGTGATGCAGAACTATTCGGGGGATACGTTCCTCAATATCGGCAGCGGCGAAGAGGTGTCGATCGGCGACTTCGCGCGCCTCGTCGCCGAGGTGGTCGGCTATCGCGGCGAGCTCGTCTTCGACACCACACGGCCCGACGGGACCCCGCGCAAGCTGCTCGATGTCTCCCGCCTACGCGCCCTTGGCTGGCGCGCCCGCACTCCGCTGCGCGAAGGTCTCGCGGCCGCCTATGCGGATTTCCTCGCCGGCGGAGGCCGGCACCGCGCCTGACGCATAGCTCCGGCTGAGGCCGCCCGCCTCGTAGCCCAGCCATCCCGACAAGGCGCTTGCGGCGGCGTCGCCAGCCTGTGAAGCTTGTCCCGGAGTCGGGCGGCGAGACGGGGATTGGCGCGAAATGACGGTGGTTGCGGCCCTCTGGTGCGTGGCCGTCCTGCTGGGCCTGTCGTGCCTGGGCGTGTTCATCGGCCGCACGCGCGCCGCCACGCCCATCGTCTACGCCGCGGCTCTCGCGGTGTCGCTCGTCCTGCTCATCCTCGCGCTGACGAGCCTGCTCGCGCCTGTGGCGCGCGCGCCCGAGCTGACGCTGCCTCTCGGCGTTCCCTGGCTCGGCGCTCACTTCCGCCTCGACACTCTTTCGGCCTTCTTCCTCGCGGTGCTGCATCTCGGCGCCGCGGCCGCGAGCCTGTTCGCGCTCGGCTATGGCGCGCACGAGCGCGCGCCCACACGCGTGCTGCCGTTCTATCCGGCCTTCCTGGCCGGCATGACGCTCGTCCTGCTGGCGGCCGATGCGTTCGCGTTCCTGCTCTCTTGGGAATTCATGTCGCTCTCCTCCTGGGCGCTCGTAATGGCGCACCATCGGGAAGGGGACAACGCGCGCGCCGGCTACATCTATCTCTTGATGGCGAGCCTCGGGACGCTCGCGCTGCTGCTGGCCTTCGGCCTGCTCGCCGGTCCCGACGGCGGCTATGCCTTCGCGACCATCCGCGCCGCCACGGTCTCGCCCGGCCTCGCCGCGCTCGTGCTGGCGCTTGTGCTGTTCGGCACCGGCTCGAAAGCCGGCCTTGTTCCGCTCCACGTCTGGCTGCCGCTCGCCCATCCGGCGGCGCCGAGCCACGTCTCGGCCTTGATGAGCGGCGTGATGACCAAGGTCGCGATCTACGGCTTCATCCGCGTCGTCTTCGATCTGCTCGGCCCGCCGCAGTATTGGTGGAGCGTGCCGGTGCTGGTGGCGGGCGGCACCTCGGCGGCACTCGGCATCCTTTCGGCGTTGATGCAGTCCGATCTCAAGCGCATGCTCGCCTACTCGACCATCGAGAACATCGGCTTCATCTTTGTCGGCCTCGGTCTCGCACTTGCCTTCAAGGCGAACGGCATGACGCTGCTGGCGGCGCTTGCCGCCACCGCGGCGTTGTTCCATGTGCTCAACCACGCGATCTTCAAGAGCCTCCTGTTCCTCGGCGCCGGCGCTGTCCTCGCCGCGACCGGCATGCGCGACATGGAGCGGCTCGGAGGGCTCGTTCATCGCATGCCCTATACGGCCTTCGCCTTCCTGGTAGGCTGCGTCGCGATCTCGGCCCTGCCGCCGCTCACCGGTTTCGTCTCAGAGTGGCTTGCCTTCCAGGCGATCCTGCTGAGCCCGCAGCTCCCGCAATGGGGTCTTAAATTCCTGATCCCGGCCGTCGGCGCTGTGCTCGCCATGGCGGCCGCGCTCGCCGGCGCCTGTTTCGTCCGCGCCTTTGGCGTGACTTTCCTGGGCCGCCCGCGCTCCTCTGCGGCGATCGGCGTGCACGAGGTGGATCGTTGCTCGCTCGCCGCCATGCTCGCGCTTGCCGCGCTGTGCCTGCTTCCGGGCATCCTGCCGGGCATCGTCATCGACGCGCTCGCGCCGGTGGTGCAGAGCCTCGCCGGCGCGCGGATGCCGGCGCAACTTTCCGTGCCCTGGTTGTCGATCGTGCCCGTCGCCGAGAGCCGCAGCTCCTACAACGGTCTGCTGGTTCTCCTCTTCGTCGTCTTCAGCGGCACGCTCGCCGCGACCGCCATCCATCGCTTCGCTTCCGACAAGATCCGCCGCGCGCCCGCCTGGGATTGCGGCTTTCCCGAGCCCAGCGCGGCCGCCCAATATTCGGCCTCGAGTTTCGCCCAACCGCTGCGGCGCGTGTTCGGCCCCGTCGCATTCCAGGCGCGCGAGCACGTCGAGATGCCGCCGCCCGGCGATCCGCGCGCCGCGCGCCTCGTCGTCGAGTTGCGCGATCTCGCTTATGACTGGCTCTATGCGCCGGTCGCGGCCGGAGTCGCGGCCGCGGCCGATCGCCTGAATTATCTCCAGTTCCTCACCATCCGCCGCTACCTGACGCTGGTCTTCGTGGCGCTCGTCTCGCTGCTCACGGTGCTGGCGCTATGGCCCTGATCCTCGACCTGATCATCCAGGGCGCGCAGATGCTCATCGTGCTGCTCGCGGCGCCGCTGCTCATCGGCATCACGCGCAAGGTGAGGGCGCGCATCCTGCGCCGGCAGGGGCCCTCGCTGATCCAGCCGTACCGCGATCTCGCGCGCCTGCTGCGCAAGGACGCCGTGATCGCCGAGAACGCCTCCTGGATGTTCCGCGTCGTGCCTTATGTCGTGTTCGCCGCCATCTGGGTCGCGGCCGCGCTGGTGCCGACCTTCGCGACCGGCCTGATCTTCAGCTGGTCGGCGGATCTCATTGCCATTATCGCTTTCCTCGCCAGTGCACGCTTCTTCCTCGCGCTCGCCGGCATGGACATCGGCACCAGCTTCGGCGGCATCGGCTCGAGCCGCGAGATGATGTTCGCCTCGCTCGCCGAGCCCGCCATGATCATGATCGTGTTCACGCTGGCGTTGATCGCGGGCTCGACGCAGCTCTCCAGCATTGCCGGCGCCATGGCATCGCCCGATGTGGGCCTGCGCGTCTCGCTCGGCCTCGCGCTCATCGCCCTTGTCATGGTGGCGCTCGCCGAGAACGCCCGCATCCCGGTCGACAATCCCGCCACCCATCTCGA
The DNA here is from genome assembly GCA_023404705.1 of Pseudomonadota bacterium. Lineage (GTDB taxonomy): Bacteria > Pseudomonadota > Alphaproteobacteria > Rhizobiales > Xanthobacteraceae > FEB-22. The sequence goes on from JAEYAU010000261.1 coordinate 137,363, forward strand.
GCTCACCATGGTGCACGAGGCCATGGTGCTGGAATATTCCGGCCGCCACCTGGCGCTCATCGAGCTCGCCGCGGCCCTCAAGCTCTTGCTCTACCTGTCGCTGATCGCCTGCATCTTCGTGCCCTGGGGCATGGCGGCACCGGGCAGCGGCCCTGGCGCTTACGCGCTCGGCCTCGTCTTCTATGTCGCAAAGCTCGCGGTCGGTGGCACGCTGCTCGCGGTGTTCGAGGCCTCGATCGCCAAGATGCGCGTGTTCCGCGTGCCCGAGTTCCTCGGCGCCGCGCTGATGCTCGGCTTGCTTGCCACGCTGCTTCGTTTCGTCTCGGGGAGTTTCTAGCATGATCCCGAAAAGTGGGAACCGGTTTTCGGACAAGATCATGCGGACTCAAAAGGAATAGTCATGCGCGGCCTCGCGTTCGATATCGCGCATCTCCTGGCCGGCTCGCTCGTGCTGGTGAGCTTCCTCCAACTCTATCAGACGCGGCTCCCCGCACTGCTCAACGTGTTCGCGCTGCACGCCTTCGTGCTCGCGCTCTCGGTCGCGTGGCAGGCCTATGTGCAGCACGCGCCGCACCTCTATGTGACGGCGCTGATCGCGCTGGCGTTCAAGGCCGTGTTCATCCCGATCGCGCTGCACCGGATCATCGCCCGCCTCGGCATTCACCGCGAGGTCGAAACCGCGGTCGGCATCGGCCTCACCATGCTGGTGGGCATCGGACTGGTCGCGCTCTCCATGGTGATCATGCTGCGCGTCACCGCGACCGCGGACCCGCTCACGCGCGAGGATCTCGCCTTCGCGCTCGCCGTGGTCCTGCTCGGCCTCCTGATGATGGTGACGCGCCGCAATGCCGTGAGCCAGGTCGTCGGCTTCATGTCGCTGGAGAACGGGCTGATCCTGGCGGCCACCGGCGCCAAGGGCATGCCGCTGGTGGTCGAGATCAGCGTCGCTTTCTCGGTGCTGATCGCCTTCATCGTCATCGGCATCTTCCTGTTCCGCATTCGCGAGCGCTTCGACACCGTCGACGTGCACGCGCTCGACCGCTTCCGCGGGGAACGCTCGTGATTCCGATCCCGCCCGAGCTGCCTTTCGACGCGGTGGCCGCGGTGCTGCTGATCCCGGCCGTCTCGGCGGCGGTGCTCGCGCTGCTGCCCGGCTATCGGCTCGGCGCGCGCCTCAACGTGCTCGCGAGCCTGCTCACGCTCGCCGCCGCCGTCACGCTGTTCTGGCATCGGCCCGCGTCCGGCGCCTATTTCCTGGTCGACGACCTCAACATCGTCTTCGTCGTGCTCACGACCTTCGTCGCCTTCACGACCAGCGTGTTCAGCGCGAGCTACATCGCCCACGAGCTCGAGGTTGGCCACCTGACGCCGACCTATCTGCGCTTCTACCACGCGATGTATCAGACCCTGATGTTCGCGATGAACCTGGCGCTGCTCGCCAACAATATCGGCTTGATGTGGGTCGCGATCGAGCTCGCCACCCTCACCACCGTGCTGATGGTCGGCATCTACCGCACGCATCAGGCGCTCGAGGCCGCCTGGAAATACTTCATCCTCGGCAGCGTCGGCATCGCGCTCGCGCTGTTCGGCACCATCCTGGTCTATCTCGCGGCGCTGCCGGCGATCGGCGAGGGCGCGAGCGCGATGATCTGGACCAACCTGATCGCGAACGCGGCCCGCTTCGACACCGGGCTGCTCAATCTCGCCTTTGTGTTCCTGCTGCTCGGCTACGGCACCAAGGTCGGCCTCGCGCCCTTGCACGCCTGGCTGCCCGACGCCCATGCCGAGGGCCCGACGCCGATCTCCGCCGTGCTCTCCGGGCTTCTGCTCAACGTCGCCCTCTACGCGCTGCTGCGTTTCAAGCTGCTGCTCGCCGGCAATCCCGGCGCGGTCGCGCCCGGCACGCTGATGGTGATCGCCGGACTCGTCTCGCTGATCTTCGCGGCCTTCATGCTCTACCGCCGGCGCGACATCAAACGTCTGTTCGCCTATTCCTCCATCGAGCACATGGGCATCATCGCCTTCGCGTTCGGCATGGGGGGCCCGCTCGCCAACTTCGCCGGCCTCCTGCACATGACCATGCACTCGCTGACCAAGTCGGCGATCTTCTTCGCGGTCGGCCACATCGCGCAGGTGAAGGGCACGCAGAAGATCGCCGATATGGGCGGGCTCACCGAGACCCACCCGGCGCTCGGCTGGGGTCTCGTCGTCGGCGTGGTCGCGATCGCGGGCCTGCCGCCGTTCGGCATCTTCATGAGCGAGTTCCTGGTCGTGTCCTCGACCATGGCGCGCGTGCCGTGGCTCGCGATTCCGCTCGTGTTCGGCCTGTTGGTCGCCTTCGGCGCGCTGATGCTCCGCCTCAACGGCATCGCTTTCGGCGAGCCGCGCGGACCCACCGAGCCGACGAAGGCCTCCTTTGTGCCGATGTACGCCCATCTCGGGTTGGTGCTGCTCGGCGGCATCTGGCTGCCGTCGCCGCTGGTGACCTGGTTCCAGAACGTCGCGAAGCTGTTGGGGTGATGCGCAGAATGGACGGGCTATGACGCTCATCGATCGCATTCCGAATGCCACGGTGGTGTCGGCGCATCGTCCGTGGCCGCGCGCCGTCGTCAGCCACGAAGGCTGGCGCGACGCCGCCCGTGGAATCGCGGCCGGCGAACGCGCTTTGCTGGGACTCTGGTGCGACGGGGATGCCGTGCATCTCGCCGCCATCGAGGGGACGACCGGCGATCTCGCCGTGATCAGCACCGCATGCATCGACGACGAATTTCCTTCGCTCAGCGCCGTGCATCCGCCGGCCCTGCGGCTCGAGCGCGCGATCCGCGATCTCTACGGCGTCAAGGCGAAGGGGCTGTGGGACCTGCGGCCGTGGCTCGACTTCGGCGTCTGGGACGTGATGCAGCCGCTCGGCAAGGACCCGGGCCATGCGCCCTGGACCGCGCCCTATGTGTTCCTGCCGGTCGAAGGCGACAACCTGCATCAGGTCCCGGTCGGCCCCGTGCATGCCGGCATCATCGAGCCCGGCCATTTCCGCTTCACCGCGAACGGCGAGACCGTGGTGCGGCTCGAGCAGCGCCTCGGCTATACCCACAAGGGTTCCGACAAGCTTCTGCTCGACGCCGACCTCGCGCGCGCCGCGCGTCTCGCGGGCCGCCGCTCGGGCGACAGCACGGTCGCCTACGCCTACGCCTTCGCGCGCGCCGTCGAGGCGGCGCTCGCTATCGAGGTGCCGGCACGCGCGGTCCATCTGCGCGCGCTGATGGCCGAGCTCGAGCGCATCGCCAATCACCTCGGCGACTTCGGCGCCATCTGCAACGACGCCTCCTTCGTCATCATGCATTCCGAATGCGGCATCCTGCGCGAGAAGGTACTGCGCGCCGCGCATGCGTGCTTCGGGCACCGCCTGATGATGGACCGCGTCGTTCCCGGGGGCGTGGCCGCGGATCTGCCGGGCGAAGGCGCGGCCCAGGTGCGTGGTCTGCTTGCGGACATCCGTCACCGCTTTCCGAGGCTCGTCGAGCTCTACGACAGCACGGCCTCGCTGCAGGACCGCACGGTAACGACAGGCATCCTCAAGCCGGCCCTGGCGCGCCAGTGGTGCCCGGGCGGCTATGTGGGCCGCGCCTCGGGCCGCGCTTTCGACGCGCGCCGCACGCCCGGCTATCCGCCCTACACCGAGCTCAGCTTCGAAGTGCCCGTATTCAGTGAGGGCGACGTCAATGCGCGCGTCTGGGTGCGCATCCGCGAGATCGAGCAGAGCCTCGCGCTGATCGAACAGATCCTGGACCGTCTGCCGGAGGGAGAGATCCGCGTCGACACACCTGCGGCGGGAGAGGAGCGCGAAGGCCTCGCGCTGGTCGAAGGCTTCCGTGGCGATATCCTCGCCTGGGTGCGCCTCGCCGCGGACGGCGCCGTGGCGCGCGCGCATCTGCGCGATCCGTCCTGGTTCCAGTGGCCGCTGCTCGAAGCCGCGATCGAGGGCAACATCATCGCGGACTTCCCGATCTGCAACAAGTCATTCAACTGCTCCTATTCCGGGCACGACATGTAGCGCACGATCCCGAAAAGTGGGCACCGGTTTTCGGGCAGGATCATGCGTCAAAGAAGAGAAGCGCAATGCGTCGGACCTTGTTCGAAAACCTGACACGCAACCCGGTGACCGAGCCGGCGCCCCCCGTCGAGGACGCGGCGCTCGCCGCACTCGCCGAGAGCGTCGACCGCGCCGCCAAGCTGCGGCTCGGCCGCTCGCTCTCGATCCGCGAAGTCGATGCCGGCTCGTGCAACGGCTGCGAGCTGGAGATCCACGCGCTCAACAACGCCTTCTATGATCTCGAACGCTTCGGTCTGCGCTTCGTCGCCTCACCGCGCCACGCCGACGTGCTGATGGTCACCGGGCCCGTCACCAAGAGCATGCGCGAGGCGCTCCAGCGGACCTACAACGCCACGCCGGACCCCAAATGGGTGGTCGCGGTCGGCGATTGTGCGCTCAATGGCGGCCTCTTCGCGGACAGCTACGCGGTGGTGGGCGGGGTGTCCCGGGTCGTGCCCGTCGACCTGCACATCCCGGGCTGCCCGCCGGATCCGGTCGCGCTGCTCAAGGGCCTGCTGGCCCTGATGGAGCCCGAGCCGGCCCGGCCCGCAGCGAGTGCGGCGCCAGCAGAAGCGCCCAGCGAACCGCAGGCGCCCGCGGCGCCCTAAGCGGAACGACCGGCGCGGCTCCCGCATTAACCCGGTATGAGCTCCCCGGTCGTCGTCTCCATTCCGCATCGGCTCGGCAAGGAAGAGGCGGTGCGCCGCCTCAAGTCCGGCCTCGAACGGGCGCGCAGCGAGTTTGCATCCGTCCTCACCATGCGGGAGCAGACCTGGACCGGCGATCGCGTCGACTTCAGCGTGGCGGCGCTCGGGCAGGAGGCGCGAGGCAGCATCGATGTCGCCGAGGACCACGTGCGGCTCGAAGTCCATTTGCCCTGGCTGCTCGCGCGGCTCGTCAACAAGATCGAGCCCCTGATCCGGCGCCAGGGCCACCTCATGCTGGAAAAGAAGTAGCTACGCCTCCGCCTCGCGGTAGACCGCGAGTGCCGCGTCCACGCCGGACACCGGCTTGGTCCGGACGCCGCACTGCCGCAGGGCCACCTCGAGCGCGGCAAGGCATGTGAGCACGCTCTCTTTGCGGCATACATAGCCCATGGTCCCGATCCGCCAGATCTTGCCGCGGAGCGGACCGAACGAGGTGCCGATCTCGATGCCGAAGTCGTTCAGCATGATCGCGCGCACCCGTTCCCCGTCGATGCCGTCCGGGATCTCGACACCCGTGACGTTCGGCATCTTGTTCTTCTGATCTCCGAACAACGTCAGGCCCATGGTGGCGAGCCCGGTGCTGAGCGCCGTGCTCGCGAGCCGGTGGCGTGCGAAGCGCGCCTCGAGGCCTTCGGCGAGCGCGATGCGCGCGCATTCGCGTGCCGCGTACAGCATCGAGGTCGCCTCGGTGTGGTGGTTGAGCCGCGCCTCGCTCCAATAGTCCATCAGCATCGGCAGGTCGAAGTAGTTCGACTGGATGATCGGCCCGTTCTCGGCAACCGCCTCGTCGGGCCGGATGCCGGCCTCGATGTGCTTGCGCGCCTGCACGATCTCGACGACGCGCTCGTTGAACGTCACGGGCGAGGAGCCAGGCGGGCCCGACAGGCACTTCTGCAGTCCCGCCGAGACCGCATCGAGCTTCCAGCGGTCGACCGCCACGTCCATCCCGCCGAGCGTCGCGGTCGCGTCGACGTAGAGGATCACGTCGTGGCGCCGGCAGATCTCGCCGATCTCCGCGAGCGGCTGCGCCATGGTGGTCGAGGTGTCGCCATGCACCAGCGCCAGCACCTTCGGCCGGCGCCGCTTGATCGCGTCCTCGATCTCGTCGGGCGTGAACACGGTGCCCCAGGTGCGGTCGATGGTCACGACATCGGCGCCGCAGCGTCCCGCGATCTCGGCGAGCAGGTGCCCGAAGCGGCCGAACACCGGCACCAGCACGCGGTCGCCGGGCGCGATCAGCGAGACCAGCAGCCCCTCGATGCCGCCGCGCGCGGTGGCGTCGATCAGGAAGGTCCAGCGATTGCGCGTCTGATAGACCCGCCGGTAGAGCTCCATGGTGTCGTTCATATAGGCCGTGAAGGCCGGGTCGAACTGGCCGAGCATCGGCATCGAGAGCGCGCGCAGCACGCGCGGATCGACCCCCACGGGCCCCGGTCCCATCAGCAGACGCGGCGGCGGGTTGAGCTCGGCGAATTCGTCGATCATGAAAATCCCTTCGGTCGGCGCGCTGTCTTAGCAGTCGCTTCGTAGGGCGCAATAGCGGTCCGCGTCAGCGGACGAGCGTATTGCGCCGAGGCCACGCCGGCTGGCGCGGTGTTTGCGGACGAGCACGCGGCGCAATACGGTGCTGCGCACCTATTGCGCTCTACAGGCCGGAGATCCCGCCATGCCGCTCTCGGTTGCCGATATCGACACGCCCGCTGTGCTCATCGACCTCGACCGGGTCGAGGCCAACATCCGCCGCCTGCAGGAGCGGCTCGACGCCGCCGGCGTCGCCAACCGCCCCCACATCAAGACGCACAAGATCCCGGCGCTCGCGAAGCTGCAGATCGCGGCCGGCGCGATCGGCATCACGTGCCAGAAGCTCGGCGAGGCCGAGGTCTTTGCCGACGCAGGCGTCACCGACGATATCCTGCTCACCTACAACGTGCTCGGCGAAGCGAAGGGCGAGCGACTCGCAGCGCTCGTGAAACGCCTCAAGCGCATGGCCGTCGTGCTCGACAACGAGATTGTCGCACGTGGCCTCTCGGATGCGGCCATGCGCCACGGCGTCGACATCCGGTTCCTCATCGAGTGCGACACCGGCTTTGGCCGCAACGGCGTGCAGAGCCCGCAGGCCGCGCTCGACCTTGCGCGCGAGGCGATGCGCATGCCCGGAATGCAGTTCGAAGGGCTGATGACCTTCCCGCTCAAGTCGCCCGACACGCGCCAGTATCTCGAGCGCGCGCTGCAGCTCTTCAACGGTGCGGGCATTCCGGTGCCCGTGGTCTCGGGCGGCGGCACGCCCGCCGTCAAGCATGTGGGCGACTTCCCGATGCTCACGGAGCATCGCGCGGGCACCTATATCTACAACGACGTCATGATGGTGACGGCCGGCGCCGCCACCTGGGACGACTGCGCCTTCACGGTGCGCGCCACCGTGGTGAGCCGCCCGACCGAGACGCGCGCGATTCTCGATTCCGGCTCCAAGGTGCTGACGACCGAGCAGCATTACGCCAAGGGTCTTGGCCGCATCGTCGAATATCCCGACGCCGCCATCACGGGCTTCTCCGAGGAGCACGGCATGGTCGACCTCTCGGCCTCCACGCGCCGGCCCAAGGTCGGCGAGATCGTCCACGTGATCCCGAACCACTGCTGCGTCGTCACCAATATGATGGACGAGGTCTACGCCGTGAGGGGAGGGACGGTGGAGACCGTCTTTCCGGTCGCGGCACGCGGCAAGGTGCGGTAGCGATTCATCTGCGCTTTGTTATAGTGCCGGCCTTCAGCCTTCCAACCAAGGTCATCTCATGTCCTTTCGCCGCCTCCCGCCGCGGGAGCAACTGACGGTTCTCTTCGCCCATGTCGCCTATCGCATGTCGGAGCGCTTCGCGCTGCGCGACACCGGGATCCGAGCCGTCGAGGTGCGCAGCCGCGAGGAGCTCGATGCGCGCATCGGCGAAGCGCATGTGCTCTCGGTCTCCGGCATGTGGCGCAACGATCTGATCGCGCAGGCCGGCAATCTCGCCTTCGTGCAGTCGATCAGCGCCGGCACCGACCAATACGACAAGGATGCCTTCCGCGCCGCCGGCATCCGGCTCGCGAGCGCACAGGGCGTGAACGCCCGCGCGGTGTCCGAACATGCCATGTCGCTGATCCTCGCGATGACGCGCCAGCTTCATTTCGCGCGCGACAATCAGGCGAAGCATCACTGGCGCGGCATGATCGGTGATCTCGCGCAGCGCGAGGACGAGCTCGGCGGCAAGAAGCTGCTGGTGGTCGGGCTCGGCCGCATCGGCTCACGGCTCGCCGAGCTCGGCCGCGCCTTCGGCATGTATGTGGTCGGCGTGAAGCGCGATGTCGGCGCCGGAACGGGCGCGGCCGACGAGATCATTCCGCAGAGCCGGCTGCTCGCACATCTGCCGGAAGCCGACTTCGTCGCGCTCACGTGCCCGCTCACGCCGGAGACCGAGCGCCTGATCGATGCCCGCGCGCTCGCCGCCATGAAGCCTTCGGCCTTCCTCATCAACGTCGCGCGCGGCCGCGTTGTCGACGAGCCGGCCCTCATCGAAGCCCTGCGTGGTGGCCGCATCGCCGGCGCCGGCATCGACACCACGGTGGAGGAGCCGCTGCCCGCCGCGTCACCGCTCTGGGACCTGCCGAACGCATTCATCACCCCGCACACAGCAGGTGAAACCCGCCGCTACGAGGACAACGTCCTCGATCTTCTGGTCGAGAACGTCGAGCGCCTCTGGCGGGGCGAGACCGAGCTGCGCAACCAGGTCGTCTAGCCGCCGGTCGGCGCTCAGCCGCCGCAGCCACAGCAGCGCGAAGATGGCCGGAACGAGCCCGGCCATCAGATCGCGCAGCCGCAGCCAAAGCCACACCGTCACAGCCGCGCTTCCAGCACGAGGTTGAACGGCGTCTGCAGCGCACGGCGAAAGCGCGAGAAGCCGGCGGCCGCGAAGATCTCGGCGAGCCGCGCCTCGCCGGCCTGCGCGCCGAGCGCATGCGTGCCGCGCTCCGAGATCGCATGTGCCACGCACATGGTCGTCGAGGCCGAGTAGTAGAGCCGGCCGACCGGGTTCAGATTCTCCTCGACGCGATCGCTGGCGAACGGCTCGACCAGCAGCACGGTGCCGTCCGGCGCGAGCGCGCGCGCGGCATGCTCCGCCGCCGCGGCCGGCCGGCCCATGTCGTGCAGGCAGTCGAAGAAGCAGATCAGGGCGTAGTCGTCGCCCGGATAGGCGTCGGCCTTGGCGATCTCGAAGCGGGCTCGCCCGCCGAGACCGGCCTTCGCGGCATGCTGCCGCGCCGCCTCGATCGAGCCCGCATGCACATCGAAGCCGACGAAGCGGGAGTTCGGAAAGGCCTCCGCCATGATGATGGTCGAGTGGCCGTGTCCGCAGCCGACATCCGCCACCGTGATGCCGCGCTCGAGCGCGCCGACCACGCCGTCGAGCGCCGGCAGCCATTGCGGCACCAGGCTGCCGCGATAGGCGTTGCGATAGAACCCCGCGACGCCGCAATGCAGGCGATGATCATGCTCCCCCCAGGCGACGCCCTTGCCGGTGCGGAACGCCTCGATCGCCTTCTCCTCGTCCGACCACATCGAAGCGACCACTTGCCACGCCGGCGTGAAATGCGCCGGGCTCGTCTCGTCGGCGAGCACGAAGGCCTGCTCGGGCGAGAGCTCGTAGGTCTGGCTCGAGGGATGATAGGTGACGTATCCGCCCGCGGCCTGCGCGTTGAGCCATTCGCGCACATAGCGTTCGGCGCAGCCGCCGCGGCGCGCGAGCTCCGCCGAGGTGAGGGGTCCGGCGCCGGCCATCGCGCGGAACAGGCCGAGCTTGTCGCCGATGCTGACCATGACGCCGGCATAGCCGGCCGATAGATCGTTGACGACCTTGCCGAGAAGCGTGTCGAGCTTGGATTGATCGAGCTGCATTGTGGTGTCCTCTGTTGCGCGGCACCGTCTCGGCCGCTGTTGCGCGACCTTTTGCAGCAACCCGCTCCGCAGCGTCAGAGGCAGCCGTGACACGACCGGTCCGTTCGTGCCAACGTCGCTTGACCCCACGGCAGAGACCGGGCACGGCAGACCGTGATGAGCCGCTCGCAGGACACGCTTCACGTTTCGCTGCTCGCCATTCCGGAGGCGATGCCCTCGACGACGAGCGGCATCTACGACGTGCTGAACTCCGTGCACATCGTCGCGGGCCTGAAGAAGGCCGGCGTGAAGCGCCCCTTCGTGGTCGAGATCGTCGGCGAAGCAGCCGGGCCGATGACGCTGGCGAGCGGCCTCTCGCTGCCCGTCCATCGTGCGATCGCCGACGTGCGACGCACCGACATCGTCATCGTGCCCTCGCTCCTGGTGCCTGAGGGTGTCTGGCAGAAGGGCCGCTACGAGACGTTGGTCGCCTGGCTTGCTGCCATGCATCGCACCGGCGCCATGATCTGCTCGGCCTGTTCCGGCATCTTCCTGATCGCCGAGACCGGGATGTTCGACGGGCGCGATGCGACCGTCTACTGGGGCTACGAGAACGGCTTCCGGCGCTCCTATCCCAAGGTGCGCGTGCATCCCGAGAAGGTGCTGGTCAGCGCCGGCGCGCGCGGCGAGCTCCTCTCGTGCGGGGCCTCCAGCTCGTGGCAGGACCTGATGCTCTATCTCATCGCGCAGCACGCCGGCGCCGCTGCCGCGCAGGAGGTGGTGCGCATGTTCGCGTTCCAGGCGCATGCGGAGGGGCTGTCGCCCTACATGGTGTTCGACCCGCCGCGCGATCACGGCGACGCCGTCATCGCCGACGTGCAGGACTGGCTGCGCACGCATCACGCGGTCGCCAATCCGATCGCCGAGATGGTGCGCCGCTCGGGCCTCGCCGAGCGCACCTTCAAGCGCCGCTTCACGGACGCCACCGGCATGGCGCCCATCGCCTATGTGCAGCGGCTGCGCATCGAGGAGGCGAAGCGCCGGCTTGAGCGCACGCAGAGCTCGGTCGACGAGATCAGCTGGCAGGTCGGCTACGAGGATCCGGCCTTCTTCCGCCGCCTGTTCCGCCGCGTGACGCAGCTCTCGCCGGGGGACTATCGCAAGCGGTATGCGCTCCCCGCCGCCGCGAAGGGGTCGTAGGGTGCGCTAAGGCGGCCCGAGCCTTCACGGATTTTCTCGGCAGAAGATCCGCCGTGCGCACCGTTCTGAATCGCGATGTCCGCGTGCGCACGCGCGAGCGACGCCGTGCCATCTCTCCGGCACACGAGCGCGCGCTTAGCGCACCCTACGGCGCGCGGCGTCATCACCCCTTGAACGTCGGCTGGCGCGGATGGATGTGGTCCTTGAAGTCGGCGAACGACTTCCAGCTCGGCTCGGGCGCGTCGCACCCGGCGCGCGGCGCATAGGCCGACGGCTCCGTGAGCTGCATCACCGGGATATAGCGCGGGCAATTCGGAAAGATCACGCGCGCCGTGACGCGGACGATGAGCTGCGCGCCGACCGTGCTGGCGAGCAGGGGATCGTCGTCACGCACGCTGGCCGTGCCGTTGACGCGCAGTCGCTGCGGCTTGCCGTGCATCGCAATGAACAGCAACCCGACCTCGGGATTGACCCGCAGATTGCCCAGGCTCTTGAACATGCCGTTGCCGTCATAGTCCGGGAAGGCCAGCTCCGACGGTCCGGTGACGCGCACGAAGCCAGGCGTGCCGCCCTTGAACGAGCAGTCGGGCCGTCCCTCGGCATCGGCGGTCGCGAGAAAGAAGTAGTGGGCGCTCTCGATATAGGCCTTATCGTCGGCCGTGAATGCCGTGCGCGCGAGCTTCTCTTCCAAACGGTCGGAGATGCGGCGGCTCTCGAACCGGTCCTGCAGCTCGCGATTGCCTTCGTGGTACAAGACACTGTCCGTCATCGCTCATCCCCCGTTCGGACTGCTCCCATCCAAACTTATCTTACGGCATCCGCGGCGCCGCATAGGGTGATTTCTCCCGCGGCACATAGTTGCCGCTCCCCTTCTGCCCGACCAGCTCACCGTCGCGGACCACGAAGCGGCCGCGCACCATGGTGGACACCGGCCAGCCCGTGACCGCGATGCCCTCATAGGGCGTGTAGTCGGAGCCGTGGTGCATAAGGCTCTGCGCGATCGTCACTTTGCGCTCCGGGTCCCAGATCGCGATGTCCGCGTCGGCGCCGACCGCGATCGTGCCCTTCTTCGGATAGAGCCCATACATCTTGGCGTGGTTGGTCGCCGTGAAGGCGACGAAGTCGTTGAGGCTGATGCGGCCCTTCTTCACGCCCTCCGAGAACAGGATCGGCAGCCGCGTCTCGACGCCCGGAATGCCGTTCGGCACCCAGCGGAAGCTGGTGCGGCCCTTCGGATTGAGCTTGCCCTGCGGGTCGTCGTAGCGGAACGGGCAGTGGTCCGAGGAGAACAGCGCGAAGACCTTCTGCTCGAGCCCGGCCCAGCACGCCTGCTGGCTCGCCTGATCGCGCGGGGGAGGGGAGCACACATAGCGCGCGCCCTCCATGTTCAGGCCTTCGAGATCCTTCTCGGTCAGCACCAGATATTGCGGGCAGGTCTCGCCATAGACCTTCAGCCCCTTCTGCTGCGCGCGGCGGATCTCCTCCATGGCCTCGCCGTTCGAGACGTGCACGATCAGGACCGGCACATCGACCAGCTCCGAGAGCGAGATCGCGCGGTGCGTCGCCTCGCGCTCCACCGGGATCGGCCGCGAGGTCGCGTGGTACTGGGGCGCCGTCTTGCCGGCGCGCTCGAGCCGGTCGGTGAGGAAGCGGATCGCGTCGTAGTTCTCGGCATGCACCATCACGAGCGCGCCGGTCTCGCGCGCGACGCTCATGACGTTGAGCATCTCGAGGTCCGAGAGCGCCATGCCCTCATAGGTCATGAACACCTTGAACGAGGTGTAGCCGTCCTCCACCAGAGCGGGCAGCTCCTGGCCGAGCACGCGGTCGGTCGCGTCCGCGATGATCAGGTGGAACGAGACGTCCACGTAGCATTTGCCCTCGGCCTTGGCGTGATAGGCCTTCACGACCTCGCGCAAGGACTCGCCCTTCTGCTGCATCGCAAAGGGTAGCACCATGGTGTTGCCGCCGAAGGCGGCGGCGCGCGTGCCGCTCTCGAAATCGTCCGCCATCACGATGCCGGGCCCGGACGGCTGCGCGAAGTGCACGTGGCTGTCGATGCCGCCCGGCAGCACCAGCATGCTGCTCGCGTCCACGACCTCGCGCGCGTCGCCCAGATTGGCGCCGAGCGCCGCGATCCGCCCGTCCGTGATGCCGATGTCGCAGGAGAAGGTGTCGGCCGCGGTCGCGACCGTGCCGCCGCGAATGATGGTATCGAATGGCATGGATGAAGCTCCGTTCTGGAGCTTCTATTCCATCTTTCGGCGCCGTTTCAAAGCCGCCGCGCGACCGCGGGGCGCCGCTAGGCCACCTTCACGGCCGACAGGAACGCATTCACCGCGTGCCGCAGGTCGTCGGAATGGCGCGTCAGCTCGCCGGCGGAGCCGAGCACCGTGCCGGCGGCGGCCCCGGTATCGCCGGCGCTCTGCTTCACGGTGGCGACGGCACCCGACACCTGCTCGGTGCCCCTGGCGGCCTCGTGGACGTTGCGCGAAATCTCGCTCGTGACGGCGCGCTGCTCCTCCATGGCGGCCGCGATCGCGCCGGCGATCTCCGCCATCTGAGCATTGGTCGCGCCGATCGCCTGAATCGCACTGACCACGTTCTGCGTGGCGCCCTGGATGTCGGTGATCTGCGCCGCGATCTCCTCGGTCGCCTTCGTGGTCTGGCTCGCCAGCGACTTCACCTCGCTGGCGACCACGGCGAAACCCTTGCCGGCCTCGCCGGCGCGCGCCGCCTCGATGGTGGCATTGAGGGCGAGGAGGTTGGTCTGTGCCGCGATCGCGTTGATCAACGTCACCACCTCGCCGATCTTCTGCGCCCCTGTGGCCAGACCCTGCACGGTGCTGTCCGCCTGCCGCGCGTCCTCGACGGCGCGCCCCGCGATGGCGGAGGACTGCGTCACCTGGCTCGCGATCTCGCCGATGGAGGCCGCGAGCTCTTCGGTCGCTGCGGACACCGCCTGGACGTTTGCCGCGGTCTGCTCCGCGGCGCTCGCGAGCTGCACCGACTGCTGATTGGTTTGGTTCGCGACCTGGGTCATCGCCTCGGCGGTCGCCTGCATACCGCTGCCCGCCGTCGTCAGGCCGTGCGTCAGCGACGCGACGTTGCCTTCGAAGTCCCGCGTCAGCTCGTCGACGCGCCGCGCGCGCCGGGCCTTTGCCTCCGTCTCGGCGGCGGCGGCTTCGCCGGCCTTCTGCTTGGCGACGAGCGCGTCCTTGAACACGTCCACGGCCTTGGCCATGGCGCCGATCTCGTCGCCGCGCTCGCGTGCCGGCACCTCGACCGTGAGGTCTCCCGACGCGAGGCGTCCCATCGCATCTGTCATGGCCCGCATCGGACGCGCAATGCTGCGCGCGAGCGGCCACGCGACCAGCACCAGGACACCGATCAGTCCCAGTGCCCAGGCGGCCGCCACATAGACGCGTGCCCGGAACATCGCCTCCAGGTCGTCCACGTAGACGCCGGTGCCGATCATCCACTGCCACGGGCCGAAGCTGAGCGCATAGCCGAGCTTGGGGGCGGGCTCGGACGCGCCTGCCCTCGGGAACATGTAGGGCACGTAGCCGCCGCCGTTGCGGGCGGCATCGATCAGCGCGCGCACATAGGCCACGCCGTTCGGATCGGTGGCGGTGATGCGATTCTGCCCCTCGATCTCGGGCCGCGGCCCGAGCACGACCGACACGCCCTCGTGCGTATAGACGAAGATGTAGTCATCCTGGCCGAAGCGAATGCCGCGCAACACCGTCTTCGCACGCTCCTGCGCTTCGCTTGCACTCAAGCGGCCCTTCTCGGCTTCCGCCGCCAAGCCTTTGACGATGGACAGCGCGGTCTGCACCTGCTGCGAGATCGCGACCTGGCGTTCCTGAACCAGCGTCTGCCGCATGGCGGCGAGCTGCACGGCCACGACCGCGATACTGATGAGAATGGCAGCTGCGACAAGCAGCCCGAGGCGGCGAGTTATCGTGAGCGACATGGTTCATCCTGAATGAGAAAGGCGTCGCAAAATGCGGGGTCATTCAGGACGCAGGCCTTTGGGAGCATCGCGCGGCTCTGCCGCGCTAACGTCCCGATCGGCACGCAAGGTACGGGCCGCAGCTCGCCAAAGAGTAAAGTCCCGTTGTGTTGCGGGGTCGGGACAGTTGCTTACGCGATTGTCCTGCGGCGTACGGCCGCCGCCGGGGCGCGCCCAAGCGTAGCGGTTCGCGCGCCCGCTCGCGCTTGAGCGCCGTCACATCTAACCCTCTGCAATCACGACCTGAATACCCGTTCATCCGGCGCCGGTCGTGAACCCGTGCGCGCGTTCGCCCGACCAATCCCACGGCAAGGACGGCGCGGCGACGCGCCGGTGAGGTGGCATGACGATGAACCGAATGGAGCAGACCCATGAACTCCCTGACCGTTCCGGGCGCTGCATCGACGCCTTCTCGCCGCTTGCCGTTGGTCCGTTCGGCATGTCTGCGAAGCGCGTTGGTGGCTGTCGCTCTTCTTCCCGTCATCCCGGCTCTGGCCCAGGACGCCGGCCTGCGTCCCGGCGAAGCCTTCGTCACCCGCTTCTCGGGTGCGACACAAGGTCCTGACGGCAAGGCGGCGATCGACCCGAACGGCACGGTCGGCAGCATCATCGACCTGCGCAGCCCGGGCCAGCCGCCGCAGGGCCAGCACTGGATCGACGAGCCGCAGCGCCGCCCGATCACGGCCGGCGAGATCGGCCAGGTCTTCGGCGTCGCCCTCGATGGCGAGAACCCGCCCAACATCTATGTGACCTCCACGGCCGCCTTCGGCCTGCACCGCACGGCCGACAATGCGCAGTGGATGCCCGGCATGTTCGGCCCCGGCGGCCCCGCCGCGATCTACCGCCTCGACCGCAATGCCGGCTACCGCCCGGTGCTGTTCGCGCAAGTGACGCTGAACGGCCGGCAGAACACCGGCGCGGGTCTCGGCAACATCGCCTATGACCGCTGGAACAAGCAGTTCTTCGTCTCCGATCTCGAGACCGGCATGATCCATCGCATCCGCGTGGACGGCCAGGATCTCGGCGTCTGGGATCACGGCGTCAACGCGCGGGCGAGCTTCATCGACATGGAGACGCGCCAGCCGAAGAATCTCGCGCCGATCGGCTTCGATCCGTCGTCGCGCGCGCTCATTCAGGATTGCCCGTCCGGCAATTTCGCGCAGTCGCCCGATTGCTGGAACGTCGCCGAGTCCGGCCGTCGCGTATGGGGCCTTGGCGTGATGCGCAATGCGCAGACCGGCGAGACGCGCCTCTATTATTCGGTGTGGTCGAGCCCGGGCTTCGGCAACGCGGCCTGGAACAACCTGCCCGAAGAGGAGAAGCGCAATTCGGTCTGGTCGGTGCGTCTCGGTCCCGACGGCGGCTTCGACGCCGCGAGCGTGCAGCGCGAGTTCGTGCTGCCGGACTTCTTCATGAAGGCCGAGGACGTGGCGCGCGCCGGCTACAGCCAGCCCGTGAGCGACATCTCCTTCGCGACCTGCGGGCCGAAGCCCGTGATGCTGGTCGCGGAGCGCGGCGGCCTGCGCAACCTCGGCCTGACCGCGGACAACGCCTTCGCGACTCCGCACGAGGCGCGCTCGCTGCGCTACGAGTTCGACACCCGGAACGGCTGGCGCCCGGTCGGCCGCTACGACGTCGGCACCTATGCGCGCGCCAAGGAGGGCCAGCCCTTCATGCGCGCCAACTGCGCCGGCGGCGTCGCCTTCGGCTACGGCTACAATGCGAGCTATACGGGCATCGCGCAGCCGGACCAGTTCGTCTGGAACAGCGGCGACATGCTCTGTTCGGCCGAAGGCCAGTGCAACATGGCGGGCGGCCAGGTCGCGCAGACCAACGCCCCGCCGCCTCCGCCCGCGCAGCTGCGCGCGCAGCAGGCGCGCAGCCAGACCGCTCAGCTCGGTCAGCAGATGTCTCAGCCGCAGAGCAACCCGGAGGCCGAGGAGCAGCAGGCCGACGACTCGCCCGTGAACGGCATTCAGGGTCTCGACGAGAACGCCTTCGATCCGTTGGTGCCGCAGGGCGCCTACCAGGAGGCCCTCAATGGCGAGCCCTATCCGTCGACCGGGCTGATGCAGTCCTACATGATCGACACCGACATCAACGTCGGCGAGAACGGCGCCATCGTCGAAGCCTCCTTCGAGCGCAACGACGCGACCCGCATCGGCGATCTCGCGATCTACGAGATCTGCCCGACGCAGGCGATGGGCTTCATGCCGCTGCCGCCGCCGCCCGTCGTCGGCGGCCATGCGCCCGACTACAGCCACGCGCTCTATGCCTCGCATGGCCGCGTGATGAGCCACTATCGCTTCGGCTCGCACGCGCCCGAGTTCAGCCACTACCGGTTCGCCTCACACTACCGCTTCTGGAGCCATCACCGCTTCGGCTCGCACGAGCGGCAGCGCAGCCACTACCGCTGGGGCTCGCACAATCAGCGCGAAAGCCACAACCGCTTCCGCTCGCACAACAGGACGCTGAGCCACTACCGCTACTGGTCGCACAATCAGACCTGGAGCCATCAGCGCACCCAGTCGCACGACCAGCGGCGCAGCCACAGCGCCTGGGGCTCGCACAACCTGCAGCTCAGCCATTCGCGGCTCGGCTCGCACAATCTGCAGCTCAGTCACTCGCGCCTCGGCTCGCACAGCCGCGCGCTCAGCCACGCGCGCCTCGGCTCGCACAATCCGGATCTGAGCCACGGCAAGTTCTTCTCGCACAGCCAGGTGCAAAGCCATAACCGCTCCGGCTCGATCAACGTCCCGCAGGTGTCGCCGCAGCCGACGCACAACAAGCGGATCAGCCGCGGTCCGATCGGCCCGGTCGGTCCGGTTCACACCCGGGCGATCAGCCAGGGCCCCGTGAAACCGGTGCACACGCGGGCGATCAGCATGGCCAACAGGCCGGTCGTGACTCCGCGTCCGCTCGTGAAGCCGAAGCCGGTGGTGAGGCCGCGCCCGATGGTGAAGCCGCGTCCGATGATCCAGCAGGGCCCGGTGCACACGCGCCAGCGCTCCATGCGGCAGTCGAGCGGTCCCATGGGCGGCGGCCGGATGATGGCCGGCCCGGGCTTCAGCCGACGGTTCTAGTTACGAGCATGATCCCGAAAAGTGGGCACCGGTTTTCGGAAAAGATCATGCTCCAACAAAAATGCTGGAGCGCGCTAGCGCTCCAGCTCCGGCGAGGACGCCCCTCGCCGGCCATTCTCCTTCGCGCGAACCAGGTGGATGTCATGACCCCCAATGCAAGCTTCGCGACGCGCCGGTCCGTGCGCTCTCGCCTTCTTCTCTCGGTGCTCGCCGGCTGCGCCCTGTTCGGTGCGCCGGCGGCCAAGGCCGAAGGCCTGCCGCGCCTCATCACGCATCAAAGCTATGTCGAGGATCTGAACCGCACGAGCGGGCTCAATCTCGCTGATCCCATCTCGGTGTTCGGCTTCGTGCTCGGCAGCCTGCCTGAGACCGTCACGGTCTATCCGACCGAGAACTACTACTACTTCCACTTTGTCTATGCGGGCGCGCGCTATGCCGGCAACATCCGGCTCGACAATGTCGACCGCGAGAAGGGCAAGCTGCACTTCGCCTATTTCGAGGAGCTCGCCGAGTGGAAGGACCAGCCGCCCGTCAAGCACATCCTGCTCGGCAAGGAGCACGGAGTCGCGCTCGAGAAGGTCGAGGATCTGGTCTGGAAGGTCTCGTTCCGCGACAAGACCGTGACGTTCCGGCTCAACGATCTGCGCGGCGTGAAGCCGCCCGCGACCGCGCTCGGCCCGGACGAGACCTATATCGGCCCGGTGTTCGACGACTCCGCGGTGCGTTTCTTCCTCGTCTATAACCGGCGGCTCAAGCTCTTCCACTACGTGCTGGACGAGACGGTCGCGCCCTCTGAGACCTATGCCAACGCGCAGATGACCGATCGCATCGTGATCGGCGCCCGCACCGGCTTCGCCTACTACCGGGACCACAAGCTGGAGCGGAAGATCCTCATCGGCGTGTTCGAGGGCAACTCGCGCGTCAACAACGCCTTCGACGGTCCGTTCGATCAGCTCCCCGACAACTTCATCGAGGGCGAGACCCTGCGCAACGCGATCCTCGAGATCGAGCCGAGCCTCAAGGGCAAGATCGACCGCTTCGGCGGATCACCGGACGGAGCCGATCGCTACCTCATCTCGCCCTATGCGCATTATCGCAGCGAGGAGGACCTCTATCCCTTCCACGAATGCGCCACCTCGAAGGAGATCCCGAAGGACGCCTACTACGGCTGCTTCGTGATCGATCCTGTCGCCGACGAGCAGGCCATGCAGGAGCAAAAGCCCGAACCGAAGGGAAAGAAGGGCAAGAAGACGGCCTCGACCGAGAGGAAGAATGGAAAGGCCGCACGCGCCGCTAAGTAGTCGGCACGCTCCATCGAATGTCGAGACGCGAGGTTCACTGCCGCGCGGCCCAACGCGCGGCTGCCCTCAAGTGGATGACGTGAATCACGGTGATGATCACCGAGAAGAGAATGACTCCGAGAACGGCGCTGTTCAGCTTCTCGGGAGCGTAAATTTCCAAGACAAGGATGAACAGCCGCACGAGAACGGCCAGGCCAAACGAAAACCACAGCGCGACCAGGCGCGGCGCATACCATGTGGGCTTGCCATCGAAGCCCCACTGCATGGGAAGCCGCGGAGCCGTGATGCGGCCCGCAAAGGAGATGCTCACGGCCGCCATGACGATCAGGGCAAGTCCGAAGACGAGATTGCTCAAGCCCAATGTTGGAACTCCGTTGCGCCAATGGAGCCTCGGAAACCTGCCGCACCTCGATGAGTCTCGCGTCGAACATCAGCGATATCATTGAGGCAAGGCTATCTTAACTCTCCGCGCGATGCGCCTGCGCAAACTCGCACCGAAGCGCGTAGGATCACATCGCAGTGCTGATGCGCGCGGGAGTGCCGCGCAGCAGCGTCACGGAGAACCTCCATGGCGTTTGTCTTCTGGGCTGTCGGTATCGTGTCGCTCCTGGTGTGCATGTGGCTCAATGTTGCAGCCCTGGCCGACGCGCGACGCTATCTCCCCTTGGAGTTCAGAGACGAGCTGTCGTTGCGCTACTACATGGCGCGCGCGTTCTTCGACCCGTCAATTCCCTGGCCGGTGCGGCGCCGGCTCCTGATCTCCGCCGCGCTCGGCATCCTCGGATTCCTGTGCTTCGGCGCCGCAGCCGCCGTCCAGGGGCATGCCTTGCTCGCGGCCTTGTTCCTCCTGGGCGGCGGCTTTGCGGTCGTGAACGTCGTCTTGCAGCGGCCCAGCGCGCGTACGTGAGCAAGCAGAAGCCCGAGCTCGATGCGTGCAGCCTCTCGTAACATCTCCCGCCGCTGCATCGGCGCGAAGCGAGACACCCGGGCAACAGGATCAGCATAGCCTTCGGCATGGCGCGTGCAGGCATTCGGCATCCTCGCGCCGGGGGAATGCGCCGCTCAGCACCGCCGACGCTGTACGCCTAACGCTTATTTAACGTTGGCATTCTCCCTCTGACGTTAAGTCATAAGTAGGACCCTCACGGGTAAAAATACGTGGTGCCCGCGTGAGTTACAGGGGAAATGTCGATGGGCCCCGTCAGGATGCTGGTGGCGGACGATTCGAGGACCGTTCAGGCCTTCTTTCAGAACGTCGCCGATCGTGGCGTGCGCACAATCGAGATCGTCACCGCGGACACCGGGGGCGAGTGCCTCGCCCATCTGGAGAGCGGCCAGATCGACGTCGCCTTCGTCGACGTCAACATGCCGGAGATGAGCGGCATGGAAGCCGTCGGTCGCGCACGCTTCAAGGGCTGTCGGTCGTTCGTCGCGCTGATGTCGGGGCGCGGTGATGAAATGCGATTCGAAGTGGCCCGCCAGCTCGGCGTTTACGAATATCTCGTGAAGCCATTCACGGCTGCGGATGTCGAGCGCGTGCTGGCGACATTCTGGCGCGTGATGACACCCCTGCGGACCTTGATCGTGGACGACTCCAAGACGATCCGCAGCGTGATCCGGCGGGTCCTGAGCCGGAGCACCTTTCGCCTCGGGATCGAGCAAGCCTCGAGCGGTGAGGTGGCGCTCAAGCGGTTCGACGCGGGCGGATTCGATCTCGTGTTTCTGGACTACAACATGCCCGGCCTGGATGGTGCCGCGACCCTCGCGCGGATCCGGACGATCGAGCCGCATGCCAGGGTGATCATGATCTCAGCGACGCGCGACGAGGGTCGCGTCAAGGCCACGATGGAGGCGGGGGCCTCAGCCTTCCTGTTCAAGCCGTTCTTCGCCGCCGATGTGGACCGTGCCCTGCATATGGCGCTCGGCTTGAAGATACCGCATCTGCTGGCCAACTGGTCTCCGCCGCTGGCACCTCGCAAGCCAGCGCATCTGCACGTCTGCCCTGCCGACGATGCGGGCGACGACGGCGGGTTCTGCTTCCCTGAAAATACTGATGCGTGGTTTGAGGAAGACCTGGCCGATCCCAGGTAGCCGGGCCCGACCGCTGCGCGCCATTGATCTGCTGCCGACCGGCCTCAGCTTCCCCGATACGTCGTGAAGCTCCATGGTGTCGTCAGCAGCGGCACGTGGTAGTGCCCCTCGGGCTCGGCGATCGCGAAGCGCACCGGGACGACGTCGAGGAAGGGCGGATCGGCGAGCCGTGCGCCCGTGGCGCGAAAGTAGTCGCCCACGTGGAACGCGATCTCGTAGCGGCCGATACGGAGCGGCGCGCCGGAGACGAGAGGCGCGTCGGTGCGGCCGTCCGCATTCGTCGTTGCGGTGACGAGCAGGCCGCGCGCGCTCGCCCCGATCTCGTGAAGCTCGATCCGCAGGCCGGCGGCGGGGCGGCCGTGCAGCGTGTCGAGCACATGGGTCGAGAGCCGCCCGTCCGTCTTCGGCGCGCCGGGGCCGTCGACCTTGGCGACGAGGCGCAGGCGCGTGATCAGGCCGATCTCGGCGAGCGCGGTCGCGAGCTCGGCGTCCGCATCGTTGTGGGTGCGCTGCTCGAATCGCGCGAGGATCGAGTCACGCGTGTGCCGCCGCACGCAGATGATGAAGGGAAAGCCGAAGCGATCGCGATAGGTCGCGTTGGCGCGCTCGAAGCGTTCGAACTCGTCGTCGCTCAGCCGGTCGAGCCCGAGCCCGCCTTGCTCCGCCTTGGAGTCGGCCGTGAGGTTGCCCGCGCGCGCAACCTTGCTGCCGAGTTCCGGATGGCCGCGCACGAAGGCGAGTTGCGTCTCGCGCGGCGCCGCGCGCACGGCCGCGGCC
>JAEYAU010000008.1 GCA_023404705.1 Pseudomonadota bacterium
CCGGGGGGGGGGGGTGGCCCCCTGGCGCCCCCGCGCCCGTCGCGCCGGCAGCGCTTCGACGAGGCTCCGCGCTGGCCCCGGGCTGACCCCACCAAGCGTCACAGCGCCGATTTTCCTAGTATGGCGAGATGATTCGCGAGACCGCCAGCTGCGGGAGAGAGATGCCGTGAATTGGAACCTGGGCTACGTGACCGAGATCGATTACGTGCACAATTATACTCGCGAGCTGTGCCCCAACATGCTGCGGCTGGCCTGCATCAGTGCCGGCGTCGCTCCGCCTTCGAACAAGCCGATCACCTATCTGGAACTTGGTTACGGCCAGGGACTCTCGATCAACATCCATGCGGCCGCGAGTGACGGCACGTTCTGGGGGACAGACTTCAATCCTTCGCAGGCGGCGCATGCGAGAGTGCTCGCGCAGGCGTCCGGCGCCTCCGCGGCCTTGCTCGACGACTCGTTCGCTGAACTGGCGGCGCGGCCCGATCTCCCCGAGTTCGACATCATCGCGCTGCACGGGATCTGGACCTGGATCTCGGAGGAGAACGGCCGGATCATCATCGATCTGGTGCGGCGCAAGCTCCGTGTCGGCGGACTGCTCTACATCAGCTACAATTGCCTGCCGGGCTGGGCCTCGGCCCTGCCGCTGCGCCATCTGATCAAACTGCATGCCGATCTCGCCGGCGGCGGAGCGACCGGGCTGCTCGACAGGCTCGAGGAGGCTCTCGGCTTCGCCAAGCAAGTGAGCGACTCGGGCGCGCTCTATTTCCAGTCCAATCCGGCGGTGGTCGAGCGGCTCTCGAAGATCTCCGAGATGCCGAAGAACTACGTGGCCCACGAATATCTGAACGACGAATGGCGTGTCATGCCGTTCTCGGCCGTGGCGAAGATCCTCGCCGAGGCCAAGCTGAGCTTCGTCTGTACCGCCCATCTCATCGATCAGGTCGATGTGTTTACTCTCACGCCCGAGGCGCAGAAGCTCCTGGCCGGCGTCAACGACCCAATCCTGAACCAGACGCTGCGCGACTATTTCGTCAACCAGCAGTTCCGTCGCGACATCTTCATCAAGGGTCCACGGCCGCTCACGCAGCTCGAGCAGATCGAGCTGCTGCGTGCCGAGAGCTTCGTGCTGCTGACGCCCGCCGAGGACATCCCGGGCAAGGTGACGAGCTCGCTCGGCGAGGTCACGCTGCCGGAGAACTTTCACCGCGCGATCGTCGAAGTGCTCGCGGAAGACGCGTGCGCGCCGAAGACCCTGCAGCAGCTCGCGAGCCACGCCAAGCTCAAGTCGCTGCCGTTCTCCCAGATTGTGCAGGCGTTGATCGTGCTGTCGGGGGCGGGGTTCGCCCATCCGGCCCAGAGCGCCAGCGACCAGACCCGTGCCCAGTGCCGCGCCCTGAATGAGCATCTGTGCACGCGCGCGCGCAGCAGCTCGGACATTGCGTTCCTTGCGTCGCCAGTCTCGGGAGGCGCGGTCTCGATCTCGCGCTTCTACCAGCTCTTCCTGCTGGGCATGCAGCAGCACAATCTGAAGACGGAAGCGGACCTGGCCGCCTTCGTGTGGGCGATCCTGTCGGCGCAGGGCCAACGGCTGATCAAGGACGGCAAGACGATCGAGAATGCCGACGCCAATCGGGCCGAGCTGACCAGCGCGGCGCAGCTGTTCCTGAGGAGGCTGTTGCCGGTCCTCAAGGCGCTCGAAGTGGCGTAAGGGACAATCGAACTAACCGCGAGGGGAAGCCCCCAGGCGTCAGCCGCGGCCTTGAAGGCCGGCGGCGAGCTCGCGGTTGATCGTGATAAGGATCGGCAGACGCTCGCGCGCGGGCTCCTGGGTGAGGAGCACCGTATGGTTCATCACGAAGAGGCCGAGATTGGCGACGTTCTGGCGGATCGCCGCGGGAAGGGGGCTGTCCTCGCTGGTGACCGCGCTCAGGAAGATCGACCAGAGCTTGCGATTGTACAGCAGTGCGTCGTAGAGGCCCGAGCTCTTGCTGTCCCACTCATCGTGGATCGCCTGCAGGCGCGAGGCGGCGCCGAGCAGGAGGTTGGCTTCCAGGTCGCGCGGGCTAGCCGTTTGTTTTGCTACTTTTCCGTAGGCTTGGTGCGCGTGTTGCATGCGCCAGCAGCTCCCCCTCGTACGCGATCAGTTTCTTCGCGTCTTTCAGCGCTTTGTACATTTCGCCCGTTAAGATATGATTATTAATACTCTCCACATATGGCCATGTGCTGGGCGCGGCCTGGACGATATCCTTCACGAGCTTG
Organism: Pseudomonadota bacterium; assembly: GCA_023404705.1. Lineage (GTDB taxonomy): Bacteria > Pseudomonadota > Alphaproteobacteria > Rhizobiales > Xanthobacteraceae > FEB-22. The sequence goes on from JAEYAU010000008.1 coordinate 2,260, forward strand.
AAGTAGATGTCGTGGTGCTGGCTGGAATTACGCGACGTGTACATCAGCTGGATGGCCAGATAGATGCGCTTGGCCGGGGAATCGGCCCGCTCCGCCGTCATGATGTCCTTTTCGCGCAGGATCGGCGCCTCTCCTTCGATCAGGAGCTTGGTCCGCTGATCGCTGTTGGTGACCACCACATCCCCAATGAGAATGCGCTCGCCGGGCTTGAGCTCGACCTTGAGGGCCATGACGATCTCCGTGGTTTCCCGGACCGTGCCGCCGGCCCGAATCGAGGTGAATGCAGGGTAAAAAAGGAGCGGCGGGGTGGAAACCCCGCCGCCTGATGATTCCGCCAGCGCATCGAGGGCTAGCCAAAGAGCCGCAGGACCGCCTGGTCGGCTTGCGAGGAGAGCGACAGCGCCGTGGTCGAGAGCTGCTGGCGAGTCTGCAGGGCCAGCATGTTGGCGCCTTCCTCGTTGGTGTCGGCAAGCACGAGCTGATCCGCGCCGGTCTGCAGCGTGGTGATCAGCTTCTTCGTGAAGTCGAGACGCGTCTCGACGATGGTCTGGTTCGAGCCGAACTTCGAGGCCTGGGACCGCAGCGTGTTCAGAGAGGTCACCAGGGTGTCCAGGCGCGCGTCGAGCTGCGTGTCGCTGTCGAACTCGGTGAGCGACGCGAGCGCGATGCCGAGGGTCGACACGTTGATCGACGTCGGATTGTCCGCCGAATCCCTGGCCTGGATTTCGATCGAGCTCGAGCCGGTCTCGTTGAAGGTGATCTTCAGCTTGTCGCCGCGCAGGAGGTTGATGCCATTGTAGGAGGCATCGTCGGCGAGCTTGTCGAGCTGATCGCGCAGCTCGTTGAACTGGGCCACCAGATTGCGGCGCACCTCGTTGCCGGCAATCGTCTTGGTGTTCGTGGCGCCGGTGGAGCCATCGATCTCGCCGTCGACGCCGGAGACACCCACGAGTGAGAGATCGGTGGTCGAGAGGTTCTCGATGCGCAGCTTGCCGCTGTCGTTCGACGCGCGGATCTTGCCCGTGAGCGAGGCGTTGGCATTGATCGTGTTGACCAGTTCGTCGACGGTCTTCGCGGTAACGCCTGTATAGGTGGATGTCGGAGCGGCGGCGAAGCCGAAGTCCGCGGCAGCGAGCGCCGTGCCGGCGCCGCCGTTGGCGACCGCGACGCCCGTCACCGCGACAGCCGCGACGCTGGCGTCGGCACGGTCTGCCGTGAAGGTCAGCTTCGAGCCCGTGGCGCCGGAGGCCGTGATGTCGACGTTCGCAGCCGCGAAGGCGGTGTTGAGGTGGCCGACCATCTCGGCGCCGGTGACGGCGGCTTCGCTGACGACCGCGAGGTTATCCGTGACCGTGGTGCCGACCGTGATCTTGAGCGAGTTAGCGGCGGTGCCGTTCTCGATCTTGACCGCGACCGCAGCCACGCCATTGACCGCGACGTTGAACTGCACGTTGTCGGCGGCTTCGCCGAAGTCCAGGTTGGCGTAGTTGGAGGCGCTGGTCTGCGCCGCGATCGCGGTGGCGAGATCGACGTCGACCGGCGTCGCTCCGACCGAGCCGCCCGAGAAGGAGATCTCCTTGGCGGTGGCCGTGCTGGTGACGCCGGCGATCGCGGCGGCCGAATCAACCGCGTAGGACGCGGTCTTGAACGACTTGTCCTGACGCGCCTGGCGGATCGTCGCCTGCATGGTCTCGATGGTCTTGGTGATCGCCGAGATGCCCTGATCGGCGGTCTCCAGCACCTTCTGGCCCTGGCCGATGGCGTCCAGCAGCGAATTGAGGTCGCTGGCGCGGAAGGAGAGGGCCTGGGAGGTGAAGAAGTTGGACGGGTTGTCGAGCGCCGAGTTGACTCGCTTGCCGGTGGCGAGACGGTTCTGCGTCTTCGCCATGAGGTCGGCGGTGCTCTGCAGCGACAACAGGTTCTGGCGGACGCCAGCGGAAAGTACGGGATCGCCACTCATGACGCGAGGTCCTCTGCCAATGATCGAGCCATCGCTCCAGTGGGGAGCTGTTCCGGCCGATAATCGCTTGTTAACCCTAACGAGTGGTTAAAAATTAACCTTAATAAATCGTTAACGCGGATGAGACGGGTGCGAGGCCTCGTAGCGTGCGTCGAGCGCGTCGGGGCGCGCTTTGCGCCGTATCGCACCAAACGAAAAACGGCGGGGCTTTCGCCCCGCCGTCTCGAGCCTTCTGGCTGAAGGAGCCTTCTGGCTTGATGCGTCTTAGAACAGGCGCAGCGCAGCCTGGTCGGCCTGCGAGGCGAGCGACAGAGCCGTCGAGGACAGCTGCTGGCGGGTCTGCAGGGCGAGCATGTTGGCGGCTTCCTCGTTGGTGTCGGCGAGCACGAGCTTGTCGGCACCGGTCTGCA
>JAEYAU010000043.1 GCA_023404705.1 Pseudomonadota bacterium
CCCCGCGGCCCGATCCGCTCGCCCGCGATGCTGTGCGCGAGCATCGCGCCCTGCTCACGATCGGTTCCGCGATCGCCGTGACGTTCCTGATCGTCGCGGCGCTGACCGCGGTCAGCTTCCTCGGACAGAAGCGGCTGTTCGCGCAGACGAGCCCGCGCGTGACGATCACGCTGACGGGCTATCAGTGGTGGTGGGAGGCGCGCTACGACGATCCGCGGCCTAACCGCACCTTCACGACCGCGAACGAGATCCATGTGCCGGTCGGCGAACCCGTCAGCATCACCTTGAAGTCCTTCGACGTGATCCACTCGTTCTGGGTGCCGAACCTCGCCGGCAAGGTGGACCTCATTCCGGGGCAGACCAATCAGGTGCAGTTCGTCGCCTCGCGCGCCGGCACCTATCGCGGCCAATGCGCCGAGTTCTGCGGCTGGCAGCACGCGCATATGGGCCTCGTCGTGGTCGTCGACGAGAAGGACGCCTTCGAGAAGTGGCGCGAGGCGCAGATCAAGCCGGCCGATCCGCCGAGCGATCCGGACCGGCAGAAGGGCCATGACGTGTTCCACGCCAAGGCCTGCATGATGTGTCACCAGATCCGCGGCGCGCCGGCGGGCGGACGCAGCGGGCCAGACCTCACGCATCTCGCGAGCCGCAAGGACATCGCCGCCGCCACCTTGAAGAACACGCGCGGCAATCTCGCGGCCTGGATCGTCGATCCGCAGAGCATCAAGCCGGGCACGCAAATGCCGCTGGTGACGATCGCGCCGGACGAGCTCGATCCGCTGCTCAGCTATCTCGAGGGACTGCAGTGAACGACGCAGCCACCAGGGTCGAGGACACCATGGCGCGGCCGCTGCCCGAGGCGGAGCTGACCGCCCGGCTGACGCGAACGTGGCGCACTGGCGAAGGCATCATGGCGCGCCTGAGCTCGGTCGATCACAAGGTGGTCGGCCGGCGCTACATCGTCACGGCCTTCTTCTTTCTCTTCGTCGGCGGCATTTCGGCGGCCGTGATGCGCATGCAGCTCGCGCGGCCGGAAGCCGGCCTGGTCGGACCGGACCTCTACAATCAGCTCTTCACCATGCACGGCACCACGATGATGTTCCTGTTCGCGGTGCCCGTGATGGAGGCTTTCGCGGTCTATCTGGTGCCGCTGATGCTCGGTACGCGCAACATCGCGTTCCCGCGCCTCAACGCCTTCAGCTACTGGGTGTTCCTGTTCGGCGGACTGATGATCTGGGTCGCCTTCATGCTCAACGTCGGCGCCGATGTGGGCTGGTTCGCCTATGTGCCGCTCTCGGGCCCGCAGTTCTCGCCCGGCAAGCGCGCCGACATCTGGGCGCAAATGATCACCTTCACGGAGGTCGCGGCGCTCGCGGTGGCGGTCGAGATCGTCGTCACGGTGTTCAAGCAGCGCGCGCCCGGCATGACGCTCGACCGCATCCCGGTGTTCGTCTGGTCCATGCTGGTCACGTCCTTCGCGACGATATTCGCCATGCCGGCCGTGATGCTGGCCAGCACGTTCCTGATCATGGACCGCCTGATCGGCACCCATTTCTTCAACCCGGCCGAAGGCGGCGACGCCCTGCTCTGGCAGCATCTGTTCTGGTTCTTCGGTCATCCCGAGGTCTACATCATCTTCCTGCCCGCCACCGGCATGGTCTCGGCGATCATCGTCGCCTTCTCGCGCCACACGCTGGTCGGCTATCTGCCGGTCGTGCTCTCGGTCATCGCCACCGGCTTCCTCGCCTTCGGCCTCTGGGTCCACCACATGTTCGCGACCGGGCTGCCGCAGCTCGGCGCAAGCTTCTTCACGGCGTCCAGCATGCTGATCGCGATCCCGAACGGGATCCAGATCTTCTGCTGGATCGCGACGCTCTGGCTCGGCCAGCCGATCTGGCGCACGCCGCTGTTGTTCGTGGTCGGCTTCATCGTCACCTTCGTGATCGGGGGACTCACGGGCGTGATGCTCGCGTCGGTGCCGCTCGATACTCAGGTGCACGACACCTATTTCGTAGTCGCGCATTTCCACTACGTGCTGGTCGGCGGCGCCGTCTTCCCGCTGCTCGGCGCGGTCTACTTCTGGTTCCCGAAGATCACCGGCCGCATGATGAGCGAGCGCATGGGGCGCTGGAACTTCTGGCTCGCCTTGATCGGCTTCCACGTCGCTTTCTTCCCGCAGCACATCCTCGGCCTGCAGGGCATGCCGCGGCGGGTCTACACCTACGGTCCCGAGATGGGCTGGGACTTGATGAACCTGATCTCGACCATCGGCGCCGTGGTGCTCGCGGTGAGCTTCGTGCTGTTTCTCTGCAACGTGCTGATCAGCCTGCGGCGCGGCGCGCTTGCCGGCAACAATCCGTGGCATGCGAGCACGCTCGAATGGGCGACCGCGTCGCCGCCGCCATCCTACGGCTTCGCGCGCACGCCGGTCGTCACCCATCGCGAGCCGCTCTGGGCCGAGCGCGAGGAACGGCCCGTCATCGCTGGGGTCAGCGTCGACCGCCGCGAGGTGCTCCACACCAGCCTCACGGATGCACGCCCGGAAACACGCGAGTCCTCGCCGACGCCGACGATCTGGCCGCTGATCTCCGCCCTGTTCGTCGGCATCACTTTCATCGCCTCGATCTTCACGCCATGGGCCGTCGTGTGGGGCAGCCTGCCGGTCGCGGTGGCGCTGACCGCCTGGTTCTGGCCGAAGGGCGAGAAGGAGGACGCGTGAGAGAGCGCATCGTCCAGGATGTGAGCGAGCTGCCGACCTACGGCTTCCGCACCCGGAGCAGCCCGTGGTGGGGAACGCTCGGCTTCATCAGCCTCGAAGGAATGGGCTTCGCGCTCGCGGCTGGCGCCTATCTCTATCTTTATTACGTGAGCCCGCAGTGGCCGTTGGGCCCGCAGCCCAATCACTGGCCCGCGACCGTGCTCACGCTCGTGTTGCTGGTAAGCGCCATTCCGAATGCCTGGGCCGCGCGGGATGCGCACAACGAAGATCTCCCGGCGGTGCGGCGCGACCTCGTCATCATGTGTGTCTTCGGCTTCGCGGCGGTCGGGATACGCTTCTACGAATTCACCCAGCTCGGTATTCGCTGGGACGACAACGCCTATGGCTCGATTCTCTGGACCATCCTCGGCCTGCATGCCGTGCACCTGATCACGGACCTCGGCGACACGGTCGTTCTGACCGTTCTGATGTTCACGCGGCACGGCAAGGGCAAGCGCTTCAGCGACGTGGATGACAACGCCTTCTACTGGTACTTCGTCGTTCTCTCATGGCTGCCGCTCTATGTGCTGCTGTACTGGTTCCCGCGCTGGAGCACGTCATGAGCGGGCACATCCGAGTGGGCGTGAAAGTCGGCGTGCCGTGGGCCGGGCTTGCGGCCGGGCCGACCGCCTGGGCCGTGAGCACGCAGCTCAACTACGCGCTGGCGAACTGGTCCTGCGAGCATCAGATGCGGATCGTGCCGATCCTCGCGCTCGCCCTTGCGGCGATCGCGCTCGGCGGCGCATTCCTCTCCGCGCGCGCCTGGCGCGCGTCGGGGCCTGACCAGGCGAGCCTCGAGAGCGAAGGCACGCCGCGCCGCTTCCTCGCCGGCATGAGCCTGCTGATGGCCGTGCTGTTCGCCGTCGTCATCCTGGCGCAGGGCAGCGCCGGCTTGGTCCTCAACGGGTGCGAGCGATGAGCGAGCTTTGGACCGTGGCGAACGGCTGGAACCTCGACCCTTGGGTCATGGTGCCGCTCGTCGCAAGCGCCCTGCTCTACGGCATCGGACTCGCGCGCCTGTGGTCGCATGCCGGCGTCGACCGCGGCATCCGCACCTGGCAGGCGCTGTGCTTCGTGTCGGGCTGGCTCTCGCTGCTCATCGCGCTCGCCTCGCCGCTCTACCGGATCGCCGAGGGCCTGTTTCTCGCACACATGATCGAGCACGAGATCGTCATGATCGTGTCGACGCCGCTGATCGTCGTTTCGCGGCCGTGGGGCGCGATGCTGTGGGCGCTGCGCGCGAGCTGGCGGCCGCGTCTCGGCACGTTGACGCGGCGCGGACGCGTCACCGCAGGCTGGCGCTTCCTCGCCAATCCCTGGACCGCGACCGCGCTGCATGGCGCGACTCTCTGGATGTGGCACGTGCCGGTGCTCTACGAGAGCGCGCTCGGCAATCTCGCGATCCATCGCCTGCAGCATGTCAGCTTCCTCGTCACCGCGCTGCTGTTCTGGTGGGCCTTGATGAACCCGCGCACGCGGCCGGCCGGCTACGGCGTCGCGGTCGGTTGCCTGTTCGTCACCACGCTGCACACCGGCTTCCTCGGCGTGCTGCTCACGGTGTCGCGCCAGACCTGGTATTCCGGCCAGGCGGCCTTCGCGGCGCTGTGCGGGCTGACGCCGCTCGAGGACCAGCAGGTCGCCGGCCTCATCATGTGGGTGCCGGCAGGCCTCATCTACACGGCCGCGGCGCTCGCCTTCGCGGCGCTGTGGATCAACGGAACGTCGCGCGGCTATGGAGAGCGCCATGCGCTGGCGACTGATTAGTCTCATCACCGCCGCGCTCGTTCTCGCGCTCGCGGGTGGCAGCTACTTCTATCTGATGAAGCGCAGCGACGCCGAGCGCCTCGCGCGCCGGCTCACGAATGGCGATCCACATCGCGCGCCCGACCTGATGCGCAACTTCGGCTGCGCCGGCTGCCACCAGATCCCGGGAGTCACGGGCGCGCGCGGCCTCACGGGCCCACCGCTGAAGGACATCTCGCGCCGCGTCTACGTGGCGGGCGTGCTGCCGAACACGCCGGACAATCTGGTGCGGTTCATCGTCAACCCGCGCGGCCCTTTGCCGAACGGCGCGATGCCGATCACCGGCATCGACGAACAGGGCGCGCGGGACATCGCGGCGTATCTGTACGCGCGGTGAAGCTGACGGCCGAGCCAGGTCACGGCGACAGATCCATCACGCCACGGCCGCTCTCGAAGTCCACGGGCAGCGAGATGTGCTCATGCGTGATAAGCCAGCGGCCGTTCCGGCACCGGCAGCCATTGCTCGTACGTACCCAGTAGCCGACCTCACGGCCGTTCGTGCGGGTTCCGCTCGCGCGGATCAGCATCGATGCGGCCGCGACCTCTCCGCCCGCCTCGATGATCAGCTCGCGCGTCTCCATGCCGATCGGGCCTTTCCAGCCCGCGAACCAGTGCAGGAACCTGGCCCGGAGCGCGTCGGATCCGACATAGCGCAGCGGCGGTACGAGGTCGAAATAGACGATGTCAGGCGCGAACAGTGGCATCAGCCGATCGATGTCCTTCGCCCGCATGGCGTCGGCCCGACTGTCAAACAGGGCGCGCACCTCGGAGATGCTCATTGCGTCCTCCATTTTCGGAATCGCAACGAGGCCGACTGCCATAGGCAGCGGCTCCCAACGCATGATTTGTCGTCGCATCCGACGCTGTAAAGCTGCTCGAAGCGCAAGGCTGCAATGCCAAGCCGCGGCTGCCAAAAAGCATCAGGGCGGCGCCTTGCGACGCCGCCCTGGTGTGTCGTTCATCAGATCGGCTCAGTGCAGGTCGAAGCGGTCGAGTTCCATCACCTTCACCCACGCGGCGACGAAGTCCTTCACGAACTTCTCCTTCGCGTCGTTGCTGCCATAGACCTCGGCGAGCGCGCGGAGCTGCGAATGCGAGCCGAAGATCAGGTCGGCGCGCGTCGCGGTCCACTTCACCTGATCGGACTTGCGGTCGCGCCCTTCGAACACACCGTCGGAGTCGGGAATGCCCTTCCACTTCGTACCCATGTCGAGCAGGTTGACGAAGTAGTCGTTGTTCAGCGTCTCCGGCGTCTTGGTGAGCACGCCATGCTTCGGCTGGCCGACATTGAGCACCCGCAAGCCACCGATCAGCGCCGTCATCTCGGGCGCCGACAGCATCAACAGCTGCGCGCGATCGACCAGGTGCTCTTCCTGAGACATGATAGGATCACGCACATAGTTGCGGAAGCCGTCCGCCTTCGGCTCAAGAAACGCAAAGGACTCGACCTCGGTCTGCTCCTGCGAGGCATCCATGCGGCCCGGCGTGAACGGCACCTCGACCGCGACGCCGCCCGCCTTGGCGGCCTTCTCGACCGCGGCGCTGCCGGCGAGCACGATCAGGTCCGCGAGCGAGACCTTCTTGCCGCCGGACGCCGAGCCGTTGAAGTCCTTCTGGATCGCCTCCAGCTTCGAGAGGACCTTGGCGAGCTCGGGCGGATTGTTCACCTCCCAATCCTTCATCGGCGCGAGACGGATGCGCGCGCCATTGGCGCCGCCGCGCTTGTCGGAGCCGCGGTAGGTCGAGGCCGAGGCCCAGGCCGCCGAGGCGAGCTGCGACACCGAGAGGCCGGTCGCGAGGATCTTCGCCTTCAGGTCCGCGATGTCCTTGGCGTCGACCAGCTTGTGATCGACCGCTGGGACCGGGTCCTGCCAGATCAGCGGCTCCTTCGGCACGAGCTTGCCGCGATAGAGCGAGAGCGGGCCCATGTCGCGATGCGTCAGCTTGTACCAGGCCTTGGCGAAAGCTTCCGCGAACTCCTGCGGGTTCTGGTGGAAGCGGCGCGAGATCTTCTCGTAGGCCGGATCGATGCGCAGCGCGAGGTCCGTCGTCAGCATCATCGGCGCGTGCTTCTTCTTCGGATCATGCGCGTCCGGCACGTTCTTCTCGCCGCCCTTCGGCGTCCACTGCCAGGCGCCCGCGGGACTCTTGGTGAGCTCCCACTCGTTTCCGAACAGGGTGTCGAAGAAGGTGTTGTCCCACTTGATCGGCGTCGGAGTCCAGGCGCCTTCGAGGCCGCTCGTGATGGTGTGACCCGCCATGCCGGACTCGAAGGTGCTCGCCCAGCCGAGCCCCTGGTGCTCCAGGTCCGCGCCCTCGGGCTCGGCGCCGACATAGCTCGCGGCTGGCGCGGCGCCATGCGCCTTGCCGAAGGTGTGGCCGCCCGCGATGAGCGCGACCGTCTCCTCGTCGTTCATGGCCATGCGGGCAAAGGTCTCGCGGATGTCGCGCGCCGCGGCCGCTGGATCCGGCTTGCCGTTCGGGCCTTCCGGATTGACGTAGATCAGACCCATCTGCACGGCGCCGAAGGGCGCCGCGAGCTGGCGCTCACCGCTGTAGCGCGTGTCGCCGAGCCAGGCTTCCTCGGCGCCCCAGTTCACGTGCTCCTCGGGCTCCCAGGTGTCGGCGCGGCCGCCGCCGAAGCCGTAGGTCTTGAAGCCCATGGACTCGAGCGCGACGTTGCCCGTGAGGATCAAGAGGTCGGCCCAGGAGAGCTTGCGGCCATACTTCTGCTTGATCGGCCAGAGCAGCCGGCGCGCCTTGTCGAGGTTGCCGTTGTCCGGCCAGGAGTTGAGCGGCGCGAAGCGTTGCTGTCCGCGCCCGCCGCCGCCGCGGCCGTCGCCGACGCGATAGGTGCCGGCGCTGTGCCAGGCCATGCGGATGAAGAACGGTCCGTAGTGACCGTAGTCGGCCGGCCACCATTCCTGCGAGTCCGTCATCAGGGCGTGCAGATCCTTGATCACGGCATCGAGGTCGAGGCTCTCGAACTCCTTGACGTAGTCGAAGCCCTTCCCCATCGGATCCGAGATGGGCTGGTTCTGATGCAGCGCGCTGATGTTGAGCTGGTTCGGCCACCAGTCGCGGTTGGTGCGGCCGCGCGAGTGCGGTACCGGGCACTGGCCCATACGATCGTCGGTCTTTGCGTCCATGTTCTTGCCTCCACAGTGTTCTTCGCCGTGGATATACCGAGATCGGCAAGGGTTGGAAAGCGACCCGGAACCGCGCGGGCGCTGAGACTTCGCGTCAGATTAGCGCATGATTGCGCGCAACCGCGGGGTGCGTTCCTCGCACCGCGGCGTGATTTTCGAACGCGAGAATTGCTCGCTTTTCGCCTCCGCGGCGCGGAGCGCCGAGGAGCACAGCCGCGAGACTTCGACGCGTGCGATTATCGCCGCGGATGGATTTTCTCGACCGGCACCGCCATTTCGCAGATCAGGCCTTCGGAGCGCCAGTCGAAGCGCATGTTGCCCTTGAGCTGCTGGCGGATGGTGCCGTCGATGACACCGGTGCCGAAGCCGCGGCGCGTCGGCGCCGTCACGGGCGGACCGCCGCTCTCGGTCCAGCGCAACGCGAGGCCGGTCGCGTCATTCCAGGTCCAGGCGATCCGCACGCGCCCTTCGGGTACCGAGAGCGCGCCGTATTTGGCCGCGTTGGTGGCGAGCTCGTGGATCGCCATGGCGAGCGATTGCGCCGCGGATGCGCTGAGCGCGACATCGGGACCCGCGAAGCGCACGCGTTCGTCACCCGTGCGATAGGCCGCGGTCTCCTCGGCGATCAGGCGCTCGAGATCGGCGCCGGTCCAGCGGCTGTCCGCCATCAGCTTATGCGCGCGGGCGAGCGCGATGAGGCGGCCCGTGACGGCATCGACGAACTCGCGCACCGTGTCGGCGCGCGTGAGCCGCACCACAGCCTGGATCACGGCGAGCAGATTGTTGGCGCGGTGATCGACCTCCTGCGCGAGCAGCTTGAGGCGCGCCTCCGCGAGCTTGCGCTCCGTGATGTCCTGGATCGCGGCGAAGAACACCGGCTCGTCCTCGCCGCGCATGAGCTGCAGGCGCACCGCCACGTCGTAGAGGCTGCCGTCCTTGCGCTGCTGCACGGTCTCGAAGTCGAGCCGCTCGGTCTCGCCGCTGCGCAGCGGCGCGATCTTGCGCTCGTAGGCCTCGCGACTGAAGTTCGGCTTGAGATCGGCGGGCGTGAGCGACTTCAGCTCGTCCATGGTGTAGCCGAGATTCTCGCGCGCGCCGCGGTTTACCTGCAGGAAGCACAGCGTCTCGGCATGGAAGACATAGGCCTCGCTCATCGAATCTTCGACGATGCGGCCGAGGCGCTCGGTCATGCTCTCGGCGCGCCGGCGGTCGGTCATGTCGAAGGAGAAGCCGATCATGCGGATCGGCTGGCCGACGTCGTCGCGGATGATGTCGCCGCGCGCCATCACCCAGTGGCACGAGCCGTCCGGCCAGATCACGCGCGTCTCGACGTCGTAGGGCACGCCCTCGTCGATCGCGCGCTGCAGCGCCTCTTCCATCTTGCTGCGGTCCTCGGGGACACGCATCGACTTGGCGGTCTCGTAAGTGAACGGCGCGTCGGGCGGCAGGCCGAAATTCGCCTTGTGCTGCACGCTCGCCTTCATCTCGCCGGTGTGCAGGTCGCGCTCCCAGGCGCCGAGCCGGCCGGCCGCCATGGCGTCGCGCAGCCGTGCCTGACTGTGGCGCAGCTCCTGCTCGGAGCGGACGCGGTCGCGCGCGCTCGCCACCAGATGCGCCACCGCGCGGAAGAAGGCGGTGTCGTCCTCGTCGAAGGCATCGCGCGTGGTGCTGCCGAAGGAGAGCGTGCCGAGCAGGCGCTCGCCGGCCATCAGCGGCTCGCACGCATAGGCGCGAACGCCGACGCCCCGGATGAAGCCCGCGCAGGCGTCGGCGGTGCCCTGGACGTCGACGAGGTGCACCGAGCAGTGCGACTGCGCCACCACGCCGGAGACCGACTGGCCGAGCGCCAGGAGCTTCACGCCGCCGATCAGCTCGTCCGCGATGCCGGCGTGAAAAGCGAGCCGCAGCCGGTCGCCCTCCTGCGCCGCATAGCTGAACATCACGTCGACGCCGAACACCGCCATGCTCTCGAACAGCGGCGGCAGGACCTCCTTGTCGGGATCCGTGGAGGTGAGCAGACGCGCCGAGATGTCCGAAAGGATCGCGAGACGGCGCGTGCGCCAGGCGATGACATTCTCGGCGGACTTGCGCTCGGAGATATCGCGGATGATGGCGACATAGGCGTCGCCCTCCTGGTCGCGCGTCTCGCCGACCGAGACCTCCACCGGAAAGGTCGTGCCGTCCTTGCGCCGTCCGATCGCATCGCGACGCTCGTCCGTGTCGGCGTAGCTCATGAGATCGTCGAGCGAGCCGTCGGCGATCAGCAGCGACACATGCTTGCCGATGACGTCCGCGGCGCGATGGCCGAACATGCGCTCGCAGGCCGGATTGAAGACGCCGATGCGGCCTGCCGCATCGACGATGACGACGCCGTCCGCGATCGTGTCGATCAGCACCCAGAGGCTCGCGCTGGAGCCGTACAGCTCCAGCGGGGCCGGGACACGCAACTCTGCAGCGCTCAAGATGCCCCCACGGCGACGCGCGGAGTCCGCGCGCACGCTAGCCGATCGTCGCTTTTCCAAGTGCCGGCGCGCTTGACTGCAATGCCGAAAGAGTTGCCGGCACCGCGACCATGAGAGCCGCATCTGGGCAGTAGTGTGGCTTATGAAGCCATCGCGCGCGCGTTCGACGCTACTCGGTATTCGTACGTAGCCGGCTTAGACGGCCGCGACGCGCAGCGGCGGCGCAGACGCGGTATCGGCATCCGGCGCGGCGCTGCCAACGAGATGCGCGATGGAGTTGGCGTAGTAGCGCAAAAGAATCAGCTCGCTCGGATTGGCGTGGAAGAGTCCGTCCTCCTCCATGACCAGGTGGCGCAGCCGCAGCATGCGCAGGCCGACCTCCACGGCATAATCCTGGTCGGCGCGCGGAATGTGCACATGGGCGCCATGGGCCGCGAGATGCAGCATCAACGCGGCGACGCGGCTCTTGAGCTCCAGCGCCGACATCGGCGCCGCGGCCTCGAGCACCGCGGTCGCGACCAGCGAGACCGGCAACGCCGGGACCACGGACCCGACCCGGTCCATCAGCAGCGCGCCGAGTCGCTCGATCTCCTGGAAGCGGCGCTCCTGGTCGAGGGTGCGGAAATCGAGATTCCGCTCGGCCAGATAGGCGCGCAGCGAGATCGGCGCGCCGAAGCTCACGCAGGCATAGCCATAGCGATAGAGCCGGCCCTGCAGGCGCAGCGCCACGTTGTGGGCGAGGAAGCCGAGGAGCACGCGCAGGCTGAAGCGGAAGCGCGGGCGCTCGCCCTCGGGGGTCGCGAGCGCGGCGGTCTGGACGCGGTCCTCGATCACGCGGTCGTAGTTGATGCCGACGGGCACGAAGACGGCATCCCGCGCCCCCTTCGGATCGAAGCCCGAGACCATGTAGCTGAGCAGCCCGAGCTTGGCGGGCCGCAGCTTGCCGTCGCGGGTGAGCCCGCCTTCCGGGAACATGGCCTGGGCGAGCCCGCCCGCCACCGCCATCGAGACGTAGCGCGCCAGCACCCGCCGATAGAGCGGCTCGCGCGAGTCGCGGCGCACGAAATAGGCGCCCATGGAGCGGATCAGGCTCTGCAGCAGCCAGACGCGCGCCCATTCGCCGACCGCGTAGCTGAGCGCCGAGCTGGTGGAGGCCATATAGGTCACCAGCACGTAGTCCATGTTGGAGCGATGATTGATGACGAAGATCACGGCGGCGTCCGGATCGACGGACTTCATCGCCTCCTCGTCCATGTAGCCGAGGCGGACGCGGTAGAGGAAGGTGGAGATGCGGCGCGCGAGCCGCGTACCGATGCCGAAATACGCATAGGCCGAGAACGACGGCACGATCTCTCTGGCGTAACGGTGCGCGCGCGCATGCGCGACCTCGCGGGTGACGCCGTGCTCGGCCGCATAGGCCTCGATCGCCTGCAGCACCTCGGGGTCGAAGATCAGCGCGTCGATCATGGCCTGGCGCCGGGCGAGCTTGAACGGCTGGATGCGCAGGCGAAGGCGCGTGTTGAGATCGTCGATCGCGCGGTTGAAGCGCTTGCGCATGATCCAGCGCACGGCCGGCAGCAGCACATGCTCGAGCACGGCCCAGAGCGCAAAGGCGCCGAAGAGCACGACGAGCCAGAGCGGCACGGATACGGTGGTGGACAAGGGCCCCTCCCCGGGAGCGGAGCGTAGCGCATTTCGGGTGGCTCGAACATGTAGGGCGCATTAGCGCGAAGCGCGTAATGCGCCGGCTGACACTCCGCTGGCGCTGCATGTGTTGTGAAGCCCACGGCGCATTACGCCGCTGCGCGGCTAATGCGCCCTACGAAGAAAGCACCTTATCTCCGCGGCGCCGTGCGTCCGGAGGTCTGCATCGCTAGCTCCCCAGAGGGAGCGGAGCGCCGAGATCGGCGCGGCCCGCTTGCGAGGCGGACCAGGGCCGGGGTGCGAGCCCGGCCGGGGATGCGCTTGCGAGGCGCATCCGGCGGGCTCCTTGCGATCGGAGCCCGCGCGCCTCTCGGCGCTCCACTGCGGTTCCCATATCCCCTGACGCCGGAGCGACGAGGCTGTAACGGCATCGAAGCGGCGCTTTGACGATCCCCCAGAGGAGGACCTCGTCCAGCAGGCTCCCTGCGCTCCGATCGTGATGTCGGAGTGGCTGTTGCTTCGAACCGCCCCGGGCCCGGTTGACGCCGAGCCGGAGGACCGCATCCCTGCTCTCGTCACGGTCGTCACCCGGGGACGCCCCTCGTGAGCAGGAACGGGACGAGTATGCATATGTTTCGGAAAAACGCAAGGGCATGTTCTGGAAACCAGAAAACAAATTTGCTCCCGCGGCGCTGGCGGACGTCGCGCGCGGTTGATCCACGTCAACGCCCCTCATCGCGGGTCGGACTATGCTTCGAACAACCCCTGGAGGACCGCCATGAAAGCCGCCGAGATCATGACCGCGCCGGTCATCACGATCGCGCCCGAGGCGACGATCACCGAAGCCGCCGAGCTGCTGCTCACGCACCGCATCAGCGGCGCGCCGGTGGTGGACGCCACCGGGACGCTCGTCGGCGTCGTCAGCGAGGGCGACCTGCTGCGCCGGGTCGAAGCCGGCACCGAGCGTCGCCGCTCCTGGTGGCTCGAGTTCTTCACCCGCAGCGACACGCTCGCGGCCGAATACGTCAAGGCGCACGGCCGCAAGGTCTCCGACATCATGACGCGCTGGGTCGTGACTATCACCGAAGACACGGCGCTCGCCGAGATCGCCGACCTCCTGGAACGCCACCGCATCAAGCGTCTGCCGGTGCTGCGCGACGGCAGGGTGGTCGGCATCGTCAGCCGCGCCAATGTGCTGCAGGCGGTCGCCGCGGGACGGCCGATCACGCAGATCGTGAAGGCCGACGACCGGGCGATCCACGACGAGGTGATGCACCGGCTCGCGCATCTGCCCTGGGGACGGCCTTGGAATCTCAACGTCGCCGTGAAGGACGGCGTCGTCGAGCTGTGGGGCGCGGTCACCTCGCCGGAGGAGAAGGAGGCGGCGCGCATCGCGGTCGAGACCACGAGCGGTGTCCTCGCGGTCGAGGACCATCTGATGCTGCAGCGCGTGGTGTCGGGCGTCTAGACCCGGCAACCAAAGCGCCCGGCCAGCGTTGAGGATGGCATTCGCCAAGCGAGGCCTGCCATCCAAGAGCGACTTACGAGTGCACCGTTCAGCCTGTGGCGCGTTTCGAACAGAGGCGCGACCATCGGCATTTTCGTGCTGCTGTTCGTCGGCTTTCTCTATGTGGCGCGGCCGGTGCTGCTGCCCGTGATCTCGGCGATCATCGTCGGCACCCTGATCGCGCCGCTCACGCGGCGTGCGGCGGCGCTGCGCGTCCCGTCATGGTTGAGCGCGCTCGTGGTGGTGGCCCTGCTCGCCGGGACGCTCGGGCTTGCGATCGTCCTGCTGTCCGGGCCGGTGGTCGAATGGATCGGCAAGGCGCCCGAGCTCGGCGCGCGCATCAAGGAGCTGCTCAGCTTCTTCGACCGGCCGCTCGCAGCGCTTGGCGACATCCGCAATGCACTGGCGGCGCCGGAGGGAAAGGAAGGCGCGCTGAAGGTCGATGTCGCGGGCGGCATGGTGGCGCCCGCCGTGGCGCTCGTCACGCCGGCGATCGGCGAGATCCTGATCTTCTTCGGCACGCTGTTCTTCTTTCTCGCCGCACGCCGCGCCCTGCGCCAGCAGCTCGTGACGCTGTCCGATGACCGCGACATCCGCCTTACGGTGCTGCGCATCCTCAACGAGCTCGAGCAGAGCCTCGCGACCTACCTGGCGATCGTCACGGCGATCAATCTTTGCCTCGGCGTCTTCATGACGGGCGCCCTGTGGCTGATCGGCTTTCCGCATCCGCTGATCTGGGGCGTCGTCATTTTCGTGCTCAACTACATCCCCTATCTCGGACCCGCGATCGTCAACGTGCTGTTCCTGCTGGTCGGCCTGATAAGCTTTCCGAACGCCACGCAGGCGCTGATCGCGCCCGCGATCTTCCTGACGGTGACGACCATCGAGGGACACTTCCTCACGCCGAGCATCATCGGCCAGCGCCTCACCATCAATCCCTTCGCGATCTTCCTGGCGCTGGTGTTCTGGACCTGGCTGTGGGGACCCTTCGGCGCATTCCTCGCCGCGCCGCTGCTGATCGTCGGCATGGTCGCGGCGCATCACCTGCTGCCGAAGGACGAGGTGAAGCTGCCGGGGTGAGAGCACTGTAGGGTGTGCTTGGCGGCCCCGGACTTCGCGATTACACGATGAGCACAGTCCGCCGAGCGCACGCGTGCGCTCAGCGCGAACGATTTCATTACCCCATTGAAAAGGCTCGGGCGCGCTGAGCACACCCTACAAGAGAGGCCCTACTCCCTGCGCAGCTGGCGCAGGATCGCACCGATCACGTTGGAGTAGTCGTCGGTCCAGATGCCCTGCTCGGGGTCCGGCTCCTTTGGCTGCCAGTCCTCGCTTTTTGTCAGCGGGCCGAAGTCCTCGTCGGCGCGGGCGCTGATCGCGACCGTCGAGGTGAAGACATAGCGCGCCGCCTCCTCGTCCTCGGTGGCGGCGCGGTTGTTGACGCGCGTCACCAGCCCGTTCACATGGGCGATGCCGGCGACCACCGAGGCGAGTTCCATGTGGCGGTTGGAGACGTGCAGCGCGACGACCCCCTGCGGCGCCAGGCGGTCGCGATAGATCGCCATGGCTTCGCGCGTCACCAGGTGGATCGGGATCGCATCGGACGAGAAGGCGTCGACCACGATCAGGTCGTAGCGGTCGGCCGAGTCCGCGAGGGTGAGGCGCGCGTCGCCCATGACGATCGGAATGTCGGGCGCGCACTTGCTCAGGAAGCTGAAGCGCTCCGGGTCGCGCGCGATGCGCACGATCAGCGGGTCGATCTCGTAATAGGTCCACGGCTCGCCGGGTTCGGAATGGCACGCCATGCTCCCGGTGCCGAGGCCGACCACGGCGACGCGGATCGGCCGGCCGGCGCGTTCGCGCACCGAACGCACGGTCTCGGCCAGCGGCGAGTTCGGATGATAGTAGGTGATCATCTCGGGCCGGCCGGTGATCGGATGGCCCGCGGCGTCGCGGATGCGCTCGGCGCCGTGGATGGTCGTGCCGTGCAGCAGCACGCGATACTGCCCGTCGCTCGACTCGTTGATCTTGGCGACGCCGAAGAAGCTGCGCAGCGTCTCGCGATGCTCGCCCGCCGGCTTGTAGAGATTGCTGATCAGGAACACGGCCGCGATCACGGCCGCGAAGGGCAGCGGCTCGACCGAGACCAGGATCGCGATCGCGAGCATGATGCCGATCGTCCAGTTGAACACGGTCTGATCGGTCACGTATTGCTGCGTCACCGCAGGCGCGGCCGCGACCACGACGATCGCGATGGCGCCGAGCCAGGTGACCCAGGAGCGCCAGTCGCTCGGCAGCTGGAAGCCGGGCCGGCACAGGATCGCGAGCACGATCAGCGCCGGATACTCGGCGACCCAGGAGAAGATGTTGGGCGCGATCAGCCCCGAGAAGATGCCGCCGATGACGCCGCCAGTGGACATCCACATATAGAAAGCCGTGAGATGCTGCGCGGGCGGCCGGCGGCGGCTGAGCTCGCCATGGCACACCATGGCGATGACGAAGAAGGCCGCGACGTTGAGCACGAGCAGCCAGAGCGCATAGGACGTGATGTCGAGGCTCATCACGGCGACGAGACCGACGATGAAGAACGGCTCGATGAACACCATCCAGCGGTGGCGCAGCAGCGGCCGCGTCTGGAACACGATGACGAAGGTCAGGAGATAGAGCGCGAGCGGGATCACCCACATGAAGGGCGCGGCCGCGATGTCGGTCGAAATGTGCGACGTCACCGAGACGAGCAGCGCCGAGGGGATGGCGGCGAGGAAGATCCAGGTGACGGCGTCGCGCCAGCTGGGCGGCGGCGCGGGCGGCGCATCAGCGAGCGACTCGGGTTTGCGCGGCGTGCGCAGCATCAGTACGCCCGCCGTCGCGATCAGCGCAATCAGCACGTAGAAGAGAACGGTCCAGCCGAGCGACTGCTGGCCGAGGCGCGTCAGCGGCTCGACCACGAAGGGATAAGCCAGCAATGCGAGGAAGCTGCCGACATTGCTCGCCGCGTAGAGGAAGTACGGGTTGGCGGCGCTCGGATGGCTCGTGCGCGCGAACCAGGCCTGCAGCAGCGGCCCGTTCGCCGAGAGCGCGAAGAACGGCAGCCCGATCGAGACCGCGAACAGCGCGATCAACCACAGCTCCGTGTAGACGCCGGGCGGGCGCCCCCAGCCGACCGCGATGGCGAGCGGCAGCGAGAGCGTCGCGACCGCCATCACGGCGACATGCACGATGACCGAGGCGCGGCCCGGCAGATGCCGCGTGATCAGATGCGCATAGGCGTAACCGGCGAGCAGCATCGCCTGGAAGAACACCATGGCGACCGACCAGACGGCCGGCGTGCCGCCGAGCCGCGGCAGCACCATCTTGGTGAACATGGGTTGCACCGCGAACAGCAAGGCCGCCGAGAGGAAGATGGCGGCGGCGAAGACGCGGAGCAGAAGGGGGTGACTCATCGGCCTCTCTTAGCGTGTTGCGCGGCGCGGAGCGAGAGACCTCGCGGCATGCCGGCCGTTCACAAGGCGGTTATGACACTCGGCCGTCATCCCGGCCGAGCGAAGCGAGAGCCGGGATCCATAACCCCGGTGATCATGATGCGGACAGACAGGGGCTATGGATCCCGGACAGCCGCTGCGCGGCTTCCTGGATGACGACGGAGCGTTGGCGAGAGTCTCCGCCCCGTGCCATCCTGCCCGGGGGTCGAACGGAACCGGAATCATGGCGTCGCGCATTTCGCGCCGAGACTTTCTCAATGGCGTGGCACTCTCGATTGCGGCGGGGCTCACGCCCGCCGCGCAGGCGCACGCGAAGGGCCCCTACCCGCCCGCGCTCACCGGGCTGCGCGGGCATCATGTGGGCTCGTTCGAGCTCGCGCATCAGATGCGCGAGGGCAAGAGCTTCGCGATCGACGCCCTGCCGAGCCAGGAGCACTATGATCTGGTGGTGGTCGGCGCCGGCATCAGCGGGCTCGCCGCGGCGTGGTTCTATCGCAAGCGGGCGCCGAAGGCGCGCATCCTGATCCTCGACAATCACGACGACTTCGGCGGCCACGCCAAGCGCAACGAGTTCCGTTACAAGGGCCGGCTGATCCTCGGCTATGGCGGCAGCGAGTCGATCCAGCAGCCGGGCAGCCTTTACGGACGGATCGCGAAGCAGCTGCTCCGAGATCTCGGCGTCGACACCAAGCGCTTCGAGACGGCGTTCGAGCGCAAGCTCTATCCCGGGCTCGGCCTCTCGCGCGGCGTGTTCTTCGCGCGCGAAAGCTTCGGCCGCGACGTGCTCGTCACGGGCGATCCGACCACCATGGTGGCGGACGATCTCGGGCGGCTGAACAAGGCGAAGCCGGTGCGGGAGTTCATCGCTGGCTTTCCGGTCTCGGACGAGAGCAAGGCGCAGCTCGTTGCGCTCTATGAGCAGAAGAGCGATCCGTTGCCCGGCAAATCCCGGGACGAGAAGATCAAGACGCTCAAGACCACGAGCTATCGCAAATGGCTCACCGAAACCTGCGGCGCCAGCGAAGAGGTCGCGAACTGCTTCCAGGGCCGCACGCTCGATTATTTCGCGCTCGGCTGCGACGCCGTGCCGGCCTATGAGGCGATGGAGACCGGCTATCCGGGCTTCGCGGGTCTCGGCCTCAAGGGGCATGCCGAGGATAGCGAGCCCTACATCCATCATTTCCCCGATGGCAATGCCTCGCTCGCGCGCCTGCTGGTGCGCGCCCTCGTGCCGGGCGTCGCGCCGGGCGACACGATGGACGACGTGGTGCTGGCGCGCTTCGACTACGGGAAGCTCGACCGCGCCGGCGCGCGCGTGCGCATCCGGCTTGAGAGCACTTGCGTGCGCGTCGAGAACCGCGGAAAGCGCGTTGACCTCGGCTATGTGCGGCACGGCGCGCTGCATCGTGTCAGCGCCGATCATGTGGTGCTCGCCTGTTTCAACATGGTGATCCCGCATATCATGCCGGAGTTGCCCGAGGCGCAGCGCGAGGCGCTGGCGCAGAACGTCAAGGCGCCACTCGTCTATACCAAGGTGCTGGTGCGCGATTGGACCGCTTGGGCGAAGCTCGGCGTGCACGAGATCTCGGCACCGATGTCGTTCCACAACCGGCTCAAGCTCGACTATCCGGTGAGCCTCGGCGGCTACCGTCATCCGCGCAAGCCGAGCGAGCCCATGTGCCTGCATCTCGTGCACGTGCCGCACGAGCCGGGGCACGACGCGCGCGACCAGGCGCGCATCGGGCGGCAGAAGCTGCTCGACATGGAGTACGCGACGCTCGAGGCACGCATCCGCGACGACCTCGACCGCATGCTCGGCGCCGGCGGCTTCGCGAGCGGCCGCGACATCGCGGCGATCACGGTGAACCGCTGGTCGCACGGCTATTCCTATACGCCGAACTCGCTGTTCGATGCGGATCTCACGGCGACGATGGCGCGTGCGCGACAGAGCGCCGGACGCGTCGCCATCGCGAACTCGGATTCGGAATGGAACGCCTATGCGCACACCGCGATCGACGCGGCGCATCGCGCGGTCGGCGAGGTGCTGAAGCGCTGACCTCCTACCCGGCCGGACCTACCGAGTCGTTTTGGGCACCGCGACGATCATGTCGAGCTCGACCCGGGCGCCAGGGGAGCTGAGCTGATTGATGCAGATCATCGTGCTCGCGGGGCGCCAGTCGCCGAAATAGGGACGCATGGCCTTGTGCATGCCATCCGCGTCGCGAATGTCGGTCAGGTATTTGGTGATCTTGATCACGTCCGTCCAGGTGGCGCCGACCTCATCGAGGATCGACTTGATCGCCTCCATGGCATTGCGCGTCTGATCCTCGATCGAGTTCGAGTGAACGTGCTCCTCGTCCACGTGCGGATGATGATGGTAGAGCCGCGACGCGGTCGCGCCCGAGAGGAACATGAGGTCGCAGGCGCCGACGATGCGCACCGCCGGTGCATAGGGCATCTTGTGCGCTTCCTCCGGGATCGGATGCACGGCCTGCAGCTCGAAGGTGCGGCCTGTTTCCGGCTTGTTCATGGAGACCTCCTCGGTGTTTGGAATTATTGGATGCGCCAGTGGCCGAGCCAGACGTCGATCGCGTCCTGGATCTTCGTGACCACGATGCCGAGCGTCGCGAGCACGATCAGCACGGCGAAGACCTGCTCGGTCTCGAGCACCTGGCCCGCGAGATAGAGCCGGGCGCCGAGGCCGAGCTTGCCGACCACCATCTCGGCCGCGACGACCAGGATGATCGAGACGCCGAGGCCGAGCCGCACGCCCGCGAAGATCGACGGGATCGCGCTCGGCAGCAGCACATGGCCGACGATCTGCCGCTCCGAGGCGCCGAGATCGCGCGCCGCGAGCACGAGGCCGGGATCGCACTGGCGGATGCCGAGCACCGTATTGATGATGATCGGGAAGATCGCGCCGAGCGCAGAGATCGTCAGCATGAAAGGCCCGCCGGTGCCGAGCCAGATGATCAGCAGCGGAATGAGCGTGACCTTCGGCAGCGGATAGAGTGCCGCAATGAAATTGTCCGCGATGGCGTTCACCTTCTCGGAGGTCGCCATCCAGACGCCGATCGCGACGCCGATGCCGAGGGCAATGAAGAAACCGCCGAAGATGCGGCCGAGCGTCGCCATGAGGTCGACGCCGAGGCCGCCGGAGCGAAACATCTCGACCAGTGCCACCACGATGCGGGTCGGCCGCGGCAAATAGATCGGATTGAGATTGAGCGCGAGCACGGCGCCTTCCCAGGCGACCAGCACCACCGCGACCGCGATCCAGCCGAGCAGGCGCGGCTCGTTCAGCCGGGCTGACAGCTTCGACCATGCGGGAGACGCGGGCGCGCGCATCGACTGCTCGCTCATGCGCTCTCGCTCGCCATGGCGCGCACCACCTCATCGCGGAGCAGGCCGTAGATGCGCTCGAACAGGACGGCGTATTCGGGATCGTGGGTGGTCGCGTGGGTGCGCGGGCGCGCGATGCCGACTGGGATCTCGGCCGCCATGCGGCCGGGGCGCGCCGTCATCACCAGGATCGTGTCGGCGAGCAGGATCGCCTCCTCGATCGAATGGGTCACGAGGATCGCGGTCGTGCCGCTCGTCTCGACCAGCTGAGCGAGCTGCTCCTGCAGCACGAGCCGCGTCTGCGCATCGAGGGCCCCGAACGGCTCGTCGAGCAGGAGCACCTCGGGCTCCATGACGAGCGCGCGGGCGATGCCGACGCGCTGACGCATGCCGCCGGACAGCTGGCGCGGATATTTCTCCTCGAAGCCGGTGAGATCGACCTTGGCGATGGCGCGCCGGGCACGTGCATGCCGCTCCGCGCGCGGCACGCCGGCGAGCTGCAGGCCGAAGGCGACGTTGTCGATGACGGTGCGCCACGGGAACAGGTTGAACGCCTGCCAGACCGTCGCCATGGCGGGCGGCTTGCCTGCGGTGTCGCTCGTCACTTCGACATAGCGCACGCGACCGAGCGTCGGCGCGAGGAAGCCGCGCGCGATCTGCAGCAAGGTGCTCTTGCCGCAGCCGCTCGGCCCGATGATGGCCGTGACCTTGCCGGGCGCGAAGCGACACTGCACGTCGGCGAGCGCCACCGTTCCGGACTTGCTGCCGAAGGTCAGCCCGACATTCTCGAACTCGATCGCAACCGCGCTCACGGCTCACCCGAAGGGATTGGCGCTTTCCAGGCGGCGGTTCGCCTCGGTCGCAGCCGAGAGATCGAACAGCGTCTCCTTGCTGAGGGTGCCGCTGGCGAGCCGCATGGTCTCGGTCCAGAACTTGCCCTGGGCCATGCAGGAGTCGATGTTGGGCATGCCGTCATCGTTGAACCAGGTCCAGCGCGGCGCGGCGGCTTCGATCAGCGGCGTCGGCACCTTCGTCGCCTCGGAGATGATCTTGATGACGTCGGCATCCTTCGCGGCGGCTGCCTTGTTGTAGAGCCGGCCCGCATGGGTGTGCACCATGGCGAAGCGCACCGCCGCGGACTTGTTGCCCTCGAGGAATTTCTGCGACATGGCCCAGCAGGCGAGCTGCGTGTTCGGCTCGATGTCCCAGCCCGAGAAGACGAGCTTGCCGAAATTGTTCTTCTCCACCAGGAAGCCGAGCGGCACCGGCACATTGGCGACATCCGCCTGCCCGGCTCCCATGATCTTGACGATATCGGGATAAGGCAGGCCGCTCTTCCACTCGACATCGGTGCGCGGATCGAGGCCGGCGCGCTGCGCACCGAGGCCCAGCAAATATTGATCGATGCCGCCCGGCGCCTGGATCGCGATCGTCTTTCCCTTGAGGAGCGCCATCTTGTTCGGCGCCGTCATGCCGGCCTGCACCATGGCGTTGCTTGCCGCGATGGTCATGGAGCCCGAGCCCGGCTTCTCGGAGCCGCGGTCGAGCATCAGGCGGAAGGGCGCGCCTTTCGCCACCGTGTTGAACAGGCCGGCATTGAGCGTCGTCACGGTGGTGTCGAGCTCGCCCGCGACCAGCGCCGGCATGGCGAGCACGCCGTCGGCGAAGAATTTGAGCTCCACGTCGAGGCCGACCTTCTCGAAGAACCCGCGCGCCTGCGCGAGGAAGATCGGACCCGACGAGATCAGCGGCACCACGCCGATGCGGATCTTGGCGCGCGGCTCCTGGGCACGCGCGCGGCGCGGCAGCGCGCTGGCGAGTCCGAGTGCCGTGCTGCCCGCGAGAAGGTGTCTGCGATTGAGCGTCGTTGCCATGGGATCCCCGCCATTGGTGTCACCATCTTCGCGAAGAGTGACACGAGCGATGCGAGGCCTGCAACGTCGCTGCCATGCAGGCCCGCGAGAGCCCGTCCGCCAAAACGCCGCAGGACGCACATGGTGAAAAGCGCGACAGGGCACACGATGCTGTCGCGGGTTTCGGATGCCGAACCGTCAGTGTCCCTTGTGTTCGTGCGCTGGCGGCCCGCCGATGGCCTCGACCGCGAACTCGACATCGACCTTGCCGGCCTTCTCGAACTGCAGCGAAGCTCTCACGCGCTCGCCCTTGGCGAGCTGGCGCTTGAGATCGACGAACATGAGATGCAGCCCGCCGGGTTTCAGCTCAACGGTTGCACCCGGCTTGATCTCGAGGCCGCCCTTCACTTCGCGCATGGTCATCACGCCCTGGTCCATGCGCATCTCGTGGACCTCGATGGGGCCTGAGACTTCGGTGGAGCCGCCGATCAGGCGGTCGGCCGCCTGGCCCGCATTGGTGATCTTGAGATAGCCGCCCGCGACTTTGGCGCCCTTCGGCGTCGCGCGCGACCAGGGTTGCGCGATCTGCAGATCACCGGCCTTGTAATTCTGCGCCGAAGCCGCCGGCGGAATAAGCGCGAGAGCGAATGCGAATGCGATGCGAAGCATGTTGAACTCCAGTGCGCTGCGCGATGCGCAGCAAAGTCAGGGATGACGGCGGGCAGCGGTCATCCGGCTGGAGGCGCGCGGGCGGTCTGCGGCTGATGCCGGCGTGCGGGCTGTGCCTGCGCGAACAAAGGCAGTGTGCGATCGATGATGCCGAACGACCGCACGATGTCGAGGCTGGCGCGCGCGGGCGCGTCGGCGGCATTGCTGCATGTGGCGCAGCTCAGGCATGCCGCGCCGTGCTCGGGCAGCGCGCGGCCGTCGTCCTGGCTCGCGCAGATGATCGTGCCGCTCGCCGCCGCGACCGACATGGCGACGCCCGCGAGCAGCGGCTGGAGCACCAGCGCGTAGATCGCGATCAGGCCGAGGATGCGGCGGGCTACGGAGAACATGGCGCGGACCATACCCGGCGCGCCGCCGCAACGCCACCTAGCCGGAGGCCGGATAGCGCCGCACGAGGCGTGTCTGGCGCACGACATGAGCCAGGAAGTCCACGGTGCCGCAGGGCTGCAGGCCGCGTGCGCGGTTGTGGGCGCCGATCGCGAAGATCAGCCGCTGCTGCGCGAACAGCCGGCGATAGGTCTCACCGACCGGCAATGCGGGATCCCAGACGTCGATTGCTTCGCCGCCGATGCCATTGATCTCGACGATGGAGAAGCCCTGGCCGGCATAGAGCTCCTCGAGCGTGCGGAAGCGGATGTCGAAGCGGCCGTAGTGGAACTCACGCATGCTCGACGCAATGGCGTCGAAGCGCGCATGCATGGCCTGGGTCACGCGGTTGGTGACGTCGCGATAAAGCGCGCCGGCGCGCTGATTGCCGAGGAAGCTCAGCTCCACGCGCTCGCCGGCGGCCGGCACGCGCGCCAGCTCGGCGGCGCCGAGGCCGCGATGCATCGGATCGAGCCCGAGATGGAGCTCGGCTTTCCAGCGTGCGCGCTCGTCGCGCAGGATCAGCTCGCGCAGGCTGGCTTCGCCGTCCCCGACCACGAAGGGCATGAAGCGCAACGTGAGCGAGATGACGCGCCCGCGCGGCGCGCCGGGCTCACGTGCGACCAGCACGGCGGCCTCATGCGCGAACGGCACGAACTGCTGCAGGATGAGACGGGCGCCGGCCGGAAACTCCGCGAGGTATTGGCGCAGAGCGTCCGCATCGTCGATGCGGCGCACGCCGAAACCCTGCCAGCCGATGTCGGGCTTGGCGACCAGCGGGAAGCGCAGCCCCGCGTCGGCGAGGAGGTCGCGCGCGCGTGCGAGGTCATCGGGCTCCGGATCGGCGCTGCGCGTCAGCACGACGAAGGGCGCGATCCAATGCCGCTCGGCGGGTGCGATCTCGTCGAAATAGGAGCTCTTCGATTCACCCCACATGCCGCCGGTCGCGATCGCCGGGTTCGCGGCGCTGGGCAGGCTGAGGCTGCCGTAGCGAAGACCGAGGCCGATCCAGTTCAGCGCCAGCGGCGCATAGAACACGAGCGGCGGAATGCGCTCGGCCGCGGCCATGCGCCCGGCATTGGGCGGCGTGGTGGTGCGTGCCGCGCCGGTCAGCGAGGGACCGTCCGCGATGTCCAGCGGCACGGAAGGCCCTGCCGCCATCGCTGCGGCCGAGTCCGGCGGCAGGATGCGTTGACGCACGAGGCCCGCCGCAAAGGCGCCGAGGCCGAGGAGCGGCCAGGTCCACCAGCCGAGATGCTGCTCGAGCGCGCCGCCGAACGCGATCGCGAGATAGAGCACCACCGGCAGATAGACGGCGGAGACGACGAGACTCGCCAGCGTGAAACGCGCGAGCGACACGCGCGTCCAGCCGCAGGCCACGAAGGCGACAAACACGACGCCGGGCACCACGCGGCAGAGCGCCACCACCGAGAAGATGTTGCGCTTGAGCCGCTCGCCGAAACCGAGCACGCGATCGTTCACGGCATAGCGCTCGAGCCAGGGCACGCGCCGCGCCGCAGCGCCGAGGCCGTAAAGCGCGAAGTCGCTCACCACGATGCCGCCATAGATGCTGCCGGCCACGAGGCCGATCGGCATCACGTCGTTCATGATGAAGAAGGCCCCCGTGAGGATGGCGAGATCCTCGTGGGCGAATGGCATCAGGATCAACGAAAAGAGCTTGGCGAACCAGGATCCGTCGGCGGCCCCAAGGGCCGCAAAGACAGAATGTATGAACGCCACGCGTCGGCCCCCCAGGCACAGAATTCCCACGCCGGCGCGCGCCGACGCGGCCGTAGCCTTCCGGCGGTGGCCACCGTCATTCTTACGTGCTCGGGATCGCTCCCGTCGGAAGGTGACCCATGTTGTGTGTTATCGGGTCGCCGTCATCTTGGCGTGCGGCCAATCGGACCACAAGCGACTCCGGGAAATGCCCCAAATGACGGGCGCCCGCCCGCATATACGCGTCATGTACTGCAGGTTGCGCGACCTAATACTGCGTCCGAAAAGTCGCCGAGCGATGACGCTGGTATCTTGGTCCGAATAGCAAAACATCACTCGGACGAAGAAAGAGGAAGCTCTACGGCTTCTCCTAACGGATACAAATACAATTCCACAGAATATAAAGCTTGCGTAAACCTGTGCTCTTCTCTGGTAAAGTAGTAACGAATGACGCTTCGTCAGACGATTCATGTAGGGCGCCGCAGCGCTCATGGGTCGAATATTGTCGACGCAACCCCTGATCAGACCTATAATTTTTGCTCGTGAGCGCAACGCGATTCGCGCCCACCCGATGCTCGGATACAAGGATCAGCAATGCCTCGGATTCTCGTCGTGGATGATGACAAAGCTGTCCGTTCTGCCATTCAGATGTTGCTCGAGCACGAAGGCTACCAGGTCGTCGTCGCCGATGACGGGAAGAGCGGAATCGAGGCCATCGAGACCAGCAGCTTCGATCTGGTGATCGTCGACATCTTCATGCCGGGCATGGATGGGCTCGAGACGATCCGGGAATTCCACCAGCGCGATCCGAAAGTGCCGGTCATCGCCAT
The DNA here is from genome assembly GCA_023404705.1 of Pseudomonadota bacterium. GTDB lineage: Bacteria > Pseudomonadota > Alphaproteobacteria > Rhizobiales > Xanthobacteraceae > FEB-22. The sequence goes on from JAEYAU010000043.1 coordinate 25,645, forward strand.
GTCCGGCTTCATGTTCCGCGACACCGGCTCGCCGGCGCCCGACTTCCTCAGCATGGCGACCAAGCTCGGCGCGGCCCGCAGCCTGCACAAGCCTTTCCGCCCGCAAGAGCTCCTCAAGGCCGTGGAGGCCTCGATCTCCGGCGAGGATGAAGTCGCCGAAACGCCGCGCGCCTCCGGCACGCATTCCTGACTGATTTTCTGCCGCTGACGCATCATGCCGACGGACGCGCCCGCACGCGTCCGTCATAATCGCGTGCGATTCACGCGGGATGCCGACGATGGAGCGACCCGATACCGTCACGGCCGTGCGGGGCACCATCGTGACGTGCCGCGACGATCCGTTTCTGACCGACCCCGCGCAGGCGCTGGCGGTCGAGACCGACGGCATTGTCGTCTGCCGCGACGGGCTGATCGAAGCCGTCGGCCCCGCCGCGCAGCTGGCCCCCGGGCTGCCTCCGGAAGCCATTACGTCCTATCCGGGCTGCCTGATCGTTCCGGGCTTCGTCGACACCCACGTGCACTATGCGCAGGCCGGCATGATCGCGGCGCCGGGCCGCCAGCTGCTCGACTGGCTCGAGCACTACACCTATCGGGCCGAGCAGGCCTTCGCGGACGCCGGGCACGCGGGCCGCATGGCCGAGGCCTTCTGCGACGAGCTGCTGCGCAACGGCACCACCACCGCCCTCACCTTCTGCACCGTGCATCCGCAATCTGTTGACGCCCTGTTCGAGGCTGCGGCGCGACGCAACATGCGGCTGATCGCCGGCAAGGTGCTGATGGACCGCAACGCGCCGGACGCCCTGCGCGACGATGCGCAGCGCGGCTACGACGAGTCGAAGGCGCTGATCTCGCGCTGGCACGGCAACGGCCGCGCGCTCTATGCGGTGACGCCGCGCTTCGCCGGCTCCTGCACGGAGGCGCAGCTCGATGCGGCCGGCAGCCTGTGGCGCGAGCATCCCGGCGTGCTGATGCAGACGCATATCGCGGAGAACCGCGACGAGGTCGCGTGGATCGCCAGGCTGTTTCCCGAGCGCACCGACTATCTCGACGTCTACGCGCATCACGGGCTGATCGGCCGCCGCGCCGTGCTGGCGCACGGGATTCATCTCGACGAGAGCGAATTCTGCCGCTGCCACGAGAGCGGCACCGCGCTGGCGCACTGCCCGACCTCGAACCTGTTCCTCGGCTCCGGCCTGTTCCGCATCGCGGCCGCCAAGGACCGGGCGCGGCCCGTGCATGTCGGGCTCGGCACCGATGTGGGCGCCGGCACCAGCTTCTCCCTGCTCGCCACCATGGGCGAAGCCTACAAGGTGGCGCAGCTGCAGGGGCATGCGCTCGAGGCCGTGCAGGCCTTCTTCCTGGCGACCCTGGGCGGCGCTCGCGCGCTCGACCTCGAGGACCGCATCGGCGCGATCGCGGTCGGCCACGAGGCCGACCTCGCCGTGCTCGATCCGCGCGCGACGCCGCTCCTCGCGCTGCGCAATGCCCGGGCGGAGTCGGTCGCCGAGACGCTGTTCGTGCTGATGACGCTGGGGGACGACCGCGCGGTGCGGGCGACTTACGTCGCCGGGCGGCTCGCGCATGCGCGGCCGGCGGCCGCGGCATGACGGGATCCGCAGACGCACCGCCGCGCTCTTGCTATAATGTGTCCGTTGACCGGGATCCGACGTGACCACAAGCAACCAGACCCAGCACGAAACCGGGCGCATCCTTCCCTTCGCACCGCGCCGCAAGGCCGCGTCCGAAGCGACGCCCGTCGAGGACGTCGCGAAATACGCGCGCAAAGGTGACGACGACTATCGCCTGCGCATGACCAACAATGCGCTCGCCTTCGTGGTGTTGGTTCTGCTCGTGCTCGGCGGCGTCTGGCTGGTCGGCCGCATCGCCGAACATCGCAAGGTCCAGGATTGCGTGCTGTCGGGGCGCCAGGGCTGCACGCATGTGGACGTGCCGGTGCGGCAGCCGTAGCGCCGGAGCTTCCGGGTTCCAGACAAAAGCAAAGAGCCCGCCTTGCGGCGGGCTCTTCATGTTTTGATTCAACTCAGCGGAAGAAGCGACGGGGACCGATGGCGGATTCGTGCATCGGGCGACCGAAGGGACGCGCGGCGCCGGGACGCGCGAAGCCAGGACGCTCGAAGCCGGGTCGCGGCCCCACGAGCCCCTGCGGGCCGAGGTCGCGGCGCGGACCGTCGAAGCCGGGCCGCGGCGTCACCATGTTCACCTCACAGCGGTAGCTGTTCGGGCCGAACTGGATCCGCGTCGTGCGCGGCGGACAGGCGCAAGTGACACCCGCGGCCTTGCCGCCGATGCAGACAAGCTTCGGCTCAGGCGCGACCGGCGCAACCTTGATACCGGGCACGCGGGTGTCGTGGGTCGGGCGTGGCTTGCCGGTGCCGAAGCCGCCGACAGGGTCCAGCTTGGGGTTACGCTGGACGGTCGGCGGGTACGATGGCGTGTCCGGGTTGTGGGTGTTCGGCACGTCGGCGAAGCCGCCGCTCTTGCAGGCGAGCGTGAGTTCCTTCCAGCCCGTGGACTGGCCGATCGGATTGGTCATGTCCTCGGCCATGGCCTGCACGGTGCTGGTCTTGGTGACCTCGACCCACCGGGTGTACTCGGCCTCATACTGGCCGGGTCCGGCGTGAGCCGCCCAGGCTTCGATGAAGTCCGAAGTCGTCGGGCCGTCGCCGATCTTGGTCCAGAGCTTGAACTTCACGGGGCCGGCCTTGTTCGTGGTCAGCGTCACGTGAAGCTTGCCCTTTTTGCATTCGGTCGTGGGGTTGGGCTTCGAGATCGCACTCGTCGGGATCGTCTCGAGGTCGATCGCGCCCACCTTCAGCACCTGCGGCTGCTCGGCGGTGGTGTCGCCCACAACCTGCTCCCGCTGGAACGGCTTGCACACCACGCTCACCAGGAAGGTGCGCGTCAGGGCGTGATCCGCATCGCCGATCCATTGCTTCGCCTCACCGTCGCCGCTGCCGGAGTAATTCGGCGCCGACCAGGTGATGAAGGTATCGGCCGCAAAGGTCGCCGGCATCAGGTAGTCGAAGCTGTGCTGCTGCAGGCCTCCGTGCGTGAGGTGAGCATTGCAACGGCGGACGATCTCGTCACCCGGATGTACGCTCGCGATCCCATCCTGATCCGAAACCGGGATCTGGCTGGTCGGGAACGTGACAACCATCTGGTTCTCGTAATCGCGCGTGTAGGGCGCACGGCTCCACAGCAGCGGCTTGCCGCCGCAGTCGGCCCCACCGCACTGACCCAGGATGATGCCGACGGTCCGGACCATCCCACTGGCACGCGTTTGCACATTCACGTGCGCGCCGAACGATACGTTGCCGGGCTCGATCTTGTTCCAGCGGTTGTTGTCGGTCGACACCACGTTGATGACCTGGTTGTTGACGTTCTGGGTCGTGAAGTCGAAGAAGCGAATTCGAGCAGCCTCGTCGGCGCGCGCGGCGCCGGCGAGGACAAGGGTGAAAGCCGTACAGGCCAGAGCGGCCCGCATGGCCCGGGTCAGGGCATTCCGAGACATGACGTCCTCCTGTTGCATGAGCCGCGGGGTTCGGGCGGCTTCATGCGTCAGGCGCAGCGAGACACGGCGGCGTTCACGCGGAAAATCGAATCTCAACGTAAATTCAGTCGTTTAGCTCCGGAGCGCACGACGCCGTGCGCGCTCGGACAAATCCGCGATGAACCAACCGCGGTGTGGCGCGACCAATCCAAGCAGCATTCCGGCGGCCGCGAGGAAGGATCATGCGTCAGGGGACGAGCGACTTCGGGCGATTGGTGAGCCACGCGCCACGAGTCGATCCGGTGGGCACGGGCCGGCAAGGCTTCATGCGCCAGAACATGGAGCTCGACTTCGCGAGTCACGCGCCGGCCGGACGCGAGTTCTCGGTCGTGGCGAAGAATTTCGGACTGGTGCGCGTGGCACGCGTCGATGGCGGGCGGTCGACGTTCACGCGCGCCCGACGACACCTCGCCGACAACCGCGACCTGATCTCCCTGGTGCTCAGCAACGGCGCGCAGTTCAGGCTCGAAGGAACGGCCCGCGCGCAGCGCTACGGCCAATATGGCGCAGCCGTGCTCGAGAGCCGACGCGAGAGCGAGCTGCAATGCGTCGAAGAGGGTCTCGCCTGGACCATCATCATGGATCGCGCGCCGCTGGAGCCCTACCTGGCGCGGCCGCACGCGGTGCAATGCTGCATCGCGCCGAGCCCGGCCTTGCAGTTGCTCGACGGCTATCTCGCGACGCTGTTCGGGCTCAATCAGCAGTTCGATCGGACGCTGGCAAGCCAGCACATCCGCGACCTTGCGCTCAGCGCGATCGGTGTGACGGCCGACGCGAAGAGCATGGTGCGCAAGCGCGGCGTCGCAGCCGCGCGGCTCGAAGTCGTGCTCGACCGGTTGTCGCGCGACGCCACCGAACCGGGACTCGATCCGGCACGCTTCGCCGAGCGCATGGGAATGTCGGTCCGCTATCTGCACCGGCTGCTGGAGCCGACCGGACGCTCGTTCTCGGAGCATCTGCTCGCGAGCCGGCTCGCTTGCGCAGCCGAGATGCTGCGTGATCCGGCATTGTCGCAGATGCGGATCGGCGCGATTGCCGAGAAGTCGGGCTTCGCCGACCTCTCGCATTTCAGCCGCAGCTTCCGAAAGACCTATGGCGACACCCCGTATGGCTGGCGCGTGCGCACAGCCCGGGATGCCATGCGTTGATCGGCAAAAAGCGCGGCGGGGACGCGCAAGACAAGGATCCAAAATGGCATCACATCAACCTGTCGAGCAGCGATCGATCGATCAGCGCTTGGGCCTGGCGCGAGGCTTCGACTTCGTGCGCCACGCGGGCGACCGGCCTTTCGCGGTCGCGGCGCGAGAGTTCGGCCCAGTGCGCGTCGCGCGCGTGAACGGTACGGCATCGAGCATGACCCGCGGGCGGCGCCACTTCGTGGACGGACGCGACATGCTCGCGGTCGTCATCAGCGGCGGCGGACAATTCCGGGTCGATGGCGTCGAGGGCCTGGACCGCTTCGATGCGGGCGGCGCCGCGGTGCTCGAGAGCGACCGCGAGTTCACGCTGCAGGCGCTCGGCGACATGACGACCTGGTCGATCTGCATCGAGCGCGAGCCGATCGCGCCCCTGCTCGCGAGCGTCGACGGATCCGTGCAGCGCTGCATCGCGGAGAGCCCGGCCCTGCATCTGCTCGGCGGCTATATGTCGGCCTTGTTCGCGACGACGCAGCCCTGCGACGAGGCACTGGTGAGCCAGCAGGTTTGCGATCTTGTGCTGAGCGCGCTCGGCGTCACCGGCGACGTGCAGGCACTGGTGCACGAGCGCGGCATCACGGCGGCACGGCTGGACGTGCTGCTCGACCGCCTGTCACGGGACGCGACCGAGCCCGGTCTCGATCCGGCGCGCCTCGCCGAGCGCATGGGCATCTCGGTGCGCTACCTGCACCGCTTGCTGGAGCCGACCGGGCGCTCGTTCTCGGAGCATCTGCTCGCGGCGCGCCTGCAGCGGGCCGCGGCACTGCTGCGCGATCCGGCCTGCGCGACGCTGCGCATCGGCGAGATCGCCAGGCGCGCGGGCTTCGCCGACTTCTCGCATTTCAGCCGCAGCTTCCGCCGCCACTTCGGCGACACGCCTTATGGCTGGCGCGTGAGAACGGCGCGGCGCGAGATGTGATGCGGTGTCATGGG
>JAEYAU010000044.1 GCA_023404705.1 Pseudomonadota bacterium
CTCTGTCTCTCCCCCGCAAGCGGGGGAGAGGACCCTCCAACCACTGCAGCGCTTGTTTCGATTGCTGCATGGTCACCGCCGCCCCAGCAGCTTCATCACCGCATCCGCGGCCCGTTCGCCCGATTCCCACGCGCCTTCGACCGTGCCGTACAGCGTCTCGTGCACGGCCTCGCCCGCGAAGAAGATGCGCTCGCGCAGGGGCTCCATCAGGATGCGGCGGCTGCCCTGGCTGCCGGGTGTGGCGGCCGACGCCGCGCCCATGACGAGGGGCTCGGCGTTCCAGTTCGTCGCGTGGGTGCGGCCGACGGCCTTGCGGATGTCGTTGCCGTAGAGGCTCGCGAGCCAGTCGACCGCGAAAGCCGTCATCGCCTTCTCACCCTCGGCCGCGAGCGTGCGGCCGAACTTGCCGCCAACCGAAACGAGACAGAGCGGCGAGCCCGCGACATTGGCGAGGAAGGCGCCGGTGCGCGCGCCGCTCGCCTTCTCGAAGACGAGATCGTCGTTGAGCAGTTGCAGCGGATTGCCGGCGAGCTCGAGCGCCACGAAGTCCTGGCTGCCGAGCGAGAGCTTCGTCGCCGCATCCACCTGCCGCTTCGGCGGCTCGGCGCCGAGCCGGATCTTGCCCGAGGCAAGCACATTGGTGGAGACCGTGACGATGGCGGCGCGCGCGCCCAGGCGGCCCTTGGCGGTCTCCACCTCGATGTCGGTGCGCGTCGAGAGGATGCGCGTCGCCGGCGTCGAGAGCTGCACGGGCAGGCCTTCGGCGAGACGCGCGATCAGCGCGCCGTAGCCCTGGCGGCAAAAGGCTTCGGAGTCACGCTCGACGGCGCGCGCGAAATCCATGGCCGAGACGTCGTCGAGGTCCTTGCCTAAGGTGCGCGGGCCGAGCAGGAACTCGATCGGCGCCTTCCACTCGCCGAGATCCGCCGGCAACGCCTTGGCGCAGCTCACATCGGTCTTGCCGCGCGCCGCATCCTGAATGGCGCGCCTGGCCCGCACCAGCGCGACCAGGAAGGCCTCCATCTCGCCGGCGCGCGCGTCGCGCCGGCCGACACGAACCTTCTGGCCCTGAGGCGCGACGTAGACATCGAAGCCGCGCGGCGCCAGCTTCGCGACCGGATTGACGTCGGGCGCATAGATCCAGTGCGCGCCGCGATCATAGGGCATGCCGAAGGTGCGGCTCTCGCTGAAGCAGCGTCCGCCCACGCGATCGGCCGCTTCCACCACGGCGATGCGCCGGCCAGCCGCTGCGAGCTTGCGCGCCGCCGCGATGCCGGCCGCGCCGGCGCCGATCACCACCACGTCCACATAGCCCGACGAGGGAATCTGCGCGAAGGCGGGCGTCGCCGCGAATGCCGCCGATGCGCCGAGAAATGTTCGCCGGCTCAGCCGCATGGTTTCCAAACCGTTGTGAAGGGCATCACATCCGTCCGATCCGTCAGGAGTTATACGTGGCTATAGCAGGATTCGCGTCCCGCGGCCCTTTCCTGCGGAAAAGGCTGCGGAATTCGACTGCGCGGGTCCAGTCCGCAAGCCGGTGCCCATATCGCGGGACCGTGCGTTAACCGCAACCATGAACCCAAAGGAAAGGACTTCCCGTCTAATTTGCAGCAACGACACGGAGAAGAACTCCGCGCGAGGCTGCAGGGGCGCAGGGCTCTCGATCGATGCACCAGGAGGGTGCGTCGGAGCAGGCGCCGGGGATGCGATCCATGGGACGCGTGCTCGAAAATGTGGGGCGCCTGATCGCCCGCTATCTCGAGAGACCGATCTCGGGATACGAGCCGTTCACGCCGAGCGATCCGCGGACGCTCGCGCGCATCCTGCGTCCGGGCGACGTGCTGCTGGTCGAGGGCAACAACCAGATCTCGGGCGTCATCAAATATCTCACGCAGTCGACCTGGTCGCATGCGGCGCTCTATGTCGGCGAATATCCCGGCCTTGCGACCGAGACCGGCGAGTCCTGCACGCTGATCGAAGCCGAGATCGGCACCGGTGTCGCGGCCGTGCCGCTGTCGAAATATCACCAGTATCACACGCGCGTGTGCCGCCCGATCGGGCTGACGCCGGAAGACTGCGAGAAGGTCTGCAACTACGCGGTCGAGCGCATCGGGCTCGGCTATGACCTGAAGAACATCACGGACCTGATGCGCTATCTGATGCCGCTGCCGATCCCGCAACGCTGGCGGCGCCGCATGATGGCGCTGGGCTCGGGGGATCCCACGCGAATCATCTGCTCGGCGTTGATCGCGCAGGCCTTCGGCTCCGTGCGTTATCCGATCCTGCCGAAGGTGACGCAAGTCGAGAGCCGGCAGGCCCGGCGCGAGATCCTGGAGATCCGCCACCACTCGCTCTATGCGCCGCGCGACTTCGACATCTCGCCCTATTTCGCGGTCGTGAAGCCGACCGTCGAGAACGGTTTCGACTATCGCCGGCTGCACTGGGCCGACCGGCCGCTGCCGCTCGAGGAACCGGAGCCCATCGAGGAAGAGGTGACATTGGTTCCCGAGTTCGGCGGGACGCGCACGGTGCGGCGGCGCAAGCGGCGCACGGTCGCGGCCTAAGTCTCTTCACGAACTCGCGATACGACGCTGAGCCGGGTCGTTCACACGCTCCTTCCACGCTGATTCCAACGCCGTTCTCCACGCACCGTCACCAGGTTCGCCTCCGACGGCACGGTGCCACGCGCCGTGCTTTGCCCTCGCGGATCCGCCAGGGCGCAGCACACTCAGGAGGAGCATCATGACCACAGCTACCGCGGCGCGCGTCGAGCGCGCGCCGGACATCGATTACACCGCCATCAAGACGCGCCAGCAGGGCGCCTGGTCCTCGGGCGACTATGCGGTCGTGGGCACGACCCTGCAGATCGTCGGCGAAACCCTCTGCGAGGCGCTCGAGCTGCGCGCCGGACAGAAGGTGCTCGACGTGGCGGCCGGCAACGGCAATGCCTCGCTGGCGGCCGCGCGCCGCTTCTGCGAGGTGACGTCCACCGACTATGTGCCGGCGCTGCTGGCGCGCGGCCGCGAGCGCGCCGCGGCGGAGGGGCTGAAGATCAACTTCCGCGAGGCGGATGCCGAGCAGCTGCCGTTCGCGGACCAGAGCTTCGACTTCGTCACCTCCACGTTCGGCGTGATGTTCACGCCGGACCAGGAGAAAGCCGCGGCCGAGATGCTCCGCGTGTGCCGGTCGGGCGGCAAGATCGGCCTCGCCAACTGGACGCCTGAAGGCTTCATCGGCCAGCTGTTCAAGACCATCGGCAAGCATGTGCCGCCGCCCGCCGGCGTCCGCTCGCCGGCTCTGTGGGGCACGCCGGCGCGCCTCGCCGAGCTGTTCGGCGCGCAGGCGGCATCGATCCGCGCGGAGCCGCGCCACTTCGTGTTCCGCTATCGCTCGCCCGTGCACTGGCTCGAAATCTTCCGCACCTATTACGGGCCGACACTGAAGGCCTATGCGGCGCTCGATCTCACGGGACAGGCCGCGCTCACGGCCGACCTCATGGCGCTGATCAATCGCTTCAACAAGGCGAGCGGCGGCTACATGGCGGCGCCCAGCGAGTATCTCGAAATCGTCATCACGCGGCGCTGATGCGCACCGCACAGGAAAGGATCTCGACATGACACGCTTCATCGCTCTCGCGGCGCTGTCGCTCGCGGCCCTGGTCGCGACGCAGAGCCAGGCGCACGACGGGCAGAGCCACACCATCATCGCGGCCGATGCCGTGAAATGGGGCCCGGCGCCGCCATCGCTGCCGCCGGGCGCGCAGGCCGCCGCGCTGCTCGGCAGCCCCGGCAAGGAAGGGCCGTTCGTGCTGCGCCTGAAATTTCCGGCCGGCTTCGTCGTGCCGCCGCACCGGCACTCGAAGGACGAGTTCGTCACCGTGATCTCGGGGCAGTTCGGGGTCAGCCACGGCGAGACGTTCGACCGCGCCGCCGCGAAGCCGTTGCCGGCGGGAAGCTTCGTGCATCTGCCGGCCGGCATGCCGCACTACGCCTGGGTGCCGGAAGAGACCGTGGTGCAGATCAATGGCGTCGGACCGTTCGACGTGAAGTACATCAACCCGAAGGACGATCCGCGCATGTAGCGGCTCTGGCTCGCGCTGGCGCGCGAGCTTCCGCTTCCACTAAGCAAAACGTTCGCGAGATCGGGCCCGCGCCTTCTCGGCTTCGATCTCGCGATCCTTCGGCGGCGCCGTGGTCTCCAGCGCGGCCAGCAGCCGGCGCGCCGCCTCCGACACGTCCTCGACCGCGCGGTTGAACGCGTCTTCGTTCGCCTTCGAGGGCTTGTTGAAGCCCGAGAGCTTGCGCACGAACTGCAGCGCCGAGGCGTGGATCTCATCCTCGGTGGCGGGCGGCTCGAAATTGAACAGCGTACGGATATTGCGGCACATACGGGAACTCCATCGGGACTGCGGGCGCGCTCCAATATAGTAGGATCGGCGCCCGTTCGCAGCCCGGAGATCCCATGTCACCTGTCATCTCGCTCGCATACCTGACGAGCGCCCCGTTCAATCCGCCCGAACAGATCGCGCTCGCGGCGCGGCTCGGCTATCAGGCTGTGGGCCTGCGCATCCGCCCGGCGGCGGCTGGCGGCGCGTTCAGCCCGCTCGCCGAGGACGCGGCGCTGCTGCGGGGGACGCAAGCGCGGCTGCGCGAGACGGGCATACGCGTGCTCGACGTGGAGATCATGCGGATCGGGCCCGAGTTCCGCGTCGCGGACTGCGCGGCCTTTCTCGATGTCTGCAGCGCCGTCGAGGCGCGCGCGATCCTGGTGGCGGGCGACGATGCGGACGAGGCGCGCTTCACGGGCTCCTACGCGGCGTTTTGCGAGGCCGCCGCGCGCCACGGGGTGACGGCCAATCTCGAGTTCATGCCGTGGACCAAGGTGCCGGATGCGAAGACCGCGCTGCGCATCGTCAGCAAGGCGGCGCAGCCAAACGGCCGCGTGCTGGTCGATACGCTGCACGTGGCGCGCTCCGCGACGACCCTCGCGGACATCGCGGCGCTGCGCGATCACGTCAGCTACGCGCAGGTCTGCGACGCGCCGGCCGAAATCCCCGCCACGCATGAAGGGCTGATCCACACGGCGCGCAACGAGCGGCTGCTTCCGGGCGACGGCGGCATCGACCTGCTCGGCATCCTCGCGCAGCTGCCGCGCGATCTGCCGATCAGCCCGGAGGTTCCGAACGATGTGCGCAAGGCCGAAATCGGCGTGGAGGAGTGGTCGCGGCGCGCGCTCGCAGCGACACGCGCCTTGCTGGCGCGGCGCGACGCGCGCGCGGATGCGCAGACCTGATATAGAGCCGGTCGAATCGAAATTCGGAGGTCTCGCCCATGCTCGATGCGGCCGTGAAGGCGCTGTCCCAGATGTTCTCGCCGCCGTTCCGCTCGTTGCTGCTCCGGTGCATCGGGCTTGCCCTCATCATCCTGGTGGTGCTCGCGATCGGTCTCTACTGGTCGATCGACTGGCTCACCGCGGAGGGCGGCGGCTGGGCGGAAGGCAAGCTCGGCACGGGCTGGCACACGCCGATCACCGTGCTGTCCTGGATCCTCGCGATCATCGCGGGGCTCGGCCTGTTCGCGGGCGCCGTGTTTCTGGTGCCGGCCGTGACGGCCTTCGTCGGCAGCTTCTTCACGGACGAGATCGCCGAGCACGTGGAGCGCGCCTACTATCCGGCCGATCCGCCCGGCCGCGCGCTGCCGCTCGCGCGCGCCATGGTCGAGGGGTTGCGCACCGGACTGCTGGCGCTGCTGATCTATCTTTGCGCCGTGCCGTTCCTGCTGCTCGCGGGCCTCGGGCTGGTGATCTTCTTCTTCGCCAATGCGTGGCTGCTCGGCCGCGAATATTTCCTGCTCGCCGCCATGCGCTTCCATCCCGTGGACGAAGCGAAGGCGCTGCGCCGCGAACATGCGAGCCGCATCCTCTTCGCGGGCCTGTTCATCGCGGCCTTCGTGTCGATCCCGATCGTCAACCTCGCGACGCCGCTGTTCGGCACCGCCTTCATGGTGCACATCCACAAGCGCCTCACGGGCGCGGGGAAGCGGGAGCTGATCGAGCCGGGACGATGAAATCTGTAGGGTGCGCTAAGGCGCGCCGAGGCGCCGATATTCTCGCCATGGGCCCGATCGCGCCGTGCGCACGCGCGGCTTTGCGCCTACACTCGGCGCATGCCTCGATATCGACGCCCTAAGCTCGCAGGCGGCACCTTCTTCTTCACCGTCGCGCTCGCCGACAGGTCGAGCGATCTGCTGGTCCGACACATCGAGCGGCTGCGGGCAAGCTATCGCGCGGCGCAAGAGCGTCAGCCGTTCGAGACGATTGCGATCTGCATCCTGCCCGATCATCTGCACGCCGTGTGGTCGCTTCCCGAGGAGGATGCAGATTTCCCCGGTCGATGGAGCTTCATCAAGAATGACTTTTCACGTGGGATTCCGGCGGCCTCTTTATTGTCGCCGAGTCAGGAGAAGCGTCGCGAGAAAGGACTGTGGCAGCGTCGGTACTGGGAGCACGCTATTCGTGACGATCGCGATCTGGAGCGCCATGTCGATTACGTTCATTTCAATCCGGTGAAGCACGGCCTCGTGGCGGCGGTGCGCGAGTGGCCGTACAGCAGCTTTCATCGGCATGTCGCGAAAGGAGATCTGCCGGCGGATTGGGGCGGTGACGTGAAGGACATTCCGGGCACGTTTGGAGAGTAACCGTGAGGGCGTCCGCGTGCGCACGACGCGGAACATGCGCCTCGCACGCAATAGACGCCTTGGCCGCGTCTTAGCGCACCCTACGGTCCCCAGGCACGGGCACCGTCTTCTCGGGCCAGCGGCAGAGGTCGTTGATGATGCACTTCTCGCAGAGGGGCTTGCGGGCGATGCAGGTGTAGCGGCCGTGCAGGATGAGCCAGTGGTGGGCGTGGCGCTTGTAGGCGTCGGGCACCACCTTCTCGAGCGCCATTTCGACCTCGAAGGGCGTAAGGCCGGGGGCGAGCGCGGTGCGGTTGCCGACGCGGAAGATGTGCGTGTCGACCGCGATGGTCGGCTCGCCGAACGCGATATTGAGCACGACGTTGGCGGTCTTGCGGCCGACGCCGGGGAGCGCTTCGAGCGCCTCGCGGTCGCGCGGCACCTGGCTGCCATGCTGGGCGACCAGACGGCGCGAGAGCTCGATGACGTTCTTCGCCTTCATCCGGTAGAGGCCGATGGTCTTGATGTACTCGCGCAGCTTCTCCTCGCCGAGCGTGACCATCTTCTCGGGCGTGTCGACCACGGCGAAGAGCGGGCGCGTTGCCTTGTTGACGCCGGCGTCGGTCGCCTGTGCGGAAAGCACCACAGCGACCAGGAGCGTGTAGACATTGCGGCTCTGGAGTTCGCCCTTCGGCTCCGGATTGGCGGCGCGGAAACGGCGGAACGCCTCCTCGACCTCGGCCGCGCTCCAGGGTTTGGGCGGGCGCGCGCCGAGCGCCTTGGGTTTCCGCACCGGAACCGGCTTGGCCGGTTTGCGCGCCGCCGGCGGGCGTTTGGCCGAGGCCTTGCGGGGGGTCGTCTTGCGGGCCATGTAGCCCGTATAGTGGTGCCACATGACCCCGAGCAACGCCCCCGCGGGCGAACCCACACTGTTTTCCGCGATCATCACGCCGCACCGCTCGCTCGGCGGCACGGGCTTCGTCGTGCTGATGAGTGCGGTCGCCGCGATCAGCTTCTTCGGCGGGTTGTTCTTCTTCCTGATCGGTGCCTGGCCGGTGGTGGGCTTCTTCGGCCTCGACGTGCTGCTGATCTGGTGGGCGTTCCGCGTCAATTACCGGGCTGCCGCGGCCTATGAAGAAGTGACGGTGACGCCTTCGGAGCTGCGCGTGCGCAAGGTGAGCCACCGCGGGCAGGTGGCCGAGTGGACGCTCAATCCGCTCTGGGTGCGGCTCGACCGCGAGACGGATGCGGACTACGGGCTGCGGCGGCTGTCGCTGGTCTCGCGCGAGCGGAAGCTCACGATCGCGAGCTATCTCGGTCCCGAGGAGCGCGAGGATTTCGCGGCCGCGCTCGCGGCGGCGCTGGGCGAGGCCCGGCGCGGGCCGACCCGCACGGCCCTGCCGGGCACGGCCCTGCCGTGAGGCGGAAATCGGGTGGCGATGGCGCCAGCGGGTCGTAGGTTACGAGCGAAGCCATGAGCCTGGAGACCACCATGCTTTCGCCCGACCGGATCGGGCCGCTGCAGTCGGCCGCCGCGGACTACGACATCGTGCGCCGCGCCATCGCCTATATCTCGCAGAAGTGGCGCGACCAGCCCGAGGTGGAGGCGATCGCGCATGCGGCCGGCGTGACGCCGGACGAGCTGCATCATCTGTTCCGCCGCTGGGCCGGGTTGACGCCAAAGGCCTTCCTGCAGGCGATCACGCTCGACCATGCGCGCCGCCTGCTGCGCGACTCGGCGAGCGTGCTCGATGCTTCGCTCGAGGTCGGCCTCTCGGGGCCGGGCCGGCTGCATGATCTGTTCGTGACGCATGAGGCGATGTCGCCGGGCGAATGGAAGTCGGGCGGCGAAGGCGTGACGATCACATACGGCTTCCATCCCTCGCACTTCGGCCTCGCGCTGGTGATGACCACCGAGCGCGGGCTTGCGGGCCTCGCCTTCGCGGATCCTGGCGAGGAGCGCGCCGCGCTCGCCGACATGCGCGGGCGCTGGCCGCGCGCGCAGTATGTCGAGGATGCGAGCCGCACCGCGCCGATCGCGCGGCGCATCTTCGACTCGGCCGAATGGCGGCCGGACCGGCCGCTGCGCGTCGTGCTGATCGGCACGGACTTCGAGGTGCGCGTGTGGGAGACGCTGCTCGGCATTCCGCTCGGCCGCGCCACCACCTACTCGGACATCGCCTGCAAGCTCGGCAATCCGAAAGCATCGCGCGCCGTGGGAGCAGCGGTCGGCAAGAACCCGATCAGTTTCGTGGTGCCGTGCCATCGCGTGCTCGGCCGCTCCGGCGACATCACGGGCTATCACTGGGGCCTCACGCGCAAGCGCGCGATGCTGGGCTGGGAAGCCGGGCGGCTGCGCGAAGGCTGAACCCCGGTTGACGGCGCCGCGGGCATGGCCCACATGTCCGGCACCGTTTTCCGCAAAGGTTCCAATGGCAAAAAAGCCCGTAATGCTGGTGGTGCTCGACGGCTGGGGCTGTCGCGCCGAGAGTGCCGACAATGCCGTGAAGCAGGCGAAGACGCCGATCTTCGACCGGCTCTGGGCCACTTGCCCGCATGCGCAGCTGCGCACCTCGGGCAAGGACGTCGGCCTTCCGAACGGGCAGATGGGCAACTCGGAGGTTGGGCATCTCAATATCGGCGCGGGGCGCGTCGTGATGCAGGACCTGCCGCGCATCAGCGAGGCCTGCGCGACCGGCGAGATCGCCCGCGCGCCGGCGCTCGTCGCGTTGATCGACAAGCTCAAGCAGAGCGGCGGCACGTGTCATCTGATGGGGCTCGTCTCGCCGGGCGGCGTGCACTCGCATCAGGACCATGCGGCGGCGCTCGCGCGCATCCTCGATCAGGCGGGCGTGCCGACCGTGGTGCATGCCTTCACGGACGGCCGCGATACGCCGCCGCAGTCGGCCGGCGAGGACATCGCGCGATTGAATGCGGCGCTACCCGCCAATGTGCCGATCGTGACGGTGTGCGGACGCTACTACGCGATGGACCGCGACAAGCGCTGGGAGCGCGTGAGCAAAGCCTATGAGGCGATCGCCGAGGCGAAGGGATCGCGCGTGACCGATGCGGCCTTCGCGGTGGCAAACGCCTATGCGCAGAACACGTTCGACGAGTTCATCACGCCGTCCTGGGTCGCGCCTTATGCCGGCATGAAGGATGGCGACGGCATTCTCTGCTTCAACTTCCGCGCCGACCGCGTGCGCGAGATTCTGGCCGCGCTGCTCGATCCGGACTTCACGGGTTTTCCGCGCGCGCGCGTGATCCGCTTTGCGGCGGCGGTCGGCATGACGCCTTACAGCGAGGACCTCGACCGCTTCATGTCATCGATCTTCCCGCCGCAGGCGCTCGACAATGTCCTGGGCAAGGTGGTGGCGGATTCAGGCCGCACGCAGGTGCGCATGGCCGAGACCGAGAAATATCCGCACGTCACCTACTTCCTCAACGGCGGCGAGGAGCACTGCTATCCGGGCGAGGACCGCATCATGGTGCCCTCGCCGAAGGTGGCGACCTATGACCTGCAGCCCGAGATGTCGGCGCCGGAGCTGACCGACAAGGCCGTGGAAGCGATCCTGTCCGGCAAGTACGATCTGATCGTGCTGAACTTCGCGAACCCCGACATGGTCGGCCATACGGGCGTGCTGAGCGCCGCGATCAAGGCGGTCGAGACCGTGGACACCGGCCTCGGCCGCATCTCGGCTGCGATCGAGAAGATGGGCGGCAATCTGCTGGTGACGGCCGACCACGGCAATTGCGAGCTGATGCGCGACCCCGAGACCGGCGGCCCGCACACCGCGCATACGACCAACCCGGTGCCCGTCCTGCTCACCGGGCGCGCCGGCGCCACACTGCGCGACGGGCGGCTCTCCGACCTCGCGCCGACGCTGCTGGAGCTGATGGGGCTGAAGCAGCCGCCGCAGATGAGCGGCGTGTCGCTGCTGGCGAAGAAGACCTGAGTCTCAACGCGATCGCTTGCGCGGCGTCTTCTTCTTCGGCTGCGCATGCGCCCAGGCGGTCTCGAGCGCGCTCTTCAGCTCGGCGCTGCTGAGCTTCGACAGCGTCGCCGTGGTCCAGCCCTGCGCGCCCCAGCCGCCGGGCACCGGGGCGAAGGCTTCCGGCGCCATCATGCACTTGAACTCCTGCTCGTCTGGCGCGAGCTTGAAGTTGGCGGTCCTGCCATCGGCCGCGAGCGTCACGTAGATGCGCGCGACGCGGAATGCGGCTCGGTCGAAATGCGGGGTTTCCGTCGTGCCCTCGAGGGAGAGCGCGATGCGGCGCAAGTCGGCGCCCGTCGCCATCAGAAGTCGGTGAGCCCGAGCACGTCCGCCATCGAGTAGAGGCCGGGCGCGCGGCCCTTGGCCCAGAGGGCGGCCTTCACGGCGCCGCGGGCGAAGATCATGCGGTCCTCGGCCTTGTGCGCGAGCTCGATGCGCTCGGCCGGGCCCGCGAAGATCACGCTGTGCTCGCCGACCACGGTGCCGCCGCGCAGGGTCGCGAAGCCGATGTCGCCGGCGCAGCGCGCGCCCGTGTGACCGTCGCGCACGCGCACCGAGCGTTGCTCGAGGTCGATGCCGCGGCCTTCCGCCGCGGCCTTGCCGAGCAACAGCGCGGTGCCCGAGGGCGCGTCGATCTTGCGGTTGTGGTGCATCTCGAGCACCTCGATGTCGAACTCCTCGTCGAGGGTCTTGGCGACGCGGCGCACCAGCGCGGCAAGGAGATTCACACCGAGGCTCATGTTGCCGGACTTGACGATCGCGGTGCGCTTCGCGGCATCCGCGATCTGCTTGTCCTCCTCGGGAGAGAAGCCGGTGGTGCCGATCACGTGCGCGATGCGCGCCTCGGCCGCGATTTGCGCGAGCACGAGGCTCGCTGCCGGGATCGTGAAGTCGAGCATCGCATCGGCGTTCTTCGCGAGCGGCGCCGGATCGGTGCCGACCGTGATGCCGTTGGCGCCAAGGCCCGCGAGCTCACCGGCGTCGCGGCCGATCACGGCCGAGCCGGGCGCGTCGATGGCACCGGCGAGCACCACGCCATCGATGGTCGCGATCGCATGAATGAGCGTCCGCCCCATGCGCCCCCCGGCGCCCGCCACGATCAGCCGCATGTCGGCCATGAGTGCTCTCCGTTTGCGGGGACTTTATCGGCGAGCGCGCCGCGCGATAAGCGCAAACTGTGAATACGATTGATCAGCCGTCTTGTTTTCTGGTGCATGTTCTTATCGGCGAACCGGTGCCCACTTCGCCGGAACAAGCACTTACGGCTGCGGGCCGTCATAGCCCTCGATGACCATGATGTTGGCCTCCGAATAGGGCAGGCGCAGCTTCACGGCCGCCTGGTATTCGGGCGAGTTGTAGCAGGCGAGCGCGGTCTCGTAGTCCTTGAACTCGATCACCACGTTGCGCGAGCTGCTGCGCCCCTCGGGCGCCTCGAACTTGCCGCCGCGCACCAGAAATTTGGCGCCGTACTTCTTGAGCGGCTCAGCATTGGCCGCCATGTAGCCCTTGTAACCCTCGGGGTCGTGCACATCGACATGTCCGATCCAATAGCCCTTCGGCATTGTGTCCTCCCTTATTGGCTCTTCGAAGCTTGTGTGATCTCCGCGACGATCGCCTCGGCGACCGCCTTCGGCTCCGGCGCGGCGACAATGGGGCGACCGACGACGAGATAGTCGACACCGTCGCGGATTGCGTCGGTCGGTGTCATCACGCGCTTCTGGTCGCCGAGCGCGGCGCCCGCGGGGCGGATGCCGGGTGTCACCAGCAGCGTGTCGCGACGGATGATCTTGCGCAGCGCCACCGCCTCTTCGGGCGAGCAGACGATGCCCGGGACACCGAGCTCCTCCGCCTTGAGCGACTTCGCGGCGACCAGCTCCTTCACGCTGCCGGAATAGCCGGCCTCTGCGGCATCGCTGTCGTCGTAAGAGGTCAGGATCGTCACCGCGAGGATCTGCAGGTTCGAGCCGCGGCTCGCTTCGACGGCGGCGCGCATGGTCTGCGGATAGGCATGCACGGTGAGAAAGGTCACGCCCATGTTCACGACGTTCTCGACGCCGCGCGCGACCGTGTTGCCGATGTCGTGCAGCTTCATGTCGAGGAAGACGCGCTTACCGGCTCGCGCGAGCGCGGCCGCGAAGGGCAGCCCGCGCTCGAAGGCGAGCTGATAGCCGACCTTGTAGAAGGTCACGCTGTCACCGAGCCGCTCGACCACGACCTCTGCCTCGCGCACGGTCGGCAGGTCGAGCGCGACGATCAGGCGGTCACGGGGCGCAAGCATGCAGGCTCCTTCGGCGCGGGCTCCGTTAGCAGGACGGGTCGGGTTTGGAATTGGCGGGAATTGCGCGCCGGCGTCAATGCCCGGGCGCTGGGCCGTCTCACCCGAGGCTGCGATTGGTCCGATAGGTCCACACGCGCGCGGGCGGCAAGTTGAGCCAGATGCGCTCGGAGGCGTCGACATCGACGCCCGAGAAGCGCGGGATCGGCGGCACCACCGAATAGGTGAACTGCACATAGGGCGCGCCTGGACGCAGCAGATCGAGCGCCTCGCGCAGCAGGCGTAGACGCGTGCGCATCGGCTTGGTGACGAGCGGAAGCCCCGAGACCACCGCGGCGGCCGGGTGCGCGAGCTTCTCCTCGAGCAGACGCCTGAGGCGATAGGCATCGCCCTGCACGATCGTGGCGGTCGGATAGCGCTCGCGCAGCAGCGTGCAGAAGGTCGGATTGAACTCGACCAGCACGAGTCGCGAGGGATCGATCCCGCGGCTCACCAGTGCCTCGGTCACCGGGCCAGTGCCGGGGCCGAGCTCGATCACGGGGCCCGGGATCTCGGGCTCGACGAAGCCCGCCATGGTGCGCGCGAGGATGCGGCTCGACGGAGTGACGGCGCCGATCGCCAGGGGCTTCTCGATCCAGGAGCGGATGAAGCGCACCTCGTCATCGAGGCGAATGCCGTTCTTCTGCTCGAACTTGCGCAGACCCTTCTCGATGTTCTGCTCGAGCTTCTGCTCGAACAGCTTGATCCGCTTCTCGATCTTTTTCTCGAAGGTCTGGAAGGCCTGCAGAGGCATTTTGCGGGTACGCCAAAAGAGTGACGGTGACCCCCCGTCATCGTGTTGTCATGGGTAAAGGGCTCCCCGGCAGGGGTCAAGCAAATCTCAAGGTGTGCCGGTGCGGTTACCAAGCCCGTCGAAAAATTCCTTGACTCTGGTGAAAAAGCCCGCGGATTCCGGGTGCGTATCCTGCGACGATTGCTTCTCGAATTCCTGAAGCAACTCTCTCTGCCGCTTGGTCAGATTCTGCGGAGTCTCGACCACCACCTGCACATACATGTCGCCGACTTCGCGCGAGCGCAGGACCGGCATGCCCTTGCCCTGCAAGCGGAAGCGGCGGCCCGACTGGGTGCCCTCGGGCACTTTCACGCGGGTCTTGCCGCCGTCGATGGTCGGCACCTCGAAGCCGCCGCCGAGCGAGGCCGTCACCATGGAAACGGGCACCCGGCAGTGCAGATCGGCGCCGTCGCGCTGGAAGAACGGATGCGGGGCGAGTGAGAGGAAGATGTAGAGGTCGCCAGGCGGCCCGCCGCGGAGGCCGGCCTCGCCCTCGCCCGCGAGACGAATGCGGGTGCCATCCTCGACACCGGGCGGCACATTGACCGAGAGCGTGCGCTCGCGCGTGGTGCGGCCGGAGCCGCCGCAGCTCTTGCACGGGTCCTCGATCACCTGGCCGCGGCCGTGACACGATGGGCAGGTGCGCTCGAGCGTGAAGAAGCCCTGGGCGTGGCGGATCTTGCCCTGGCCATTACAGGTCGCGCAGGTCTTCGGCTTCGAGCCGGCCTTGGCGCCGCTGCCGGAGCAGGTCTCGCAGACGACCGCGGTCGGGATGCGGATCTGCGCGGCCTTGCCCGTGTAGGCGTCGGAGAGACTGATCTCCATGTTGTAGCGCAGGTCCGCGCCGCGCTCGCGGCCGGAGCCGCGGCCGCGCCGGCCGCCCATGCCGAAGAGATCGTCGAAGATGTCCGAGAAGGTGGACGCGAAGTCGGTGCCGAAGCCCGGCCCGCCACCGCCGCCATGCTCGAAGGCGGCATGGCCGAAGCGGTCATATGCCGCGCGCTTCTGATCGTCCTTGAGGACGTCGTAGGCCTCGTTGATTTCCTTGAAGCGCGCCTCGCAGGTCTGATCGCCGGGATTGCGATCCGGATGCCACTTCATCGCCAGCTTGCGATAGGCCGACTTGAGCTCGGCATCGCTTGCCGTGCGCGACACACCCAGCACTTCGTAGAAGTCGCGCTTCGACATTTCCCCGACCGCCCCGAACGGGTCACTCATCTTCGTTCAACCACGCACAATCAGACAAGCGAACGATCCGACAAGGTCATGGCCGGGCATAGCCCGGCCATGGATTTGGGTCGACCCCGGCGTCGCCGGATGATGTGGACAGACCGGGGCCAAGACAAGCAAGACCACGGTTACGCGGACTTCTTGTTCTTCTTGTCGTCGTCGACCTCGGTGAACTCCGCGTCGACCACGTCCTCGTTCTTGGCACCGCCCGCTGCGCCAGCCTCGCTGGCACCGGCGCCGGCCGCCTCGTCCTTCTGCGCCTGCTGGTACATGGCCTCGCCGAGCTTCATGGAGGCCTGCGCCAGCGTGTTGGTCTTGGCCTTGATCGACTCGGCGTCGTCGGCCTTCAGCGCCTCCTTGAGATCCGCCATGGCGTTCTCGATGGCGCGGCGCTCGGTCTCGCCGACCTTGCTGCCGTGCTCGGCGAGCGCCTTGTCGGTCGCGTGGACCATGGCGTCGGCGTGGTTCTTCGCTTCCGCCAGCTCCTTGCGCTGCTTGTCGTCGGCCGCATGCGCCTCGGCGTCCTTGACCATCTTCTCGATGTCGTTGTCGCTGAGACCGCCCGAGGCCTGGATGCGGATCTGCTGCTCCTTGCCGGTCGCCTTGTCCTTCGCGGACACGTTGACGATGCCGTTGGCGTCGATGTCGAAGGTGACCTCGACCTGCGGCACGCCGCGCGGCGCCGGCGGGATGCCGACCAGATCGAACTGCGCCAGCAGCTTGTTGTCGGCCGCCATCTCGCGCTCGCCCTGGAACACGCGGATCGTGACCGCGGTCTGGTTGTCCTCGGCGGTCGAGAACACCTGCGACTTCTTGGTCGGGATCGTGGTGTTGCGGTCGATGATGCGGGTGAACACGCCGCCCAGCGTTTCGATGCCGAGCGAGAGCGGGGTCACATCGAGCAGCAGCACGTCCTTCACGTCGCCCTGCAGCACGCCCGCCTGGATCGCGGCGCCGATGGCGACGACCTCGTCCGGGTTGACGCCCTTGTGGGGCTCCTTGCCGAAGAACTGCTTCACGACCTCCTGGACCTTCGGCATGCGGGTCATGCCGCCGACCAGGACGACCTCGTCGATCTCGCCGGCCGAGATGCCCGCATCCTTGAGCGCGAGCCGGCAGGGCTCGACGGTCTTCTGGATGAGGTCGTCGACCAGCGCCTCGAACTTGGCGCGGGTGAGCTTGAGCGTGAGATGCTTCGGACCGGTCGCGTCCGCCGTGATGAACGGCAGGTTGATCTCGGTCTGCGTCGTCGAGGAGAGCTCGATCTTCGCCTTTTCGGCGGCCTCCTTGAGGCGCTGCAGCGCGAGCTTGTCGCGGCGCAGGTCGATGCCCTGCTCCTTCTGGAATTCGTCCGCCAGGTAGCTGACGAGACGCATGTCGAAATCTTCGCCGCCCAGGAAGGTGTCGCCGTTGGTCGACTTCACCTCGAACACGCCGTCGCCGATCTCGAGCACCGACACGTCGAAGGTGCCGCCGCCGAGGTCATAGACCGCGATGGTGCCGGTCTTCTTCTTGTCGAGACCGTAGGCGAGCGCGGCCGCGGTCGGCTCGTTGATAATACGCAGCACCTCGAGGCCGGCGATCTTGCCGGCATCCTTGGTGGCTTGGCGCTGGGCATCGTTGAAGTAGGCCGGGACCGTGATGACGGCCTGCTCGACCTTCTGGCCGAGATAAGCCTCCGCGGTCTCCTTCATCTTCTGCAGCGTGAAGGCGGAGATCTGCGAGGGCGAATACTGCTTGTCCTCGACCGCGACCCAGGCGTCGCCATTGGAGGCGCGCTCGATCTTGTAAGGGACGAGCTTCTTGTCCTTCTCGACGGTCGGATCATCGTAGCGGCGGCCGATGAGGCGCTTCACCGCAAAGATGGTGCGTTCCGGGTTGGTGACGGCCTGCCGCTTGGCAGGCTGGCCGACGAGGCGCTCGCCTTCGTCGGTGAACGCCACGATGGAGGGCGTCGTCCGCATGCCCTCGGCGTTCTCGATGACTTTCGGCGTCGTGCCTTCCATGACGGCGACGCAGGAATTGGTGGTGCCGAGGTCGATACCAATGACCTTGCCCATGTCGATCCTCTCTTCCTTTCGGCAGATCGGCCGGGCCCTTGCGGCGCCCGAAAAAGGGCTCTCAGCGGGCAGCCCTGCCCGCGGACCAGCCCTGGTCCGATCCCCTGTGCTGTTTCAACGACTTCGCCGCCCCCCGGCGGCGTTCAACGGTCATATAGGACGGGGCTTTCCGGCCGCAAGGCACGGATTGCGACTTTAGGGCGAGATTGCGTCCGGTCGGGTTCCGGGCCGGAACCCTGCGCCCCCATCGTTGACAAATCGTTGATCGCTGCATCCCGGCCCGCCGGGGTCCCGTAGCTCGGGCCAGCTGCGTTCGAGGCCGCGCTCCCGCGGCCCGGCAAGAGCCGGGCATGGGGCCGCGAGACGCAGGGTGGAGATGGCGTCGGACCGGCGCAAAGGGGGAAAGCGATGCTCGATCGTGAGGCGCATCATGCGCAATCCAGGAGCCGGCTGGTGGGGCTGATCGCCGCCACGGCCCGGCAGGACCAGGCGGCCTTTGCGGCCCTCTACGAGGCCACCAAGGCCAAGCTGTTCGGCATCGCCCTCAGCCTCACGCGCCGGCGCGACCTCGCCGAGGACGTGCTGCAGGAGGCCTATGTGCGGATCTGGCGCCATGCGGACCGCTTCGACCCGGCCCGCGCCTCGCCAATCACCTGGATGGCGACGATCGTGCGCAATCTGGCGATCGACGCCCTGCGCAGCCCGAACGCACAGCCGACCGAGGACGAGAGCGAGCTCCTGGCTCTGCCCTCCCCGGCCGCGAGCGCCTTGCAGGACATCGAGCAGGCCGAGGACCGGCGCCGCGCGGTGGCGCTGCTCAACAGGCTCGATCCGATGAAGCGGCGCCTGGTGATCGCGGCCTATCTGCACGGCGAAAGCCGTGAGCAGCTCGCGCGCCGCTTCGGCGTGCCGGTCAACACCGTGAAGACCTGGCTGCGTCGCGCGATCCTGGAGATGCAGGCGAACCGCGAGAGCGTCCGCGCGGAACGGGTGGCCTGAGCCGCGGCCGCGTCCTATCTCTCGGCCATGACGCGTGCATGGCCCGACGGCCTCAAATTCAAGCCCGGATTTCTCGACGGCGAGCAGCAGGCCGCCTTGCTGGAGGCGATCCGCGCGGTGGTGCGCGAGGCGCCGCTGGTGACCCCGCGCATGCCGAAGAGCGGCAAGCCGCTGTCGGTGCGCATGAGCAATTGCGGTCCGCTCGGCTGGGTCACGGACGAGACCGGCTATCGCTATCAGCCGACGCATCCCGAGACGGGCCGACCCTGGCCCGCGATTCCGCCGATGTTGCTCGGTGCATGGGAACAGCTCTCGGGCTATTCGCATCCGCCCGAGGCATGCCTGATCAACTACTACGGGCCGGAGGCGCGGCTCGGGCTGCACCAGGACCGAGACGAGAAGGATTTCGCGGCGCCGGTCGTATCCCTCTCGCTCGGTGACACGTGCCTGTTCCGCGTCGGCGGCACCAGGCGCAACGATCCGACGCAGGCATTCCGTCTTGCCTCAGGGGATGCAGTCGTGCTCGGAGGAGCGAGCCGCCTCGCCTTTCACGGCGTCGACCGCATCATCGCGGGCACGTCGCGGCTGCTGCCCCAGGGCGGGCGCATCAACCTGACGCTTCGGCGGGTAAGGGAGCCGTAATCTCGCCACGGTCGAAGCAGACCCGTACGCCCGCACGGGACTCGGAGGAACATTGATGATCCAGACGATCACTCGGCGCATTGGTGCTGCGCTCTTCGCGATCACCATGATGGCGCCAGCCTTCGCGGCCGATCCGGTGTTCCCGCCCAACTCGCGACTGGGCTTGGTGCCGCCGCCCGACTTCGTGGCGAGCACGAAATTCCCGGGCTTCGAGAATGCCAAGGTGAATGCCGCGATCCTGCTGATCAGCCTGCCGGCCGAAGCCTTCGCCAATCTCGAGACGGGCTTCACCGATGAGGCGCTGAAGCAGCGCGGCCTCACGGTGGAGAAACGCGAGCCGATCAAGATTCCCAGCGGCGAGGGCTTCGTGCTGAGCGGCACGCATGAAGCGAACGGCGTGAAGCAGCGCGAGACGCTGATGGTCGTGAAGCTCGCGAGCCTGACCGCGCTGGTGACGGTGCGTCTCTCCGACGAGGCGCAGAAGGCGGGCGTCGAAGCGGCCGTGCGCGAGGCCTTCACCACGGTCGCCGCGCGGGAGACGATTCCGGATACCGAGAAGCTCGCGGTGCTGCCGTATCGGATCGCCGACATGGCGGGCTTTCGCCTGATCGTCGGGTCGCAGGACGGCACTGCAATCCTGACGGACGGACCGAAGGACTCGGCCTCACCCTCCGAACAGCCGTTCTTCATCGTCGGCGTGAAGCAGGGCGAGGCGCCGAAGCCCGAAGAGCGCGACACTTTCGCGCGCCGCATCTTCGCGTCGACGCCCGGCATCAAGGATGTGCGCTTCGTCAGCGCCGAGTCGCTGCGCATCGGCGGCCAGCAGGGCTATCAAATCGTGGCGGACGCCAAGGACGCGAAGTCCGGAACGGACCTCAGGGTCGTGCAATGGCTGCGCTTCGGCGCCAATGCGCACATCCAGATGTTCGGCTTCGCGCGCCAGGACGTCTGGGAAGCGACGTTCAAGCGCTTCCGCAGCATTCGCGACGGCATCGATCCGCGCTGATCAGGGACCGGAATCGCGGCCCGCATTGTCGTTGGCGGGCGCTTCCGCCGCGTCACCGCGTGACGCCTCCGCGGCCTGCGGCTTCGGGCCGCCCTTGGCGACGCCCACCAGCGCGGGACGCAGCACCCGCTCGCCAATGGTGTAGCCGGGCTGCACGACCTGCACGACGGTGCCGCTCGGCACCGACGGGTCCGGCACCTCGAACATCGCCTGGTGCACGTTCGGATCGAACTTCTGGCCCTGCGGATCGAGCTTCTTGATGCCGTGCTTCTCGAGCACGTTGAGCAGCTCACGCTCGGTGAGCTCGACGCCGTCGAGCAGCGCCTTCACGCCCGCATCCGCCTTCTCGCGGATCTCGGCATCGAGCGCCTGCATGGCGCGGCTCATATTGTCGGCAACGACGAGCACGTCGCGGGCGAAATTCGCGACCCCATAGGTGCGCGCATCCGCGACCTCGCGCTCGGTGCGGCGGCGCAGATTCTCCATCTCGGCGAGCGTGCGCAGCCAGCGGTCCTTGTGGTCGGCAGCCTGCTTGGCGAGCTCGGCCATCGGATCGGCGTCGCCCTGGTCCGGCGCCACGGGCGCGGCCTCGTTGGCGCCGGCGGTTTCATCCGTCATCGCAATCGTCCTGTTGCGTCAAATGATCGTTTCGCCCGGGATATCAGCGCTTACGGGGCAAAAATCAAGGCTCTGGGTCCGCCAGGGCGGACCTGGGTCGGCACAGCGGGCCGTCAGCTCCCCAGCACCTGGCTGACCACCCGGGCCGTGTAGTCCACCATCGGGATGATGCGGGCGTAATTGAGCCGGGTCGGGCCGATCACGCCGACGATGCCGATGATGCGGCCGGCGGCGTCGCGGTAGGGCGCGATGATGGTCGAGGAGCCCGAAAGCGAGAACAGCTTGTTCTCCGAGCCGATGAAGATGCGCACGCCGTCGGCGATCTCGGCGCGGCCGAGCAGGTCGACCACGCCCCGCTTGGTTTCGAGGTCGTCGAGCAGCAGGCGCACGCGCTCGAGATCCTCCAGCGCATGCAGGTCGTCGAGCAGGTTGGCGTGGCCGCGCACGATCAGCTGGCGCTCGTCGCGCTCGCCGCCCGACCAGGTTGCGAGGCCGGCCGCGATGATCTTCTGGGTGAGCTGGTCGATCTCGGCGCGGCTCGCCTCCAAGGCGCGCTCGAGCTCGGCCTTCGCCTCGGCCAGCGTACGGCCGCGGATATGCGCATTGAGGAAGTTGGAGGCCTCGATCAGCGCCGAGGTCGGCAGGCCGGCGGCCAGCGGGAAGATGCGGTTTTCCACGTTGCCGTCCTCGGAGACGAGCACGACCAGCGCGCGCTCGGGCTCGAGGCGCACGAACTCGATGTGCTTGAGCCGCATGTTCTGCTTGGTGCTCAGCACCACGCCGGCCGCGCGGGTGAGCCCGGAGAGCAGGCCCGAGGCCTCGGTGAGCACGGCCTCGACCGACTTGGTGGAGCCGGCGGCCGCGACCTGCGCCTCGATCGCGCGGCGGTCGGTCTCGCTCACGTCGCCGATCTGCATCAGCGCATCGACGAAGAAGCGCAGGCCCCGCTCGGTTGGCAGGCGGCCCGCGGAGGTGTGCGGCGCATAAATCAGACCGGCCTGCTCGAGGTCCGCCATCACGTTGCGGACCGAAGCGGGCGACAGCGTCATCGGGATGATGCGCGAAAGGTTGCGCGAGCCCACCGGCTCGCCGGTGGTCAGGTAGCTCTCGACGATCTGCCGGAAGATCTCGCGCGAACGCTCGTTGAGCTGGGCGAGGCCGGCCGGGCTGGTACCGATGCTGACGTCGTGGGACACCGCTTCCCTCCTGGGACGACACGGCGTCCTGGGAGGACAAGAGTTGTCCATCCTGGCCCTCAAGTTCAAGCCTGACGGAGAGTTACACCCGGCGGCCGAACAGTGCGATGACACCGACCGGGAGGACAAAGCCGATGGCCGTGACGATCACCAGCAGGGTTCCGAGCTCGCTGTAATCGCCGCGGCCGACCGGGAACAGCTCGTTGAGGTAGCGGGTCTGCAGCTGGCCCGCGACCAAGGCCATGTTCATGAGCGAGGCCATCAGCGCGAACCAGGTCGCGCGCCGGCCGGCCGGCGCATAGAAGGCGATCAGGGTCAGCAGAGGGATCATGCTGAGCTGCACGAAGGGCGAGGCCGTCGCGGCGTCGACCAGCGCGATGGTGCGGGCACCAAAGCCGAAGGTTCGCTCGGTCCATTCGTGCAGGCCGTAGTAGAGCCCCACATTCGGCAGCGAGAGCAGCGTTCCGGCGGTCGCAATCCAGAACAGCGTCCACTTCACGGAATATTCGGTGAGCTGCTTGGAGAAGAGCCACATCACGATCACGGCGAGCAAGGCGCCGGTCTGCCGCAGCGTGCCATAGAACGCCTCGTCGAACTTGAGCACGTCGAGCGTCCACCAGAAATATCCGTCGCCTACGGAGGGCGTCGCGCGGAACGCGAAGATGATGATGGTCGTGTAGAGGATCGCCATGCGGGTCTTGTGATCGAGCTCGCGCGTGACGACCACGAGCATGCCGCAGATCACCACCATGGAGACGACGAAGATCAGCTCCTGCGCGTAAGGCACGCCGCCGAGCCCGAGCGCCGAGACGACCGCGCCGAAGGCGAGACCGCCGCCGAGAATGCGCCAGTCGATCGGACGCGGCTCGGCGATCTCGCGACCCATGATGAACACGCCGAGGATCGAGATGAGCGGGATCGTCAGGCCGATGAGGAACACGCTCTCGCGCTCGAGCAGGCCGGCGAGCCAGCCCGAGAGACCCGCGACCGCCAGGATGCCGGTCGACAGCGAGAGGCGGCCGAGCACCTGCACCATGCCGAGCTCGGCCTTGACGACGGATTCGGGGCGGTCGCCGTTCGCATCGACGCGCGGGACCACCTCGGTCGACATCGCATCCGCAACCACGTCCTGGATCACGGTGCCGATCACGATCAGCATGGCCCCGAGCACGTAGAGCTGGTCGGGGCGTGCGAAGGCGAGCCACTTCCCGGCGGCGCCTGCGAGCACAACGAGCCCGGCGGCCGTGCAGGCGGCGCCGAGCAGGATGTAAACCTTGCGCTGCGAGCCGAAGATCGGGACCGCGTCGACCAGCTCGCCGAACACCATCTTCACGGTCCAGGGCAGCGTGAGCCAGACGCCGATGCCGGCGAGCTCGGCGGGCGTGAGCGTCAGGCTCTCCTTCACCCACATGTCGCGCGAAACGTCGATCAGACCCAGCGCGCCATAGGCGAAATAGACCATCACGAGCGGCAGATAGCTCAGACGGAACGCCTGAATTGGACGCAAGAGGCTCGCGACTGCTTCCACGTGAGATCCCTCAGCCCGTGACTCGGCTTTCCGCCTCGCACGCCGCGCGGCCGAACTCAAGAATCCCTTGCCGGTCCCCGCCCCTTGCACCTAAAACAGCGCCAATTCAGCGCTTTCAACGCAAGGATTTCGCAATGCGGCCGAGCCGCCGACAACCCGACGAGCTGCGGGCCATCTCTCTCGACCGCGCGGTGGTGAAATACGCCGAAGGGTCCTGCTTCGTGAAATTCGGCGACACCCATGTGCTGGTGACGGCGACGCTGGAGGAGCGGCTGCCGCCCTGGCTGAAAGGCCAGGGACGTGGCTGGGTGACGGCCGAATACGGCATGCTGCCGCGCGCAACCTTGGAGCGCACGCGGCGCGAAGCCTCGGCCGGCAAGCAGGGCGGACGCACGCTGGAGATTCAGCGGCTGATCGGCCGTTCCCTGCGCTCGGTCGTGGACCTGGTCGCGCTCGGCGAACGGCAGATCACAGTCGACTGCGATGTCATCCAGGCGGACGGCGGGACGCGCACGGCCGCGATCACGGGCGCCTGGGTCGCGCTGCGGGACTGCCTGAACTGGATGCGCACGCGCGACATGGTGAAGTCCGATCCGCTGCGCGATCACATCGCGGCGGTCTCGTGCGGAGTCTCGAAGGGCGTGCCGGTGCTCGACCTCGACTATGCGGAGGACTCGGAAGCCGAGACCGACGCCAATTTCGTGATGACGGGATCGGGCCGGCTGGTCGAGGTGCAGGCGACCGCCGAGAAGACGCCGTTCAGCGAGGAGGAGCTGCTGGCGCTCCTCGCGCTCGCGCGCAAAGGGATCGCCAAGCTCGTGGATCTGCAGAAGCTCGCCGTGATGTGACCATGCATCGCCAGATCACGGGCCGGCTCGTCATCGCGACTCACAATCAGGGCAAGCTTCGGGAGATGCGCGAGCTGCTCGCGCTCTATGGCGTCGAGGCTGTCTCGGCCAGCGAGCTGCGCCTGCCGGAGCCCGAGGAGAACGGCACGACCTTCCGCGAGAACGCGCGCATCAAGGCGGAGGCGGCCGCCCAGGCGTCCGGCCTGCCGGCCTTCGCGGATGATTCGGGAATCGCCGTCGCCCCGCAGGGCGGCCCGCCCGGCCA
>JAEYAU010000067.1 GCA_023404705.1 Pseudomonadota bacterium
CCGCAGACCGCCGGAAACCGGGAAGATCGCAGGGCTGCGATCCGGCGGCCATTGATGCGAGGTCCTTGCGCCGCCAGGCACGCCCTCGCGGCGCAAGGGACTCCGGGCTAACGGCGCGCGTGCGCCAACCGATAGCTTCCGTCCGGAGTCGTTCGGGTCATCAGGGCCGTGGCAAGCGCGATGAACCCGAGGATGAGATGCGGCCAGTGCGCCGCATTGGCGAAACCGAAGGCCCAGGGCGAGAGCATCAGCAGCACGCCGCTGGCGATATCCAAGGTGAGATGCGCGCGCATCGGCAACATGCGCACCATGCCCAGCTCGTAACGGGTGAAGAGGCTGTAGACGATCGCAGCCGCGCCGAGGGTTTGCGGCACATACTGCTCGGCGAAGCCGGTCGCAAAGCCGAAAAGGTAAGGCGAAGCGATGAGCAGAATTCCCATCGCGTAGTCGATGAAACCGTGGATGCGCGTCGGGAGTATGCGCACGATGTCTCTCCGCTGGCTCTCAAGGCCAACGCGAGCCGTGCAGCCGCGTTCCCGCGACGCGCTGCTGCAGAGCAGACTTCTTCGCACGACAGAGGAACGCGCGCGCGCGCGTGTTGTTGAAAGCATCGCGGCGCGTCGATGAATCGATCGGAGTGTCGGAAGAACGACACACGATGGCCGAGGGCGCGCAACGCGATGCTCACCTCTGCTTCATTCGGGGCTTGATATGTCGACGCGCACTAAACTGATTTCTGCTGCCGCGCTCCTGATCGTCGCAGCCATCGTCGCCGTGAGCTTGTGGACACCGACGCCACCGTCCGACTCTCCGGATCGCAACGTGCCGGGCGCGACGACGGGGCCGGGCCGCAACGCGCTCACGCCCTCGCGCTGATCTGTCAGGTACATGACATTGATGGAGTCGCTGCCCAGGGAACATTCCTCTCAAGAGTCGCGTTTCTCACGCGCTTCCACAATTGAAGACGAAGGTCGCGCATGCGGGCCCAGGCGTATCGGGGCGTCCTCATCACCCTCACTCTCCTGACCGGGACGGTTCAAGGCTTCGCTCAGCACCCGCAGCCGCCCGCCTCGGCAGCTCCGGCGGACGACGGCCAGTGGACGATGCCGGCGAAGAATTTCGCCAGCACGCGCTTCAGCACGCTCGACGAGATCAACGCCGACAATGTGAAAAATCTGCAGGTCGCGTTCACGTTCTCGCTCGACGTCAACCGAGGGCAGGAGTCGGCTCCGCTGGTGGTCGACAACACCATGTTCCTGGTGTCGCCCTATCCCAACATTCTGTACGCCCTCGACCTCACCAAGCCGGGCGCGCCCCTGAAGTGGAAATACGAGCCGAAGCCGGAAGCTGCCGCGCAGGGCGTCGCCTGCTGCGACGTGGTCAATCGCGGCGCGGTCTATTCGAACGGCCGCCTTTATTACAACACGCTGGATGCAACGACGGTCGCAGTGGATGCCAAGACCGGCGCCGAGGTCTGGCGCACCAAGCTCGGCAGCATCAACAAGGGCGAGACCATGACCATGGCCCCGCTCGTCGTGAAGGACAAGGTGCTGGTCGGCAACTCGGGCGGCGAGATGGGCGTGCGCGGCTGGATCATCGCGCTCAATGCGGACACCGGCAAGGAAGTCTGGCGCGCCTACAACACCGGGCCGGACAAGGACGTGCTGATCGGCCCGCGCTTCAAGCCGTTCTACGACAGCGACAAGGGCAAGGACCTCGGCGTCGCGAGCTGGCCGCCGAATGCGTGGGAGCAAGGCGGCGGCACGGTGTGGGGCTGGATCTCGTACGATCCGGATCTCAACCTGATCTATCACGGCACCGCGAATCCCGGCCCGTGGAATTCCGATCAGCGGCCCGGCGACAACAAATGGACGGCCGGCGTGTTCGCGCGCGACGCCGATACGGGCGAAGCCGTCTGGTTCTACCAGACGAGCCCGCACGACCTTTACGACTGGGACGGCATCAACGAGAGCATCCTGCTCGACATGGACTGGAAGGGGCAGCAGCGCAAAGTCCTGATCCGGCCCGAGCGCAACGGCTTCATCTACCTGTTCGACCGCACGACCGGCGAGGTGCTGGCGGCATCGCCCTATCATCATCTGACGGCGGTCAGCGAGATCGATCTCAAGACCGGCCGCCCGAAGCACGTCGAAGGGAAGAAGCCGGAGCCCAACAAGGTCATCAGCGACATCTGCCCGACCGCGTCCGGCGCGAAGGATTGGAATCCATCCTCCTACTCGCCGCGCACCGGGCTGCTCTATCTGCCGCACGTGAACCTCTGCATGGACTTCGAAGCGCGCAGCGTGAGCTACATCGCGGGCACGCCCTTCGTCGGCGCGGAGGTGCGCACCAAGCCGGGACCGGGCGACGGTCATCGCGGCGTGGTCACGGCCTGGGACGTCGCGCAGCAGAAGATGCGCTGGCAAGTGAAGGAGCGCTTCCCGGTGTGGAGCGGCACCGTCGTCACGGCCGGCAATGTGGTGTTCTACGGCACGATGGAAGGCTGGTTCAAAGCGCTCAATGCGGAGACCGGCGATCTTCTATGGCAGTTCAAGACCGCATCCGGGATCATCGGCCAGCCGACGACCTATCGCGGTCCCGACGGTAAGCAGTATGTCGCGATCCTTTCGGGCGTCGGCGGCTGGGCCGGCGCCATCGTCGCGAACGATCTCGACCCGCGCGACGGCACGGCGGCGCTCGGCTTCGTGAATTCGATGGGCGACCTGAAACAGGCGACCAATCGCGGAGGCACGCTCTATGTGTTCCGCCTCCCTTAAAATCTGCGCAGCGCTGACACTCGCACTCGCCGCGACGGCCGCGCAGGCGCGCGAACTGCGGGTGTGCGCGGATCCGAACAACCTGCCCTTCTCCAACCAGCAGCGCGAAGGCTTCGAGAACCGCATCGCCGAGGTGCTGGCCGACGAGCTCGGCGCACAGGTCACCTACACCTGGTGGGCGCAGCGCCGCGGCTTCCTTCGCAACACGCTCAATGCCGGCGTCTGCGACGTCGTGATGGGGCTCCCGGCGCAGGCCGAGATGGTGCGCACGACCCGGCCCTACTACGCCTCCAGCTATGTCTTCGTGACACGCGGCGACACGAGCGTCACCTCACTCGATGACGAGCGTCTCAAGGCGTGGCGCATCGGCGTGCCGCTCGTCGGCGACGACGGCGCGGCGCCACCGCCGGCCTTCGCGCTGGCGCGCCGCGGCCTCGCGCAGAACATCCGGGGCTATTCGGTCTATGGCGACTATCGCGAGCCGAACCCGCCGGCGCGCCTCGTCACGGCGGTCGCGCATGACGAGATCGACGTGGCGCTCGCCTGGGGACCGCTCGCGGGTTACTTCGCGACACGCCAGGACGTGCCGCTGCGGGTGACGCCGATCGGCGCCGATGCCGAGACGCCGATGAGCTTCGCGATCGCGATCGGCGTGCGCCGGAGCGACGCTGCGCTGGCGCAGGAGCTCGATGCCGCGCTCGAGAAGCGGCGTGCCGAGATCGATGCGATCCTCACGGCCTATGGTGTGCCGCGCGTCACAGGAGCGACGCCATGACGGCGCGGCTCGCACTGCTCGTCTGCGCGCTCCTGCTCGCGGCCTGCGAGCGGGAGGAGCGTGCGTTCCGGCCCGACCCGCTCACGCAGGAGGCGCCGCAGCAGATCTCGTTGTCGCAGCTCTCGCCCGGTGCGCAGCCGCCGCAAGAGGTCACCCGCCGCGATGGCAGCAAGTACGAGAACAACGCCTACCATGTGAGCCAGGGCAAGACGCTCTATTCGCGCTTCAACTGCAATGGCTGTCATTCGAACGGCGGCGGCGGCATGGGCCCGGCGCTGATGGACGACAAGTGGATCTATGGCAGCCGCATCGAGAACATCGTCGAGACGATCCAGCAGGGCCGGCCGAACGGCATGCCGTCGTTCCGCGGGCGCATTCCGGAGGATCAGGTTTGGGAGATCGCCGCCTATGTGCGCTCGATGAGCGGCCAGCTGCGCAAGGACGTGGCGCCGAGCCGCAACGACTCCATGAGCGCCGGCCCCTCCGAGAACCGCCGCCCGCGGCTGGAGCCCAAGGAGGGCGGCACACCGCCCTCACCTCAGTGAGGCCGTGATGCGCATCTGGCGTGCCGCCCTGCTCTGCTGGCTCCTGGCGGGCTGCACGCCGTGGCAATCGGCGCTGCATCCTGGCAGCCCGCAGGCGGAGCTGCTCGCCGATATCATCTGGCTGTTCACCATCGTCTGCACGATCGTGTGGCTCGTCGTGATGGCGGCGCTCGCCGTCGCACAGCTGCGCCGGCGCGCGCCGCGGCCCGCTCCCCACGCC
>JAEYAU010000133.1 GCA_023404705.1 Pseudomonadota bacterium
GCGCTGCGCCGCCTCGCCGAGGCCGCCGGCGCCGCGGTCGCGCTCTCGCCCGGCTCCACCGGCGTGCTGCCGGATGCGCATCCGCAGAACATGCATGTGGGCGGCTCGAAAGGCTCGATCAGCGGCAACTTCGCGATGAGCGAAGCCGAGCTCGTGCTGATCGTCGGCTCGCGCGCGGTCTGCCAGGCCGACTGCTCCGGCATCGGCTACAAGTCCGCCAAGGCCGTGATCAACCTGAACGGCGATTTCAACGACCTCACCCACTACAACAACACGCTGGCGCTGCCCGGCGACATCTCGGCGGTCGCGAACCGTCTCGCCGACAAGCTCGAACGTGCGAAAGCACACGCCAACAAGGCGGACTGGCTCGCGGCCTGCGCAGCCAAGAAGAAGGAGTGGGCCGCCTACAAGGCCGCGCGCTTCGCGTGCGCGCCGCTCGCCGACGAGGTCTGGCAGCGTCCCGCCCTGCCGCAGCCGGCCGCGATCAAGATCGTCGCCGACTTCGCCAGAGAGATCGGCGCCGCCAAGCTGTTCGACGCCGGCGACGTGCAGGCGAACGGCTTCCAGATCGTCGAGGACGACCGCACCGGCGACACCTTCACGGAGTCCGGCGCGTCCTATATGGGCTTCGCGTCATCCGGGCTGCTCGCCGGCGCGATGGCCGACAATCCGCGCTACACCATCGCGTTCTCGGGCGACGGCTCCTTCATGATGAATCCGCAGATCCTGATCGATGCGGTCGAGCACGGCGCGCGCGGCATGCTGGTGATCTTCGACAACCGCCGCATGGCCGCGATCACGGGCCTGCAGCTCGCGCAATATGGCGAGGAATTCCGCACCAACGACAAGGTTGCGGTCGACTACGTCCGCCTCGCCGGCGCCGTGTCCGGCGTGCACGCGGTGCACGGCGGCTTCACGGCCGACGAGCTCAAGCACGCGCTCGCGGAAGCGCATGCGCATCAGGGCCTCAGCGTCGTCCACGTCCCGGTCTATGCCGGCGCCAACGAGCTCGCCGGCCTCGGCGCCTGGGGCCAGTGGAACGTCGGCAATTGGTGCGACGACGTGCAGCGGACCTGGCTCACGCAGGACATTTAGGACGAGCCGCGCGCTCTTCCATGATCCCGCCACCCTGCGGCGCTCGGCACGTCTGTGCCGAGCCTCGAAGGGCGACGGCCCAGGTAGTGCAACAAGCGTGCTGATGCGCCTCGGCCGTTCATCCTTCGAGGCTTGCGCTCGCCGCAGAGCGGCGAGCCCTCGCACCTCAGGATGACGGATGTGGGGCTGGCGCCTGCTGAGCTACAGCACCGACAGACTCGAATTCCGCAGATCCGTCACCAGCATGCAGCCCGGCGCATGCGTGATCGCGAAGCTCGGCTTCGCGGCCGCGATCACGGCCTGCGGAGTGACGCCGCAGGCCCAGAACACGGGCAGCTCGTCCTCGCGCACCTCGACGGCATCGCCGTAGTCGGGCTTGGCGATGTCCTTGATGCCGATCAGCTCGGGCTTGCCGATATGCACGGGCGCGCCGTGCACGGTCGGGAAGCGCGAGGTGATCTGCACCGCGCGGATCGCGTCCGCGGGACGGAACGGCCGCATCGAGACGACCATCGGTCCCGCGAACGGGCCGGCCGGCTTGCACGCGACATTGGTCCGGTACATCGGCACGTTGCGACCGTACGCGATATGGCGGATCTCCAGGCCATCCTCGATCAGCGCCTCCTCGAAGGAGAACGAGCAGCCGATCAGGAAGCTCACCAAGTCGTCGCGCCAGTATTTCGAAATGTCATGCGGCTCGTCGATCAACGCTCCGTCGCGCCATACCCGGTATTGCGGAATGTCGGTGCGGATATCGAGGTCCTCGGCGAGCTCCGGCACGCGCGGATCGCCCGGCTGCGACACACCGATCAGCGGGCACGGCTTGGGATTGAGCTGGCAGAAGCGCAGGAAGTCGGCCGCGAGCGCCGCCGGCAGGATCGCGAGATTGCCCTGCACGAAGCCCGGCGCGACGCCGGAGGTCTGGCCGCGGAACGTGCCGCTGCGCGTGCGGCGGCGGACCTCCTCGCCCGTCGACAGGCCTCGGCGTTCCTCGGTGATCGCGTCCATCGGCAACTCCTGTTTCGCCCCGAAATCAAGCACGGGTCCGGGCTCAAGTCCATGCGTCGAGCACTGCCGAACCGCGTCAGTGGCGCGTGGAACGAAAATCGGCGAACCTACGCGCGACGACGGAGGTTCCCGCGATGAAGCATATCGGCATCCTGGAGCACAGCGCGGAGGGCGCGACGCTCTGCTACAGCGAGACCTGGCGCGAGGGCGTGCGCCAACTCGGCGCCCACAATCATCCCGAGATCACGATGACGGGCATCGCCATGCACCACGCGCTGCCGGCCTGGGAGCAGAACGATCTGCCGACGCTCCGCGACATCTTCCTTGCTGATGCGCGCAAGCTCGCGGCCGCGGGCTGCGACTTCTTCATCATGCCGGACAACACCGCGCATATCGCGATGGAGACGCCGGGCGAGCCCTTCCCGATTCCGTGCCTGCACATTGCCGAGGTGGTGGCCGACCAGGCCGTTCGCGATGGCCGCCGCAAGATCGCGGTCCTGGGCACCGCCTGGACCATAACGGGACCGGTCTATCCGGCCGCGCTCCGCCGCCGCGGCCTCGCTTGGGCGGTTCCGGACGAGGCCGACCGCAGGCTGATCCACACGATCATCATGGACGAGCTCTGCCTCGGCATCTTCAAGGATGACTCGCGCGGCGCCTATGTCGGCATCATCGAGAAGCTGGCGCGCGACGGCTGCGATGCGGCCGCCCTGGTCTGCACGGAAATTCCGTTGCTGGTCACGGCCGATGTCTCGCCGCTGCCGATCCTCGATTCGACGCGCCTGCTCGCGCGTGCCGCCGTGGACGTGGCGATCGGCACGCGCGCGATGCCGGCCTGGCGCGGTGGACCGATCGCGTCCGGCCGGAGCGACCAGGCGGCTTAGGAGCCCATCCTCCGGGGCGCACCGAGCGCGTTCAGCCATGCGGAATTTCGTACCGGCCCGGGTGTTCACTTCCCTGTGAGAGCCATGCGACCGGTCCTGACACCGTCATGCGGCTGAACCAAGATGGCGCCCTGATTTTCCTCGGGAGGATTTGCAATGACCGAACT
>JAEYAU010000138.1 GCA_023404705.1 Pseudomonadota bacterium
GAAGTGAACCCGCCGCTGCTGGTGCGGGACGACGCCATGTTCGGAACGGCGCAGCTCCCGAAGTTCGAGGACGACCAGTTCTGGGCCTTTCCCGGCAACTCGCTCGAGCAGATCGTGGCCGCCGCGCTCGAAGGTCAGCCGAGCGATGCGATCGCGAAGCTGGTCAAGGATACGCGCTACGGCATGATCCCGACGGCCGAGGTCACGCTCACCAATCTCGTGCGCGAGCAGATCCTCTCCGAGGAGGAACTGCCCCTGCGCTTCACCGCGCTCACCCCGAGCTTCCGCGCCGAGGCGGGGTCCACCGGACGGGACACGCGCGGCATGATCCGCCAGCACCAGTTCGTGAAATGCGAACTCGTCTCGATCACGACGCCCGAGACCTCCGCAGACGAGCACGAGCGCATGCTCACCAGCGCCGAGAACGTGCTGAAGAAACTCGAGCTGCCGTTCCGCACCATGATGCTCTGCACGGGCGACATGGGCTTCTCCTCGACCAAGACCTACGACATCGAGGTGTGGCTGCCGGGGCAGGGACTCTTCCGCGAAATCTCCTCCTGCTCGGTCTGCGGCGATTTCCAGGCGCGGCGCATGGATGCGCGCTACCGCACCAGGGAGGGCCGCCAGGTGCGCCACGTGCACACCCTCAACGGCTCCGGCGTCGCGGTCGGCCGCGCGCTCATCGCCGTCATGGAGACCTATCAGCAGCAGGACGGATCGATCGCAGTCCCGGACGTGCTACAGAACTACATGGGTGGCCTGAAGACGATCGAAGCCGCCTGACCGATGATCCCGCAAGAAGATCCTCAATGCGTATTCTGGTGACGAACGACGACGGCATTTACGCGCCGGGCCTGGACGTCTGCGTGCAGATCGCGCGCGCTCTCTCGGATGAGGTCTGGGTGGTCGCGCCCGAGACCGACCAGTCCGGCGTTGCGCATTCGCTTTCGCTCAACGATCCGCTGCGTCTGCGCGAGCTCGGAAAGTACCGGTTCGCCGTGAAAGGCACGCCGACCGACTGCATCATCATGGCGGTGCGCCACATCCTCGCGGATCATCCGCCGGATCTGGTCCTCTCCGGCGTCAACCGCGGCCAGAACGTCGCCGAGGACGTGACTTATTCGGGCACCGTCGCGGGTGCGATGGAGGGCACCGTGCTGGGCTTGCCGTCCTTCGCGCTCTCCCAGGCCTATGGCCCGACCACGCGCGATCGTCCGCACTGGGAGACGGCGGTGCGGCATGGCCCCGGCCTCATTCGCCAAGTGCTCGACGAAGGCCTGCCGCGCGACGTGCTGGTCAACGTGAACTTCCCGGATTGCCCGCCCGACGCGGTCGAGCGCGTCGCCGTGAGCGTGCAGGGCAAGCGTGACCAGGAACTTCTGCGCATCGACCCGCGCCACGACGGCCGCGGGAACCCTTACTATTGGCTCGCATTTGCCCGGAAGGAGCGGCCGAAGCCGCGCGATGGAACCGACCTCGCGGCGATCGCCCAGAACTGCATCGCGGTGACGCCGTTGCGCCTCGATATGACCGACGAGCCCTTCATGACTCGTCTCGCCGAGCTGTTTGCATGATCCGCCGTCTCATCTCCCGCCTGCGCGAGTGGGTGCGGCGAGACGAGACACAGGATCTGCCGACTCTCGAGGATCGGCTCATGAGTGAACGCGTCGGACGCATGGAATTTCTGTTGGGCCTGCGCCGCCGCGGCATCATCGATCAGGCCGTGCTGCGCGCGCTCGAGGAAGTGCCGCGCGAGAGCTTCGTCATGCCGGATTTCCGCGACGAAGCCTATGCGGACCAGGCGTTGCCGATCATGTGCGGGCAGACCATCAGCCAGCCCTATGTGGTCGCCTATATGACCGAGCGGCTCGCCCTCAAGCCCGAGCATCGCGTGCTCGAGGTCGGCACCGGCTCCGGCTATCAGGCCGCTGTGCTGGCGCGCCTCGCGCGCGAGGTCGTCACCATCGAGCGCTATCGCACGCTCGCCGAGGGCGCCCGCGCGCGTTTCCAGGAGCTCGGGATGGATAACCTCACGGTCGTGGTCGGCGACGGTCTCTCCGGCGTGCCGGACCGGGCGCCCTACGATCGCATCCTCGTCACGGCTGCCGCCGAGAGCATCCCGCAAGCCCTGGTCGACCAGCTCGCGCCCGACGGCATCATGGTGCTGCCGCTCGGTCCACATTCGGGCCCGCAGCGCATCGTCAAGCTCACCCGCACGGCGGATGGCTTGGCACACGAGGACCTGATCTGGGTCCGTTTCGTTCCCCTTCTGCCCGGGCAGGCGAGGGAATTGTAGCTGTAGGGTGTGCACGGCGGCCCGGACCTTTCGGGGGTACTGCACAGCCCAGGCCCCGCCGGGCGCACGCGTGCGGCCGCTCAGCACGCGTGCGCTCGGCGGATAGATGCTCGGAGCCAAAATTGCGCCTCTCGGGCCGCCGAGCATACCCTACGCGCTGTGGTGACCGGCGCCTCACCACGCATCCCGCACATCCCGCCAAAGCCGCCATCGCGCGTTAGGGTTGAGGCGGGGTGAACGCCTTAAAGCTCTATTTACTCGACCGGTGCTTTACTCGCCTTGCGTTGATGCGTCAGTCCGGCAGCACAACGAGTGTGCGTATCAGTTCGGGTGAGTTTGTAGCATGCGTACCCACGAGCCCTTCCGCTCGCGTGCTTCGTTGCACGTTGCCGTCATCGCGCTGATGGCCGCCGGAGTTGCCGGCTGCAGCTCCGATACGTCCCGCTTCAACGAGCCCTTCTCCAATCCCTTCGCCTCGCGCAGTGCGCCGGCTCAGGAAACGACCGGCTCGATCCGGCCGGCTGCCGCGGCGCCGTCATCACGCGTCGAGAGCCAGCCGCTGCCGCAGACCTCCTACGTGCCGCCGCCTCCGCCGCCGCCCCGTCAGGGGAGCTCCGCTGGGGGCGCCGGCGTCGCGTCGTATCATCCGGGGGGCCGGTCCGACGTCACCGGCTCGATCACCCCGCCGCGTCCGGCCGCCGCGATGCCGGGCCAGATTCCGGCGGCTCCGGGCGCCCGCCCGCAGGTCGCCGCCGCTGGCGGCGTCCACACCGTCGCTCCGGGCGAAACCGTCTACTCGCTCTCGCGGCGCTATCGCGTGTCGCCGGCATCGATCTTCAAGGCCAATAAGTTCGCCGCGAACTACCATCTCAAGGTCGGCGATCGCGTGACTATCCCGGGCGTCGCAGTCGCGGCTCCTGCGCAGCAGCCGAAGCCGCAGATTGTCGCGGCCAAGCCGGCCGCGCCGCTTACGGCCCCGGCGCCTGTTGCGACCAAGCCGGTCACGGCCGCATCGAAAGTT
This sequence comes from Pseudomonadota bacterium, assembly GCA_023404705.1. Classification (GTDB taxonomy): domain Bacteria; phylum Pseudomonadota; class Alphaproteobacteria; order Rhizobiales; family Xanthobacteraceae; genus FEB-22. The sequence goes on from JAEYAU010000138.1 coordinate 3,318, forward strand.
CAGACGACCCCCGTCGAGACCAAGCCCGCGCCGCAGCTCGCTTCGGCTCCGGCCCAGGCCACCGCGCGCGTCGCGACGCCGGCCACCGAGCCGACCATCGAGGCCGCCTCCGGCGCCACCTCGAGCGAAACCACCGGCAACACGCCGAGCTTCCGTTGGCCCGTGCGGGGCCGCGTCATCCAGGGCTTCGGCCCGAAGGGCAACGGACAGCAGAACGACGGCATCAACCTCGCGGTGCCGGAAGGCACCTCGGTGAAGGCCGCCGAGGACGGCGTCGTCGCTTACGCTGGCAATGAGCTCAAGGGCTACGGCAATCTCGTGCTGGTGCGTCACTCCAACGGATTTGTCACCGCCTACGCGCATGCGAGCGAAGTGAGCGTGAAGCGTGGCGATGCCGTGAAGCGTGGTCAGATCATCGCCAAGGCCGGCCAGACCGGCAACGTGACCTCGCCGCAGCTACACTTCGAGATTCGCAAGGGCGCGACGCCTGTCGACCCGGGCCAATATCTCAACGGCAATTGATTTCCGACTTGTATCAGCGCTGACCTCCAAGGCCTGATCAGCGTGGGGCGGCCGGTTCCTCCAGCGGGACACCGAGCCGCCCCGCGAGGTCTTGCACATACTGCCAGGCGACGCGTCCCGAGCGCGAGCCGCGCGTGGTCGCCCATTCGAGCGCTTCGCGCTCCAAGGTCTCTGCCGCGATCTTGATCTTGTGGTGGGCGATATAGCCCTGAACCATAGCGAGGAACTCGTCCTGGCTGCAGCGGTGGAAGCCGAGCCACAGGCCGAACCGATCCGAGAGCGACACTTTCTCTTCCACGGCTTCGCCCGGATTGATCGCGGTCGAGCGCTCGTTCTCCATCATATCGCGCGGCAGCAGGTGGCGACGGTTGGAGGTCGCATAGAAGATGACGTTGCCGGGCCGGCCTTCGATGCCGCCTTCCAGGACGGCCTTGAGCGACTTGTAGGACGTGTCGTCCGCGTCGAACGAGAGGTCGTCGCAGAAGATGATGAAGTGCTCGGGCGCGCCGCGCAGCAGGCTCATCAGTTCCGGCAGGCTCTCGATGTCCTCGCGATGGATTTCGATCAGCTTCAGCGGCATCGCACCCTTGCGCAGCGTCGCGTTCACGGCGGCATGCGCGGCTTTCACCAGCGACGACTTGCCCATGCCGCGCGCGCCCCAGAGCAGCGCGTTATTGGCGGGCAGTCCGCGCGCGAAGCGTTCCGTGTTCTCGACCAGCACATCGCGCACCCGGTCGATGCCCTTCAAAAGCGACATCTCGACGCGGTTGACGCGGGGCACCGGCACGAGCCGCCGGCCGTCCGGATGCCACACAAAGGCGTCGGCGGCACTGAGATCGGGAACCGCGGGCGGGCGCGGGCTCAGGCGCTCGAGCGCCTCCGCGATCCGTTCCAAGCTTTGCGTCAGACGGTCGGACGTGTCGTGCGGCATGAAGGCGAGCCCCCGGATTGACGCCGTGAGGCTTATCCGGGCCCTTTCCATGCCGCAAGGCCGGGCGGGCCGTTGATTCGCTGCAAAACCTGGCCGGCGCCGTACCGTTTAACGTGTATGGCGCGACGCCGCACAGCGTTGCAATTGGGGCCGCGCCCAGTATAGTCCGCGCGATTTTCGGCGGCGGGACCGGCGTTTTCGGCCGCAGCGGCCGGCCCAGAGGACACAAGAAGGACGACCGATGCTGATTTCGCCCGCCTATGCCCAAGGTGCCACCGGTGGCGGCAGCGACTTCCTGATTCAGCTGCTCCCTTTCATCCTGATCTTCGTTATCATGTACTTCCTGATCCTGCGGCCGCAGCAGAAGCGGGTGAAGCAGCATCAGGAGATGGTCAAGAACGTGCGCCGCGGAGATACGGTCGTCACCTCGGGCGGCCTGGTCGGCAAGGTCACCAAGCTCCTGGACGACGACCACCTCGAGATCGAGCTCGCAGAGGGCGTCCGCGTGAAGCAGATCCGGAGCATGGTCTCGGACGTGCGCGCCAAGGGCGAGCCCGTGAAGGACACCGAAAGCGCTGGCGCCAAATCTTAAGGCGCCAAGTCGTAGCGGGAGCCGCGATAGCCCATGCTGCATTTTTCGCGTTGGAGGACGGTGGCGATCCTGATCGGGACGCTGATCATCTGCGCGTTCACGGTCACCTCGTTCCTGCCCGACTCGACCTTCAAGGCGTTGCCCAAATGGGCCCAGCGCAGCATCGTGCTCGGCCTCGACCTGCAGGGCGGCTCGCATATCCTGCTCGAGGTCGACTCCAATGCCGTGCGCAAGGAGCAGGCCGAGCAGCTGCGCGACAATGTCCGGCAGGCTTTGCGTGAGGCGCGTATCGGCTACACAGGGCTGGTCGTTCGCGGCCTGACCGTCGAGGTTCGCCTGCGGCAGCCGAATGATATGGGAGCTGCGCTGCAGAAGCTGCGCGCGCTCTCACAGCCGATGGGCGGCCTGCTCAGCGCGACGGGCGGACGCACCATCGACGTGACCGACGCCGGCAACAATCTGATCCAGCTCACCATCACGCAGCCGCAGATCACCGAGCGCATCCGCCAGTCGGTGGAGCAGTCGATCCAGATCATCGAGCGGCGCGTCAACGAGCTCGGGACGGTCGAGCCGACGATCCAGCGTCAGGGCATCGACCGCGTGCTGGTGCAGGTCCCCGGCCTGCAGGATCCCCAGCGCCTGAAGGAGATCCTCGGCAAGACCGCCAAGCTTACCTTCCGCATGGTCGATCAGTCCGGCAGTGTCGAAGAGGCGCTGCAGGGACGGGTCCCGCCGGATTCCGAACTGCTCTACGGGACGCAGAAGGAGGGCCGGCAGCCTTTCCTGATCGAGAAGCGCGTGGTCGTCTCGGGCGAGGACCTGCAGAACGCGCAGCCCGGCTTCGACCAGCGCACCAGCGAGCCGATCGTCCAGTTCAAGTTCAACACCAACGGCGCGCGCCGCTTCGCGCAGGCGACGCAGGAGAATGTCGGTAGGCCCTTCGCGATCGTGCTCGACAACGAGGTGATTTCCGCGCCCGTGATCCGCGAGCCGATCCTCGGCGGTCAGGGCCAGATCTCCGGAAGCTTCACGCCCGAAAGCGCCAACGATCTGTCGATCCTGCTCCGCGCCGGCGCGCTTCCGGCGCCCCTCACCGTCATCGAGGAGCGCACCGTCGGCGCCGGCCTCGGTCAGGACTCGATCGAGAAGGGGCTGCGCGCCTCCTGGATCGGCTCGCTGCTCGTCATCATCTTCATGGTCGCGACCTACGGCATCTTCGGCGTATTCGCCACCATCGCGGTCGCCATCAACGTCGCGATGATCCTCGGCGTCCTGTCGCTGCTCAATGCGACGCTCACGCTGCCCGGCATTTGCGGCATCGTGCTGACCGTCGGCATGGCCGTCGACTCCAACGTGCTGATCTACGAGCGCGTGCGCGAGGAGGTGCGGGGCGGCCGCTCGGCCATCAGCTCGCTCGACTCCGGCTTCGCCCGCGCGCTCGCGACCATCATCGACTCCAACGTCACGACCTTCATCGCCGCCGCGGTCCTGTTCCTGATCGGATCCGGGCCCGTGCGCGGCTTCGCACTCACCCTCGGCATCGGCATCATCACGACAGTGTTCACGGCGTTCACCCTGACGCGCCTCATGGTCGCGTCCTGGTATCGCTGGCTGCGGCCGAAGACCGTGCCCATTTGATCGAGATCATCCCGTGCGCCTGCTTCGCATCGTCCCGGACGACACCAAGTTCGACTTCATGCGCTTTCGGCGCATCAGCTTTCCGTTGTCCGCGGCGATGTCGGTCATCGCGATCCTCGCCTACTTCATGGTGGGCCTGAACTTCGGCATCGACTTCATCGGTGGCACGCTGATCGAGGTGCAGCAGAAGACCGGCGCCGCAGACCTCGCCAAGATGCGGACCACGCTCAACGGTCTTGGCCTTGGTGAGGTCCAGCTCCAGCAGTTCGGCGGTCCGAGCGACGTGCTCATCCGCGTGCAGCAGCAGGCTGGCGGGGAGGAAGCCCAACAGCAGGCCGTTGCCAAGATCCGCAACGCGCTCGGCTCCGATGTGGAGTATCGCCGCGTCGAGGTGGTGGGCCCGCGCGTCTCGGGCGAGCTCCTCACCATGGGCACGATCGGCCTCATGATGGCGATCCTCGGCATCCTGATGTATCTCTGGTTCCGCTTCGAGTGGCAGTTCGCGCTCGGCGCCATGATCGCGAACGTGCACGATCTGGTGCTCACCGTCGGCTTCATGTCGCTGATGCAGCTCGACTTCGACCTGTCCACGGTCGCGGCGCTGCTCACCATCCTGGGTTACTCGCTCAACGACACGGTGGTCATCTACGACCGTATCCGCGAGATGCTGCGGCGCTACAAGAAGATGCCGATCGACGAGCTGCTGAACTATTCGGTCAACTCGACGCTGTCGCGCTCCGTCATCACGCACGTGACCGTCACACTCGCACTGCTCGCACTGCTGATCTTCGGCGGCGCCAGCATCCACAGCTTCGTGGCCGCCATGACGTTCGGCGCGGTGCTGGTCGGCTCCTACACCTCGATCTTCATCGCGGCGCCGATCCTGATCTATCTCGGCGTCGGCCGTAATCGCGAGCAGTCCGTCGAGGTAGACGAGCCGAAGCCCGCGCGGACCGAGGCGAAACCCGCGCCGGTCGGCCGCTGAGACGTGTCCGATACGCCCGGGCCCGGCTTCTATCCTGGCAAGGCACCGATCGAGAGCTATGGCCGCGGCGGCTTCCGTTTCGCGGGCATGTCCCATCGCGGATCGTTGCTCTGCCTGCCGAGCGGCATCTCGGCTTGGCCGGTGACGCAGGTCGACGAGATCTCCGCCGCCACGCTCGCGCGGGTGTTCGCCGAGGCTGACGCGATCGATCATTTCCTGCTCGGCAGCGGCCGGGAGTCCTGGTTGATTCCCGAAGATCTGCGCTGGCGCTTCCGCGACCACCGCATCGTGGTCGAGAGCATGTCGACCGGCGCCGCCGTGCGCACCTACAACATCGTGCTCGGCGAGGGCCGCCGCGTCGCGGCCGGACTGATCGCCGTCGAGTGATCATGGATTCCTATCGGCACTGCGAGCAGCTCACCCGCGAGGCCGACAAGGACCGCTTTCTCGCGAGCCTGTTCGCACCGGCCGATCGCCGCGACGGCCTCTTCGCGCTCTATGCCTTCGACGTCGAGATTGCGCGCATTCGCGATATGGTGCGCGAGCCGATGCCGGGCGAGCTGCGCCTGCAATGGTGGCGCGACGTGCTCACCGGCGAGCGGCGCAGCGAGGGCATGGCGAGTCCCGTCGGGGCAGCCCTGTGCGAGACGCTCGATCGTTACAGGCTCAAGGTCGATCCGCTCCTCGAACTGCTCGAGGCGCGGAGCTTCGACCTCTACGACGATCCCATGCCGAGCTTGGCGCATCTCGACGGCTACGCCCGCCAGACCACGTCGCATGTGATCGCGCTCGCTGCGCAAGTGCTCGGCGCCGCGCCGAATATCGCCGTCGCGGGCCCGGCCGGCATTGCGATTGGCTTGACGCGCATGCTGCGCGATCTGCCGCGCCATGCTGCGCGTGGCCAGCTCTACCTGCCGGCGGATCTGCTGACACGGCACGGCGCCAAGCCGGAAGAGATTCTGGGCGGCCGCACGACACCCGAGTTGCGCGCCGCGCTCGCCGAGCTGCGTCAGCATGTGCGGCGCTATCTCGAAGCTTTCGACGCGGCGCTCCCGACGTTGTCTTCGGCGGCGATCCCCCCGGTCCTGCCGGTCGCGCTCGTCCGGCTCACGCTCGCTCGCATGGAGCGATCGGACTACGACCCGTTTCGCACGGATGTGGAGGTTCCACAGTGGCGCCGGCAATGGACTTTGTGGCGCGCCGCGCGCCGCTGGAGCCGGATCGCCGCCGCCTGATCATTCCGCCGCCGCGGGAACGTTCTCGCCTGCGATCCAGCGGTCGAGATCCTGCAGCGCCCGTGCCGTGATGGCGCGCTTCTTCGCGAGCGTCTTGGCGGTGCCGCGCAGGCGCGTGCCGTCAGCGGCGCGGCTCGGCGATTGCGCGAGCGGCGGAAAAAGCCCGAAGTTCACGTTCATCGGCTGGAACGAGCGTGGCCCTGCGTCGATGGTCGCGACATGGCCGCCCGTGATGTGGCCGAGCAACGCGCCGTGCGCCGTCGTCGGCGGCGGCGAGGCGATGCGCTCACCGCGCCGTTCGGCCGCCGCGAAGCGGCCCGCGAGCAGGCCGATGGCGGCCGACTCCACGTAGCCTTCGCAGCCCGTGATTTGCCCGGCGAAGCGCAGGCGCGGCATCGCTTTGAGCCGCAGCGTCTCGTCGAGCAGCCGGGGCGAGTCCAGGAAGGTGTTGCGGTGAATGCCGCCGAGACGTGCGAACTCGGCATTCTCGAGTCCCGGGATGGTGCGGAAGACGCGCACCTGCTCGCCGTGCTTCAGCTTGGTCTGGAAACCGACCATGTTGAACAGCGTGGCGAGCTTGTTGTCCTGGCGCAGCTGCACCACTGCGTAGGGCTTCACGTCCGGCTGATGCGCGTTCGTGAGGCCGACCGGCTTCATGGGTCCGTGGCGCAGCGTCTCGGGCCCGCGCTCCGCCATCACCTCGATCGGCAGGCAGCCGTCGAAATAGGGTGTCGCCTCCCATTCGTGGAACACGGTCTTGTCGCCCGCGAGCAGCGCCGCGATGAAGGCTTCGTACTGTTCGCGCGTGAGCGGGCAGTTGATGTAGTCGGCACCCGTGCCGCCTGGTCCTGCCTTGTCGTAGCGCGACTGGAACCAGGCGACCGACATGTCGATGGACTCGCGATGCACGATCGGCGCGATGGCGTCGAAGAAGGCGAGGGACTCGGCGCCCGTCAGCGATGTGAGCGCCTGCGCCAGCGCCGGCGAGGTGAGGGGCCCGGTCGCGATGATCACCTGGTCCCAATCATCGGGTGGCAACCCCGCGACCTCTTCGCGCGAGATCTCGATCAACGGATGGCCTTCCAGCGCCGCAGTCACGGCAGCCGCGAAGCCTTCGCGATCGACCGCGAGCGCACCGCCGGCCGGCACCTGGTTGGCATCGCCCGCGCGCATGATCAGCGAGCCGAGTTTTCGCATCTCGGCATGGAGCAAGCCGACCGCATTGGTCTCGGCGTCGTCCGAGCGGAAGGAATTGGAGCAGACGAGCTCGGCCAGCGAGTCCGTCTTGTGCGCGTCGGTTGCGCGGACGGGCCGCATCTCGTGCAGCACCACGGGCACGCCGCGCTCGGCGATTTGCCACGCCGCCTCGGAGCCCGCGAGGCCACCCCCGACGATATGGATGGATCTCATGGCGCCTTGTCTGACTCGGGCCGGACGAGGTCAAGGGCTGGGGCGCAAATGAAAACGCCCGCGAACCGCGGGCGTCTTCAGGCTCAGACGTGCAGATGGAAATCAGCTACGGGCGGACTGCCACGCCACCGTCTGGATCTCGGAGCGGTGGATCCCGATGTCCGCCAGCTCGCGGTCGCCGAGACGCGACAGCTCGCGGACGTTCTCGTTGTAACGCCACCAAGTCCGGATTGCGCGGACCACACGGGAGAGGAACATGACACGGGCCTTTCGGATCGGAATCGAATGGAATCAGTCGCGAACGACTTTCGAACCGGTACATAGTCCCATTTGGTGCGGCGCGGTAGGTTCCATGCTGCGCTGCAGCTTTGCATTATGCGCATAACTCGCGAAAGAATTGATTAACGGATATTAGCTCGATCCCCATCTAAGGCTCTGATTGCCGACCTTTCGACGACGAAGTTAGAGAACTCGATGCGAATCGAACCGCTTTGCTCCGGAATAGCCCGTAAGCGATATGCATTATTAGCATGCCGATACGGAACTCAGGGCCGGAAGGCGGCTCCGTCGCGCAGCCCCAGCTCGTAGGCCGCCCGCATCGCGGCCGCGTTGGTGACGTCGAACTGCTTCACCCGGACCGGCTCCGAGGGCTGGACATAAGTCCGCCCCGGCACCTGCGGCAGATGCCGGTAGACCCGCGTCAGCAGCACCAGCGTGCGGCCGCCGGCCGCCTCCACGGGCAGGAGCGGCTCGACGGGAACATTGTCCACCAGCCCGCCGTCGAAGGCCGGCCGGTCGGCGATCCGGGTCACCGGCATGAAGGGCGGAACGCCGCTGGACGCGAGCAGGGCGGCAACCAGCTGCTCCGGGCTCGCGAGCTCCCGCGCCGCCACGAACTCGGGCCGGAAGCCGAGTTTTCGGCCGAACCGGGGATGCACCGGATGGAACAGGTGTTTCTCGAGCTGATAGGCGCCGATCCCGAGGGCGGCCGCCGCGAGCGGCGGCCGCCCGCGCGGCGCCCGGGCGACCGCGATCCGCAGGTCGATCAGCGCCTGTAGGCGCGCAAACGCCTCGTGGTTCAGCATCTCGGCGAGCAGGGCCGCATACAGCGTGCCGACCGGATAGAGCCGCCCGCCCGCGCGCCAGCCCGCGAAGTCGATATTGCGCTGATGTGGTCCGCAGGCCGCGAAGACGGCGGAGCGCACGCGCTCGCCGATGCCGAGTAGCGAGTAGATGCCCGCGAAAGCGCCCGCGCTCACCCCGACCGCAAGCGCGGGCGCGAGGCCGAGCCGCTCCGCGGTCGCCTCCCAGAACCCGCCTTGCCAGTAGCAGCGATTGCCGCCGCCCGCGAACGCCACGGCATCAAACATGCGGGGAGTTCTAGAGCATGATCCCGAAAAGTGGGAACCGGTTTTCGGATAAGATCATGCTCAAGGAACAATCAGTGCTCAGCCAGTCTGCGTCACGCCGCGACGCGCACCAACTGCACGAGGATCAGCGCCAGGCAGAGACCGGCCAGCGTGCCGATCAGCAGCACGCGGGCTCGCGGTGTCTTTACCGCGAGGTCGCCGCGCGCGTTGATGCCGGGTTCTTTCACGGGGTCGCTCATGGCACTCACGCCGCCGCATGTCGCTTTGTGTGCGGCCCTTCGATGACCTCTTCCATGATCTTCTTCGAGAAGTCCTCGAGATCGTCGGGGTTGCGCGACGTGATCAGGCCCTGGTCATTCACAACTGCGGCGTTTTCCCACTTGCCGCCCGCATTGATCACGTCGGTCTTGATCGAGTGATACGAGGTGACCTTGCGTCCCTTGATGACGCCGGCCTCGATCAGCAGCCAGGGCGCATGACAGATCGCAGCGACGATCTTCTTCTTGTCGAAGAACGCGCGGATCAGCTCGATCGCATTGGCGTTCACGCGCAGCAGGTCCGGATTGATCTGGCCGCCCGGCAGCACCAGCGCGTCGTAGTCGTCGACCTTCACGTCGTCGAGCGGGCGGTCCACCGGCACCGGCCGGCCCCAGTCCTTCTTGTCCCAGCCGCGGATCTCGCCTTTTTCAGGGGACACCACATGCACGGTGGCGCCCGCCTGCTTCAGGCGATCGCGCGGGACCTCCAACTCCGACTGCTCGAAGCCGTTGGTTGCGAGGATGGCGATCTTCTTGCCCGAGAGGTTCATGCCGTCTCCAGTGTTCTTGAGCCGCCCCTGCGGGGTAACGGGTCCGCAGGGGCCGAGGTTCCGGAGCCAACCGTGAACACGATTCCGGCTGGGTGCGACCAACAAGATGGAACCCGCGGGAGGCCCTGATGGCGCAGGCACGAACGATCCTGAGCGGACTGATGCTCGCCGCCGCCGCACTGACTGCGGATGCGGCCCCAATCACCACGCCGAGCATCTCCCGCTCCACCATGACGGTCATGAAGCCGGATTTCACGCGTCCCGGCGGCCAGCCCGGCGCGGTGCGCGAGATCGCGCCCGCCAAGCCAAAGGCGAACCGGCGCGGTCGGTCGCAGACCCCGACTCCCTGACCACCGCAGCGGTTGCGCGCCTGCGGCGATTGCGGTCTAGTGACCGCACGGGGTCGATTTTCAGCCAAGGCATTGGCGCGGCTGCGGCATCTTGGCCACGCAGCCCGGCTTCGACCCAGAACACGCAATGCGGGTCTTGATCCCACGGCGATTTCGGTGGATCGAGACACGATCGGAACAACGGGAGCACGAAATGGCGGCGGACGGGACCTGGAACCTCACCATGGACACCCCGATGGGCGAGCGGAAGGCGACCCTGGTGGCGAAGACCGCCGGTGGCGCGCTGACCGGCACGCAGTCGGCGGACGGCAATGAGGCCGAGATCTTCGAGGGCACCGCGAGCGGCGACAGCGTCGCCTGGAAGGTCTCGATCACCAGCCCGATGCCCCTGACCCTGGAGTTCAGCGGCACCGTCGATGGCGACAAGATGTCCGGAACCATGAGCGCGGGCTTCTATGGAAGCTGGCCGTTTACCGGAACCCGCGCATAAGGGTGTCGAACCGAACCCTCATGACGGGTGACTAACGGGGTCGGCGCAAACCCCGGGAGGGCCCATGACGAGCTCCGCACTTCCTTTGATCGCCGTGGTCGACGTCCGCGAGGACGGCGCGATCGGGCATGCGGAGATCAGCCGCGAGCGGGCCCGGGCGTTGCGCGACGATTGCCTCCAGTTTTTTCCGGGCATCGTCGCGCCAATGCTGCCGATGATCGATCGCCTGGCGCGGCGCTGGCTCGCGCGCTCCTGCTCGCCTTACGTGGCCGAGATCGAAACGATCGCCGCCAGTCTGGCGTTTCCCGGCATCTGGTTTCTCAACGGCTCCTATCAGTGGGGCTGCACCACGCTGGCGCGCGAGGAAGCGGGCGTGCCCTGGCTCGCGCGCACCCTCGACTGGCCGTTCCCCGGACTCGGGCGGCATGTTGAGGTCGCGCAGATGCGCGGGAGCGCCGGCGAATTCTACAGCGTCACTTGGCCCGGCTATGTGGGCGCGCTCACCGGCATGGCCCCCGGCCGCTTCGCGGCGGCCATCAACCAGGCGCCGCTGTGGCGCCGCACGCGACATCCGTGGCTGCGCGCCTATGACATCGCGGCCAATGCGGTGCGCACCTGGCGGCACGTGCGCCACATCCCGCCTGACCAGCTGCTGCGCCAGGCCTTCGAGACCGCTCGCGATTTCGCGGAAGCGCGGCGCTTGCTCGAACAGACGCCGGTCGCGCGCCCCGTGATCTTCACGCTCGCCGGCATCGCGCCGGGCGAGCGGTGCGTGATCGAGCGCACCGAGGACGGCTTCACGACGCACGAGGACGTCACCTGCGCGGCCAATGATTGGCTGCGTTCGGCGGAGCCGTGGGAAGGCCGTGTCGCCAGCGACCTGCTGCTCAATTGCAGCTACGCGGAAGCGGGCGAGAACAGCCGCCGCCGCCGCGAAGCGCTGCACGGCTGGTCCGAACCGATCGCATCTGCGGATTTCAAATGGGTGCAGCCGCCCGTGCTCAATCCGTGCACGCGCATCGCCGTCGAAGCATGCGCCGCGAACGGCACCTTGCGCGTGGTGGGCTACGAGAACGCGCCCGGCCACGACCTCCCGCAACCGGCAACGCAGGTCTGTGAGCTTCGCACGTTGCGCGTCGCCGCCTGACTCACTGCAGCCGCTGCACCGACACCCGATCCGGCAGGAGCTTCGCGGCGACCGCGCGCAGCTTGTCCTTTAGCGGCGTCACCACGTGGTCGTCGCCCTTCATCAGCGCATCATAGGCGTCGCGCGCGACCTGCGCCGGATCCGCGAGATTGCCTTGCGCCACGGCCGTGTGTCCGGCGTTGGCGCGATTGAACCAATTGGTGTCGGTCGCGCCCGGCAGCAACGCCGTCACGGTGACGCCGGTGTCCTTCAGTTCCTCGCGCAACGCCAACGCGAAGGCGTAGTCGAAGGCTTTGGTCGCGCCATAGACCGAGGCGAGGGCGGTCGGCGCGATCGCGGCTTCCGATGCCGTGATCAGGATGCGGCCCTTGCGGCGGGCCACCATCTCGCGGCCGAACAGCTTGGTGAGCGCCACCATCGAGCTGACATTGAGCTGGATCATCGCGAGTTCCGCCGAAGAGATCGGTGCCCTTCGCGAACTCGCCCCAGACGCCGACGCCCGCATTGTTCACCAGGATGTCGACCGGCCGTCCGAGCTGCAGCACGCGGCGATAAAGCGTCTCAGCGCCATCGGCGCGCGCGAGGTCGGCCTCGATGATCTCGATGCGCGCGCCGGGCGTGCTCGACTGGATGATGGTGGCAGCCGTCTCGAGCTTGGGGCCATTGTCAGAGGTGATGATGAGGTCGTGTCCCTCGGCCGCGAACACCTTCGCGAGCTCGAGACCGATGCCGCTCGACGAGCCCGTGACGAGTACGAGGGATCGTTCTGCAGTCGCCATGATTGCGTAATCCTTGGTCCTGAGGTCCATGGGTTAAATCTCGGATGCCATTGGGGTTCCGGTTTCACCTCCCATACACCGATGCCTCACCGCATGGCACGCCTTCCGTGCAGCAGACCGCCACGCGCGAGCGCGGCCCCTTGCGGAGCCGCGCTCAGGCCGAGGCGATGGAAGGTGAGTCAGCGGGTCGCGACCGACCACGCGGTCGCGTGAAGTTCGGAACGGGTCAGCCCGATATCGCGCAGGGTGCGCTCGTCGAGAAAGGAGAGCGCGCGCAGGGAACGCCGATAGCGCATCCACTGCCGCACAGCGGAGATCATGTTGATGAGAAGCATGGTCGCGTCCTTGACGGTGAGCGGCATCGCCGCGTGATGGGTCTGGCGCTTTGTCTTTGCTGCAGCGCCGAAGGTTCACGCGGCGCCGGCCCAGCGGCCGGCGCTCTCATCACGACTTCGTCAAGCCCGATGCCCGATTACGGCCCGCGATCCCGCGCCCAGGGCAACAGCGACACCGGGAATTCGGCCGCGTAGCGTACGCCATCCGGCCGCTGGCGCTCGCCATGGATCGGGCTGGCGTCTGGGGCCACGGCCTTGCGATAGAGATGCCAGGTCGCGTGGCCGAGGATCGGCATCACGATCGGCAGGCCGAGCAGGAACGGGATCGAGCCGAGCACCAGCGCGGCCGCGACGATGACGCCCCACAGCGCCATGGTGATCGGGTTCTCCACCACGACGCGGATCGAGGTCAGCATCGCGACCGGCAGGCCGACATTGCGGTCGAGCAGCAGCGGGAACGAGATCGCGCTGATCGTCAGCACCACGACGGCGAACAGGAAGCCCACCGCGTTGCCGATCAGCATCATGCTCCAGCCCGGCCCGGTCGTGAGCACCTGGTTCAGGAACACGAACAGCGACTGCGGCTCGCGATAGCCGAAATGCGCGACGTAGATCGCATGGGCGATCGCAATCCATATGCCGAAGATCAGGAATAGCATGGCGCCGAGCGCCAGGATCGATGCGAACGAGGGTGCGTGCCAGACGTCGAAGGCATCGGTCCATGACGGCGTGCCGCCTTGCTCGCGCTGACGGCTGAGCTCGTAGAGCCCGATCGCCGCGAAGGGACCGATCAGCGCGAAGCCGGCCGCCAGGGGGAACAGCAGCGGCACGAGCTCGTAGCCGAACATCGCGCGCCCGATGACGAGGCCGACCAGCGGATAGATCAGGCTGAGAAAGGCCGCGTGCGTCGGCATCGCCTGGAAATCGTCGATGCCTTTTCGGAGCGCATCTCTCAGATCGGCCGGTCCGATATGCCGAACGGCCGGAAGTTCCGGGGCGACCTCCGCCCGCGTGATCACGTCAGCCATGGTGGTTTCCTCCTGAACGTCTCGCGTTCAAGGGATCGCGACACCACGCGCCCGATGCGACCGAGTCACGTCGAGCCGCGACCCGCAATTGGCGAAAGTCTACCCCCTCGGCGAGGGTTTGTCGCGGCCGATCAATCGGGCGTCTCGGCCTCGTCCTCGACCTGCCCGTGCCGCTGGAGCCAGAGCATGACGGCCCAGCACAGGAGCGCCCAGGCAGCGCCGAGGCACCAGCCACCGAGCACGTCGGTCGGCCAGTGGACGCCGAGATAGACGCGGCTCACCCCGATGCTCAGGGTGAGCAGGATGGCGAGCCCGATGAAATAGGCCTTGAGGCGGCGCCGGGACTGCACCCGGGCGAGCAGCGCGCCGAGGGTGAGATAGGTGACGGCCGAGAGCATGGCGTGACCGCTCGGGAAGCTCAGGGTCTGCACGTCGACCAGATGCGCGACCAGCTCGGGACGCGGCCGCGCGAAGGCGCCCTTCAGACCCTGGCTGATCAGCGTGCCGCCCGCGACGGCCGCAAACACGAGCAGTGCGGCCGCACGCTTTTTCTCGATCAGCAGATAGATGATCGATGCGGCGGTGATCAGCACCACCACGGTGGTGCCGCCGAGCGCTGTGACGTCGCGGAACATGGCTTCCAGCCACCAGGGGCCGATCGGGTCCGCGAGGTCGGCCGGATTGCGCAAGGCGCGCAGCACGGCTTCGTCGAAGGCATGTGTCTCGCTCTCGCGCACCTCGTCCACGATGGCGATGAAACCGAGCAGCGCCAGAGCAGCGAGACCGAGGCTCGCCAGCGCCGCGAACTCGGCGCGTCCCCGCAACCACGCGAGGAACGGAATCGTGCCGGTCAGGCTCATGCGGGCTCCACCATCAGATGTTCGCAATCCTCTGCCTTTATCCCCGACCCCTATAGCGGAGATCCCCCATGGCGACCATCAAACGTGACGCGAGCGCAATCTGGACCGGCAGCGGCAAGGACGGGCAAGGGCAGCTGACCACGGCCAGCGGCACGCTCAGCAGCACGCCGTACTCTTTCGCCAAGCGCTTCGGCGAGGAGAAGGGCACCAACCCCGAAGAGCTGATCGCCGCCGCCCACGCCGGCTGTTTCAATATGGCGCTCGCGTTCCAGCTCAGCGGCGCCGGTCATCCGCCCGAGCGGCTCGAGACGCGCGCGGATCTCACCATGCAGCAGGAAGGCGGCGGCTGGCGCATCACCGACGTGCTGCTCACCCTCAAGGCCAAGGTTCCGGGCCTTGCCAAGGAGGAGTTCATGAAGCTCGCCGAAGGCGCCAAGGCGAACTGTCCGGTGTCGAAGGTGCTGAACGCGAACATCAAGCTGAACGCGGAGCTGGGGTAAGGCGCGCGATCATTTCCTGCAGCGCAACCGCACTGCCGATTGCATGCCCGTGCGCCGTATTGTCGAAAATGCACCAGGCTGACGTGGGTTCGCTGCGCAGTCGCAGCGCCACGTCGGCGATCTGCTCCGACGAATAGTCAGAGTAGTAGACACGCGGCGCCCCATGCAGGCGGAGATAGCGGAGCCTGCGCCAGCCGCCCGGGACAGCCGCCTCGGGCGCGGGCGCGGGATCTGCGGCCACACGCGCGGCTCGAAACTTCGCGAGCAGCGCCTCGGCCTGGGGCGTGAACCATGTCGCGTGCCGCGGCTCGCACACGATGTCGCCGGCGTGGTGCACGCGCAGCAACGCGAAGAAGGGGCGAGCGACTTTCGGATCGAACTGAAAGCTCGGCGGCAACTGGACCAGCAAGGGCCCGAGTTTGGCGCCGAGTCCGCGCGCCTGCTCCAGGAACGCCACGAGCGGCTCCTCGATATCGACCAGCTTTCGCTTGTGGGTGATCTCGCGCGGCAGCTTCACGGCGAAGAGGAAATCATCGGGCACGCTGGCGGCCCAGCGCTCATAGGTCGAACGTCGGTGCGGCCGATGAAATGAGGAGTTGATCTCGACCGCGTTGAAGCGATGCGCGTAGCGGGCGAGATGGCTGCCCTCGCTCGCGAACGCGGAGGCGTGCTGTTTGGGAATGGTCCAGCCCGCGCAGCCGATGCGCAGCACTTAGGGCTCGCGTACGCGCTTGCGCAGGTCCGCGAAGGCGCGGCCCGCCATGCGGCCGAGCTTGGTCGCCGCGGTCTCGTCGCCGAGCTCCTTGGCGCGCACCTCGTTGAGCCACGCCTGCAGCCGCGCGCGCTCGTCGGCGGAAAGCTTGAGAATGGCGGACTGGATCTCGGCGAGCGTCATGTGCCGAGCCTAGCCGCGCCTCGGCGCCGCATCAATCCTTCAGCGTGCCGCTCAGAACTTCGGGTCGTTCAGATAGTTGCTCAGGAGCTCACGCAGCGTCCACGCCTGTCCGCTGGTCTTGCCGCGGATGTCGTCGATCTTCCAGCCGTTCTCGTCCACCAGCCGATACTCGACTACGTCGACCCGCTCCGCCTCGGCATAGTCCTCTCCGCGGTTGAAGCGCGCCTTCACGGTCGCATTGCGCGCCGTGATCTCGGTAATCGTCAGGTCGTAGGACTTGAGATCTCCGGTCTGCGAATTGGTGACCATATCGAAGCCGAGCGGCCCCATCTCGTCTTTGATCCGCTTCCGCTTGCCCTCGGTCTTGTCCCAGAGTTCGCCCAGCGACTTGGACAGCAGCTTGCGGTCTGCCTTCTTCACGCCGAAGCCCGGAAGGTCCGGATTTTTGAGAATGCGGTCGTAGAGCCCGGCCACGAGCTTGTCGGGGCGGCCGTCCGAGGCCGCGAAAGCAACCGGGGAAAGTGACGACGCGACCGACACCGTGAGCAGGGCGAGCAGCGACTGGCGGCGTGTCAGCATGATCGGCGAATCCCGTGAGCGAATGAGGTTTTGTCGCGGACCCAACCGATATGGTTCATCATGATAGCCTAAAGCCTCGGAGACCACATGGCCCGCGCTGCCCGCAGGATCAATTTGCCGGCGCCTTATCTGAAGCGCGTCTGGCTCGACCACGACCGCGTTGCCGATCCCGCGGCCTATCCGTTCTGCCTGCCGTTCCTGCAGAAGGGCTTCGACCTCGCCTTCGATCGCGCGATCACCATCATCGTCGGCGAGAATGGCTCGGGAAAATCGACCTTGCTCGAAGGCATTGCGGTGCTCGCGGGCTACGACGAGGCGGGCGGCGGGAAAGGGTACCGGCCGGTCGATCACTCCGAGGCCGTGGAGGTGATGGGCGGACGCCTCTCCGAGGCGCTGCGCGCGAGCTGGCTGCCGAAGCTGACCAATGGCTGGTTCTTTCGCGCCGAAAGCTTCTTCTCGGTCGCGCGCTATCTCGACGCCGCCGCGGTCTCGGTCCACGACGTGCCGCCCGACTACCTCTCGCATTCCCACGGCGAAGGCTTCCTGCGCTTCTTCGAGGAGCGTTGCGACCGCCAGGGCATCTTCATCTTCGACGAGCCCGAGTCCGCGCTCTCGCCCTCGCGCCAGGTCGAGTTCCTCAAGATCCTCCGCCGCATCGACCGCTCCGGCATCGGCCAGGTGATCATGGCGACCCATGCGCCGATGCTGATGGCCTATCCGAACGCGCGCCTGCTGGAGCTGACGAAATACGGCCTCACCGAGGTGCAAGTGGAAAGCACCGAGCACTACCGGCTGATGCGCGAGTTCTGGAGCGATCCGCGGGGGTTCATCGAGACGATGCTGGACGAGGAGCCGTAACTCACTCCGCCGCGATCACCTTCTTCCCCTTCAAGGGCCGCCGCGCTAGCACCTCCGCCAGGAACTGCCCGGTGTAGCTGCGCTTCGCCTTGACGATGGTCTCGGGCGGGCCCGCCGCGACGATCTCGCCGCCGCCGTCGCCGCCTTCGGGGCCGAGATCGATGATCCAGTCGGCGGTCTTGATGACCTCGAGATTGTGCTCGATCACCACCACCGAGTTGCCGTTCTCGACCAGCTCGTGCAGCACCTCGAGCAGCTTGGCGACGTCGTGGAAGTGCAGGCCCGTGGTCGGCTCGTCGAGGATGTAGAGCGTGCGGCCTGTCGCGCGCTTGGACAGCTCCTTGGCGAGCTTGATGCGCTGCGCCTCGCCGCCCGAAAGCGTGGTCGCCTGCTGGCCGACATGGATGTAGCCGAGGCCGACGCGCTGCAGCGTCGTCAGCGTGTCGCGCACGCGCGGCACCGCCTTGAAGAACTCGGCGGCCTCGTCGACCGTCATGTCCAGCACATCGGCGATCGACTTGCCCTTGAACACGACCTCGAGCGTCTCGCGATTGTAGCGCTTGCCTTTGCAGACGTCGCAGGTGACGTAGACGTCGGGCAGGAAGTGCATCTCGATCTTGATGACGCCGTCGCCCTGGCAGGCCTCGCAGCGGCCGCCCTTGACGTTGAACGAGAACCGCCCCGGCTCATAGCCGCGCGCCTTCGCCTCTGGCAGGCCCGCGAACCACTCGCGGATGGGCGTGAAGGCGCCCGTATAGGTCGCCGGGTTCGAGCGCGGCGTGCGGCCGATCGGCGACTGGTCGATGTCGATCACCTTGTCGAGGTGCTCGAGCCCCTCGATGCGGTCGTGCGGCGCCGGGCCTTCGGTCGCATTGTTGAGCTTGCGCGCCACCGCCTTGTAGAGCGTGTCCACCAGTAAAGAGGACTTGCCGCCGCCCGAGACGCCGGTCACGCAGGTGAACAGGCCGAGCGGAATCTCGGCCGTGACGTTCTTCAGATTGTTGCCGCGCGCGTTGATCACCTTGAGCTGGCGACGCGGATTGGGCGAGCGCCGCTCCGGCACGTTCACCATCAGCTCGCCCGACAGGTACTTGCCGGTGATCGAGTTCTTGTTGCGCATCAGATCGTCGGCCGTGCCTTCGGCGATGATCTGCCCGCCGTGGATGCCCGCGCCCGGGCCGATGTCGAGCACGTGGTCCGCCGTGCGGATCGCGTCCTCGTCGTGCTCCACCACGATCACGGTATTGCCGAGATCGCGCAGCCGCTTCAGCGTTTCGAGCAGCCGCGCATTGTCGCGCTGGTGCAGGCCGATCGAGGGCTCGTCCAGCACATAGAGCACGCCCGTGAGGCCGGAGCCGATCTGCGAGGCGAGGCGGATACGCTGGCTCTCGCCGCCCGACAGCGTGCCGGAGGCGCGCGCCAGCGTGAGATATTCGAGGCCGACATCGACCAGGAAGCGCAGCCGCTCGCGAATCTCCTTGAGGATCCGCACCGCGATCTCGTTTTGCTTCGCGGTGAGCTCGCGCGGCAGGCCCGTGAACCATTCGCCCGCGCGCTTCACCGACATCTCGGCGACCGTGCCGATATGATGGCCCGCCACCTTCACGCACAGCGCCTCGGGCTTGAGGCGATGGCCGTTACAGGCCGCGCAAGGAATGTCGGTGAAATACTTCGAAATCTCCTCGCGGGCCCACTCGCTCTCGGTCTCGCGCCAGCGCCGCTCGAGGTTCGTCACCACGCCCTCGAAGCTCTTGCGCGTCTCGTAGGCGCGCATGCCGTCGTCGTAGGAGAACTTGACCTCGGTATCGCCCGAGCCGGTGAGGAGCACGTCCTGCACCTTCTTGCCGAGATCCTTCCACTTGGTGTCGAGGGTGAACTTGTAGTGCTTCGCCAGCGCCTGCAGCGTCTGGATATAATAGGGGCTCGACGACTTCGCCCATGGCGCGATCGCGCCCTGCTTGAGCGTCTTGTCCTTGTCGGGAACGACGAGGTCCGCGTCGATGTGCTGCTCGACGCCGAGGCCGCCGCAGGCCGGGCAGGCGCCGAACGGATTGTTGAACGAGAACAGCCGCGGCTCGATCTCGGGGATCGTGAAGCCCGAGACCGGGCAGGCGAATTTCTCCGAGAAGATCAGCCGCTCGGGACCGCTCTGGTCGTGGATCTTGGCGGTCTTCTTCTGGTCCGCGGCTGGCGCGGCGCCGTCCGCGAACTCGGCCACTGCGAGACCTTCGGCGAGCTTGAGGCACTGCTCGAGCGAGTCCGCAAGGCGCGTGCCGATGTCCGAGCGCACCACGATGCGGTCCACGACGACGTCGATGTCGTGCTTGAACTTCTTGTCGAGGGCCGGCGCTTCGGCGATCTCGTAGAACTTGCCGTCGATCTTGACCCGCTGGTAGCCCTTCTTCAGGTACTCGGCGAGCTCCTTGCGGTACTCGCCCTTGCGCCCGCGCACGACCGGCGCCAGCAGATAGAGCCGCGTGCCTTCGGGCAGAGCGAGAATGCGATCCACCATCTGCGAGATGGTCTGGCTCTCGATCGGCAGCCCGGTCGCCGGGGAGTAGGGCGTGCCGACGCGGGCCCAGAGCAGGCGCATGTAGTCGTAGATCTCGGTGACGGTGCCGACGGTCGAGCGCGGATTGCGCGAGGTCGTCTTCTGCTCGATCGAGATGGCGGGCGACAGGCCGTCGATCTGATCGACGTCCGGCTTCTGCATCATCTCGAGGAACTGGCGTGCGTAAGCCGACAGCGACTCGACATAGCGCCGCTGGCCTTCCGCATAGATCGTGTCGAAGGCGAGCGACGACTTGCCGGAGCCCGACAGCCCCGTGAACACCACGAGCTTGTCGCGCGGGATCTCCACATCGACGTTCTTGAGATTGTGCTCGCGCGCGCCGCGGATCGAGATCACGCGGCTGTCGCGGCGGCGGTTCTTGTCGAAAAGATCATCCATCGGTGTTTAGCCGCCGGCATGTGTGAGTTGGGACTGTCCTGCGCGGGCCTTCGGCCCAGAACTGGCGCGACACAGGCGTGTCGGAACATAGGAAGAACGGCGCCGTTTCGCCAGGGCCGTCTCTACATGGGTGGCATGCCACCGCCATGCCGCTGTGGATAATACGGAGGTCCGGGTTCCGCACCCGGGCCGCAGCCCCGAGGATCGCCGCCATGCGCCTGAAAGACAAGATCGCCATCGTGGTCGGCGCCGGGCAAAGCCCGGGCGAGGGGATGGGCAACGGCCGCGCCACATGCCTGCGTTTCGCGCAGGAGGGCGCCAGGGTCTTTGCGGTCGACCGGAGCTTCGCGTCGGCCGAGGAAACCGTGGATATGATCGGCCGCGAGGGTGGTACGGCAGTGCCGTTCGAGGCGGACGTCACCGACGAGCGCACGCTGGCCGAGGCGATCGGCGCCGCCAAGCGCCACTGGGGCCGCATCGACGTGCTGCACAACAATGTCGGCGTCAGCATCGCGGGCGGCGATGCCGGCCCGCTCGACATCACGGAGGAGGCCTTCGACCGAATCTCGGCGATCAACCTGCGCGGCACCATCATGGCCTGCAAGCACGTGCTCCCGATCATGCGCGCCCAGCAGTCGGGCGTGATCCTCAACATCTCGTCGGTCGCGGCCTGGCACGAGTATCCGAACGTCGCCTACAAGGCGACCAAGGCCGCCATGATCGCCTATACCCAGCAGCTCGCGATCCAGAACGCGCCTTACGGCGTCCGCGCCAACGTCATTCTACCAGGCCTGATGGACACGCCGATGGCAGTAGACACGCGCGCCCGCGCGGCCGGGAAGAGCCGCGCCGAGATCGCGGCCGGCCGCGACGCCAAGGTTCCGCTGCGCGGCCGCATGGGCACGGCCTGGGACGTCGCCAATGCGGCACTGTTCCTCGCCTCGGACGAAGCGAACTTCATCACCGGCGTGGCGCTGCCGGTCGACGGCGGCACGATGGTGAAGATCGGGTAGAGACATTCCGAGCCTCTCCTCTCAGCACATGAATATTCGTTCCCGCGGCGCGTCAGGCGCCCGGGGGCTGTCGCAGTCGCTCCTCCCGGAAGGGAGGCGGAGCGCCGAGACGGCGCGGGTCCGCAGCGGCGGACCCAAGTGGCCGGGCTTTCCCCGGCCGGGGCTGCGCCAACGTGCGCCGCCCAGGGTCACAGACGGCGACCCCTGCGCCTCTCGGCGCTCCACCACGGCCATTTTTCGGTCGGGCCGCTCTTCGACAGCTCAGGCATTCGCGCGCAGAAGCTGCCTACAGCCAGCCTCACTGGCAGGCGGTCGTAATGCCGCCGGTCGTTGGTTCCCGACTCCGCCCGGGAGCCCGGGTTGCAAATCCGGTGCCCGCAGGGGCCGCCTCCTGCTCCGCCGCGGCTGCACGGTTGACGTCCCACGTGAGCAGGAATGCCGCCATTATGGCATTTCGCATTTCCGGAAGCAAGAGAATAATTTCTATTTTCCAGAATTCAGCTGAGGTGGCCCTAACTCCGGCCCTCGTAGTCCCGATCGTGCACCGGAGCGTCGGGGCGCTGGCGATCGAGCGACTCGCGATAGGCGAGGCAGCCGCGCAGGAATTTGGGCCAAGGCGGCACCGCGATATGCGGATCGGTGCGCTCGGGCAGCAGGTTCCAGAGTTGCGGGTGATGCCAGCACAGATCGTGGCCCGTGCTGTCGCGATGGGCGCGAATGCCGGCGCGCAGGCGGCGCACTTCGGCCATGAGGTCCTCACGATCCATCTGTGCGAGATCTTCGTCCATGCGGCTCTCCCGATCTGCGATTGCACGATGATACCGCAGAGGTCGGCCGGAGTGAGGCGAGGGAAGACAAAATGCGTTCGCGGCACCGATCTGCGCCGGCGCCGCATGATCAGGCGATCAGAGCCCGACCTGGAAAATCACGTTGCGCGTCACGCGCGCTGTCTCTCGTGTGTAGTGGCCATAGAATTTCCACTGATCCACGAGCACCAGCACGACCAGCGCGAAGATGGTGATCATCAGCCGCATGTTGGCGAGTGTGCGGGCAGCGCATAAAGACCTCGCCAACACAGGCCCCTCGGTTTGAGTCAAATGGCCCGGCGCGATTGACTCAAATGAATTGAGCCTTTGCGGCACCCGAGGCATATGGATACCGATCGCCACAGGACATTTCCTCAAACATGACGCGCAAACCAAATCCGATCGACGGCTTCACGGTCGATCGATCGCAGATCGCTTATATTGGCCGGGACCTACAGCGGCCCGAATGCATCCTGGCGGAACCGGATGGCTCGCTCTGGTCGGCGGATGCGCGCGGCGGAGTGGTGCACATCCGCCCCGACGGCAGCCAGGCGCTCGTGACGCAGCGCGCCCAGTCCACCTTCGGCGACGCGGCCGACGACGCGACCCGCTTCGTCACCGGTACGCTGCCGAACGGCCTCGCTTTCGCGCGCAACGGTGACGTCGTGATCTCGAACTTCGGCACCGACCGGCTCGAGGTCATGACCCGCAGCGGCGAGACGCGCGTGCTGGTGGATCAGATCGACGGCGAGCCGATCGGCAAGGTGAACTTCGTGCTGCGCGACTCGCGCGACCGGCTCTGGCTCACGGTCTCCACGCGCATCAAGAACTGGATGCAGGCCGTGAGCCCCAACATCGTCGATGGCTTCATCGCGCTCTACGATCAGGGGCGGCTGCGCATCGTCGCGGACCGGCTTCACTTCACCAACGAGATCCGCTTCGACGCCAAAGAGGAATGGCTCTACGTGGTCGAGACCTGCGGCCGCCGCGTCACGCGTTTCCGCGCGCAGCCGGACGGCAGCCTCACGGATCGCGAGGTGTTCGGCCCGGCGGACCACGGCGCCTTCATCGACGGGATCGCGTTCGATGCCCACGGCAATCTCTGGGGCACGCATGTGATGACCGATCGCATCTTCGCGATCACGCCGGAGGGCGATCTGCGCATCCTGTTGGACGACGATCAGGAAAGCGCGGCCGGGCGCGCGCTGATTGAGGCGTTAGCCCGCCACGCCGCGACGCCCGAGCTTATGG
>JAEYAU010000172.1 GCA_023404705.1 Pseudomonadota bacterium
TAACCGCGGGCGCCCCTGCGCCCGAACGACGACGCGTGCCGCCGCGGGGTGCGGCGCACGCTCCCACAGTCAAACCTCCTTTCGAGGTGGGCGATGCGTCAGCTCGCGCCAATCCTGGTTGCATGCCTGCTGTCAGCCCCGGTTGCGGGCCGGCCTTCGCTGCAGAGCGCCTGCGCGGCTTTCGACCTTCATGTGGTCACGCTGATCGAGGCCGTGGCGGCGGTCGAGCCGGCCTCGCTGCGGCTGGTCGAGGCTGCGGATCTGCTGCAGCAGGCCCGGGTCGCGTGCCGCGAGCAGAACGAAGCCGAAGCGATGCGGCTCTACGGGATCATCGATCTGCGGGCGCCGACCCGCGCGCTCCAGCCCATCCTGGATCTGCATTGAGGGAGAGAGTCATGGCAGACGTCGTTTTCGGTGCGCTCGCGTCGGAAGTGCGCGCGTGGAGCTTCGCGCGGCTGGCGCTGCGCATCCGCTTGTTCGGAAGGAGGTCGGCGGCCCCGATGCCGGTCAGTCAGAGCGATGCCGAGTCAGCGGCGTGGCGGGCGCTTCAACATGGCACGACCTGCGAGACGGGCGAGATCGTGCACCCGCTGCTCCGGCCTTTCGAGAAGTTGTGACCGTCAGCGCGCCGTGCCGCGCAGAAACAGCCGCACGGCGTGATCGACACTGCGGCCGATCCCGGCGCGCACCTCGCGAGACGGACGCGCGCCGAGCAGCAGGCTCAGCTGGGCATGGCCCAGCACCATGCCGAAGAACTGCTCGGCCGCGAGCCGCGCATCCTCGATCTGCAGATCTCTCTGACGCGCCAGATAATCCGCGAGCCCGCTGACGAGCTGGGTCGGGCCGCTGCGATAAATCACCGGACCGAGCCGTTTGACACGCGCCGCTTCCGCGACGATCAGCCGATGCAGCGCGAGTGAAGAGGAGGCGAGGGCGAGTTCGAGATAACGCCGCCCGACGTCACGCAGCGCGACATCGGGCCGAACGTCGCCGAGCGCGAAGCGGTCGATCCGGCTCACCAGCCGGCCCGCCATGTCGTCGACGATCGCGCCGAACAACCCTTCCTTGCTCTTGAAGTGCGAATACACCGTGACCTTGGAGACGCCGGCGGCGCGGGCGACGAGATCCATCGTGGCGGCCCGGAAGCCGTGCTCGAGAAAGGCACGCGTGGCGGCGCGCAGGATGCGCGCGTGCTTGGCCCGGTCGAGCGGGCGTCCGATCCGGGGCCGAACGGGTTCCTGCGCGCGGTTCGCCTTGCGCAGGGGCTGCCCGCTGGAACTGGGCGAAAGGTGCGGTGCGGCCATTTGCTCCCCGGACTGTCGCGTCTCCAGAAACTGTACTATAGAGTATGGGAATTACCACAAAGGCTTGGCAGAGGCGAAGGGGCGCGATGCGCTGGTTGGTCGGAATCCTGCTCGTCGCGGTCCTGGCGATCGGCGGCGTGTGGCACTACCGGGGCGGCAGCTCCGGCAGCAAGGCCGCGCCCGCGAGCACCGGGAGTGGACCAGTCACGGTGGCGGCCGGCCCTGTCACGCTCGGCTCGGTGCGGCGTGAGATCGAGGCCATCGGCTCGCTGCGCTCCAACGAGTCCGTCATGCTGCGTCCCGAGGTTTCGGGCCGGATCAAGGAAATCCTGTTCGAGGAGGGAAAGCCCGCCCGCAAAGGCGACGCGCTCGTCCGCCTGGATGCGACCATCGCTCAGGCCATGCTCGAGCAGGCCCGGACCAATCTCGAGCTGAGCCGCGCGAACAACGAGCGGGCCCAAGGCCTCTTCAAGCGCGGCGCCGGGACCGAGCGCGCGCGCGACGAGGCGGTCGCCAAGCTGCACTCTGATGAGGCGGCGGTCGCGCTGGCGGAGGCGACGCTCGGCAAGGCCACGATCGCGGCGCCGTTCGATGGGATCGTCGGCCTGCGGCGCGTCAGCGTCGGCGACTACGTGAATCCCGGACAAGACCTGGTGAACATCGAGAACATCGAGTCGCTGAAGGTCGATTTCCGCGTCCCCGAGATCTTCTCGACGAAGGTCCATGTCGGCCAGAGACTGCAGATCCGGATCGAGGCAATCGCGGGCCGGGCTTACGAGGGCGAGGTCTACGCCATCGACCCGGCCTTCGATCCCAACGGACGCGCGGTCGTGCTGCGCGGGCGGCTCGCCAACCGCGACGGGCTCCTGCGCTCGGGCATGTTCGCGCGCGTCACGCTGCTGGTCGACGAGACGAAGGACGCGATCGTGGTGCCCGAAACCGCACTGGTGCCGGTCGGGCAGGACCACTTCGTGTTCCGCGTCGTCGACGACAAGGCCGTGCTCACCAAGGTCAAGGTCGGTCAACGCCGACAGGGCAAGGTTGAGATCATCGAGGGGCTCGAACGTTCCACGATCATCGTGATCGAGGGCGCGGTGAAGCTGCGCGACGGCGCGGCGGTGCGCGTCGTTCCTCCGCAGGCGGCGTGAAATGACCCTGTCCGATCTCTGCATCCGCCGGCCGGTGCTCGCGACCGTGATGAGCCTCGTCATCGTGCTGGTCGGGCTCGTCTCGTTCAACCGCCTCACGGTGCGCGAATACCCAAACGTGGACCGACCCGTGGTGCTGGTCGAGACTATCTGGCGCGGCACCAGCGCCCAGGTGCTGGAGAGCCAGGTGACGCGCGTGCTCGAGGAGTCGATCGCGGGCATCGAGGGCATTGACTACATCCGCTCGATCACGCGCCAGGAACGCAGCCTGGTCGTGGTGCAGTTTGATCTCTCGCGCAACCAGGACACGGCGGCGGCGGACGTGCGCGACCGCGTCGGCCGCGTGCGCGGGCGGCTGCCGGACGAGATCGAGGAGCCCGTCATCTCCAAGTCGGAGGCGGACGCGCAGCCGATCATGTATCTGGCGTTCTCGTCGGACCGCCATTCGCCGCTGGAAATCACCGACTTCGCGGACCGCGTCGTCAAGGACCGGCTGCAGTCCATCGCGGGCGTCGCCGAGGCGCGCATCTTCGGCGAGCGTCGCTATGCGATGCGGATCTGGCTCGATGCCGCGCGGCTCGCGGCCTACAATCTTACGCCGCAGGACGTCGAGACCGCGGTGGAGCGGCAGAACGTCGAAGTCCCGGCTGGCCGCATCGAGAGCCGGGACGTGGAGTTCACGGTTCTTTCGGAAACGGACCTGCGGCTGCCCGACCAGTTCGGCGCGATCATCGTCAAGGACGCGAACGGATACCCGGTGCGCCTGCGCGACGTGGCGCGCACGGAGCTCGGCCCGGTCGACGAGCGCGTCTCGGTCCGCTTCAACGGCAAGAGCGCGGTGTCGCTCGGCATCGTCAAGCAGGCGGTTGCCAACCCGCTCGACATCTCGAAGGAGGTGCGCGCCGAGCTGCCAAAGATCAAGGAGCTTCTGCCCGAAGGCATGCGGGTCGACGTCGCCTATGACAGCTCGATCTTCATCCAGGCTTCGATCGACTCGGTCTATCGCGCGATCGGCGAGGCGGTGCTGCTGGTCGTCCTCGTCGTGTTCCTGTTCCTGCGCAGCGCACGCGCGACCCTGATTCCGATCGTCACCATCCCGGCGTCGCTGATGGGCGGCTTCGCGATCATGTATGCGCTCGGGTTTTCGGTGAACACGCTCACGCTGCTCGCCATGGTGCTCGCGATCGGGCTCGTGGTCGACGACGCCATCGTGGTGCTCGAGAACATCTACCGGCACATCGAGAACGGCATGAAGCCGATCGCCGCCGCGTTCCTGGGCATCAAGGAGATCGGCACCGCAGTGATCGGCATGACGCTGACCCTCGCCGCGGTCTATGCGCCGATCGGCTTCATGGCGGGAACGACGGGCCGGCTGTTCACCGAGTTCGCCTGGGCGCTCGCGGGATCCGTCATCGTCTCTGGCTTCGTCGCGCTGACGCTGAGCCCGATGATGTGCTCGCGCCTCTTGAAGCACCAGGAGAAGCACGGGTTCTTCTACAATCTGATCGAGCGTCTGCTCGACGGGCTCACCCGCGGCTACAGCGCGACGCTGCGCGGCGTGCTGCGCTTCCGTCCGGTCGTCATCCTGGTCGGCATCGCGGTTGCGGTCAGCAGCTACTTCATTTTCACGACCATCAAGCCCGAGCTCTCGCCGACCGAGGATCGCGGCACGATCATCAGCTTCTTCCTCGGCTCGGAAGGCTCCACCATCAACTACATGGAGCGCTACGCGAAGCAGATCGAGGGCGCGCTCGCCAAGGTCCCGGAGGCCGAGGGCTATTTCGTCGTGTCGGGGCGGCCGACGCTTTCACAGGGCATCGCGTTCACGCGGCTCGCCCCTTGGGGCGAGCGGGAGCGCAAGCAGCAGCAGATTGTCGAGGCCCTCGGCTCCGAGCTCGGCAAGCTGCCGGGCGTGCGCGCCTTCGCGACCAATCCGCCGTCGCTCGGGCAGAACGCGAGCTCGAAGCCGGTCTGGATCAATCTCCAGGCCTCGGTGCCGCCGGCCGAGCTCAACCGCATGGTCGAGGCCGTGATGGCGGAGGCCGAGAAGTCGCCGGCGCTCGCCAATCTGGACACGCGCCTCAAGCTCAATGTGCCCGAGATCAAGGTCACGGTGAACCGCGAGAAGGCGGCGGATGTCGGTGCCCAGGTCGAGACGATCGGGCGCACGCTCGAGACCATGCTGGGCGGGCGGCAGGTGACGCGCTTCAAGCAGAACGGCAAGCAGTATGACGTGATCATCCAGGTCGCCGACGTGGAGCGGACCAATCCGGACGACCTGTCGAAGATCTATGTGCGCGGCGCGCAGGGCCACATGATTCAGCTCTCGAACCTGGTCGACGTGCACGAGTCGGTCGCGCCGCGCGAGCTGACCCGCATGGGCCAGATCAGCGCCGCCGACATCAACGCCAATGTCGCGGCGGGACATTCCCAGGGGGAGGCCCTGCAGGCGCTGGAGGATGCGGCGCGCCGGGTGCTGCCGGCCTCGGTGCAGATCGACTATCTGGGCGAGTCGCGCGAGTACAAGAAGGCCTCGAGCGACATCTACTTCACCTTCGTGCTGGCGCTGCTGTTCATCTATCTGGTGCTGGCCGCGCAGTTCGAGAGTTTCATCGATCCGATGATCATCATGCTGACAGTGCCGCTGTCGATGACCGGCGCGCTGCTCGCGCTCAAGCTCGGCGGCGGCACGATGAACATCTACAGCCAGGTCGGACTGGTCACGCTGGTCGGCCTCATCACCAAGCACGGCATCCTGATCGTCGAGTTCGCGAACCAGCTGCAGGAGCAGGGCAAGTCGCGCCTGGAGGCGGTGGTCGAAGCCTCCGCGCTGCGGCTGCGGCCGATCCTGATGACCACCGCCGCGATGGTGCTCGGCGCGGTGCCGCTCGCGATGGCGGTCGGCGCGGGCGCCGAGAGCCGCAACCAGATCGGCCTTGTGATCGTCGGCGGCCTGCTGCTCGGCACGTTCCTCACGCTGTTCGTGGTGCCGACCGCCTACACGCTGCTCGCACGCAAACGTACCGGCGCGCCGGCGGATGACACGGCGCCGGTGCCCC
Organism: Pseudomonadota bacterium; assembly: GCA_023404705.1. Lineage (GTDB taxonomy): Bacteria > Pseudomonadota > Alphaproteobacteria > Rhizobiales > Xanthobacteraceae > FEB-22. Next base: position 5,512 of record JAEYAU010000172.1, read on the forward strand.
AGGGCACGCCCGCGGAGTAGGTGCAGCGGCGCCTTCGGCAGCCCGCAAATATTCGTGCAACATTTCTTGCCTAGGGTTCCTGCGCGCTCATATGCCGGCGAGGCGATGCACCGATCTCGCTTCGATTCGACAAGGGCTGAGAGGAGACGCGCATGATCACGTTATCGCTGTTCCGGCTCGAGACCGAGCAGTCGATCACGCAGCAGGCACAGCGCGGTGCTCTGACGCGACTCTACGAGCGCCTCGAGCGCTGGCAGCAGAACCGCGCCGCGCGCGTCATCAAGGACAATGCACGGCTGCTCGCCGCTCCCGAGGAAATTTGGGACTTCGGGTCGTCGCAGCGACCGCATGATGCGTAATGCGCGGACGAGATCACACCTCGGGGAATTCGCCCCGAGCCCTGTGATCCCTCCGGCTACTCGCCGGGTCGTGCGCCGATAATCAGCTCCTCGAGACACACGGAGACGACGCCCGCGGCTGCGGACGCGCTTCGACTGCATCCAGTCGCCGGCGCCGAGTGAGAGAAGACCTCAGGGTCTCTGGCACCACCGTGAAGCCCAGATAGAGCTCTCCCTGCTTGAAGAAGAGAGCGCAGCCCATAATCGCGCAATCCTCAATCGCTCGCCGGGAAAGCGCGCGCTCCCATGGTCCGGCGGCGGTGCGCCGGATGCACCGAGCAAAAAAGCTGCACTGAACCGACAAGTTAATTCGTTTGTCGCGCTCCCTGCCAAAGTGGAATGCTTCCAAGCAGCGAGTCCGTAAAGGCAAATGCGAGGTGCGGCGGTGAAGGATCCCAAAACAATGATGTCGCGGCGTCGCGCAGTCCTGCTGTCGATGGGTGGTGGCGCGAGCGTTGCAATGCTCGGCCTTCCGGCAACGGCCGGAACGGCTGCGGCAGCCGAAAAGCCCGACGAGAAGGTGAAGTCCCGCTATCGCGAAACGGACCACGTCCGCACCTTCTACAGCGTCAACAAGTATCCGGCCAGCTGAGGGAGGCAGACGTGCTGACCAAGAGAAGCGATCGCCTGTCATCTCGCTCTTCGCTGGCGGGCAAACTGGTTGAGCCCGCAACGGTGCAACTCGACCGCCGCGCCTTCCTGCGTCGATCCGGCGTCGCTGCCGGTGGTCTCGCGGCACTCGGCACGCTCCCTCTCTCCGGCGTGCGCCGCGCAGAAGCAGGCCCTCCCCCCACAACGGGCGCGGCGGTCACTCTTCGCAAGAGCATCTGCACCCATTGCGCGGTCGGGTGCACGGTCACCGCGGAGGTGGCGAATGGAGTCTGGATCGGCCAGGAGCCGAGCTGGGAAAGCCCGATCAACCGCGGCTCGCATTGCGCCAAGGGCGCCTCGGTGCGCGAGCTCGTTCACAGCGACCGGCGGCTGAAGTATCCGATGAAGCTCGTCGGCGGCGAGTGGAAGCGGGTGACCTGGGACACGGCGATCGACGAGATCGGCGACAGCATGGTGCGCATCCGCGAGCAGTCCGGGCCGGAGTCGGTCTACTGGATGGGCTCGGCGAAGTTCTCCAACGAAGGCACCTATATCTTCCGCAAGCTGGCGGCATTCTGGGGCACCAACAACCAGGATCACCAGGCGCGCATCTGTCATTCCACCACGGTCACGGGCGTCGCCAATACCTGGGGCTATGGCGCCATGACCAACAGCTTCAACGACATCCGCAACGCCAAGACGCTGATCATCATCGGCGCTAACCCGGGCGAGGCGCACCCGGTCGCGATGCAGCACCTGCTGGAAGGCAAGGAGCTGAACAAGTCGAACATCATCGTGATGGACCCGCGCCTGACGCGCACGGCGGCGCATGCGACCGAATACGTCCGCATCCGGCCCGGCACCGACATTCCGGTGCTGTTCGGCATGCTCTGGCACGTGCTCAAGAACGGCTGGGAGGACAAGGAATTCATCAAGCAGCGCGTCTATGGTTGGGAAGATGCGCGCAAGGAAATCGAGAAGTGGGACCCGGCGGAGTGCGAGCGTGTCACCGGCGTGCCCGGCGCACAGCTCGAGCGGGTCGCCAAGATGTTCGCGACCGAGAAGCCCGCCACCATCATCTGGTGCATGGGCCAGACGCATCACACGACCGGCACCGCCAACGTGCGCGCGAGCTGCATCGCGCTGCTGGCGACCGGCAACGTGGGCAAGCCCGGCACCGGCGCCAACATCTTCCGCGGTCATGACAACGTGCAGGGCGCGACCGATATCGGTCTCGATATCGTGACGCTGCCGTTCTACTACGGCCTCTCCAAGGGAGCCTGGGAGCACTTCTCGCGGGTATGGGAGGTGGACTACCAATACCTGGTCTCCCGCTTCGAATCCGAAAAGATGATGCAGACGCCGGGCATCCCGCTGACGCGCTGGTTCGACGGCGTGTCGATGCCCAAGGATCAAGTTGCCCAACGCGACAACATCCGCGCGATGTTCGTGCAGGGGCACGCGAGCAACAGCATCACCCGCATCCCGGAATCGATGAAGGCACTCGAGAAGCTCGACCTGCTGGTCGTGGCCGATCCGCATCCCACCACCTGGGCGTCGCTCGCCGTCCATGCGGGCCGCAAGGAGGGCATGTATCTGCTGCCGGTCTGCACGCAGTTCGAGACCTCGGGCTCGCGCATCGCCTCGAACCGTTCGATGCAGTGGGCCGATGCGATCGTGCAGCCGACCTTCGAGACGAAGGACGACTACCAGGTCATCTACCGCATGGCGAAGAAGCTCGGCTTCGCGGATCTGATGTTCAAGAACATCAAGGTCGAAGGCGACCGCCCGGTGCCCGAGGACATCCTGCGCGAGATCAACCGCGCGAGCTGGTCGACCGGCTATTGCGGCCAGTCGCCCGAGCGGGTGAAGGCGCACATGCGCAACCAGCACAAGTTCGACCTGGTGACGCTGCGCGCACCGAAGGACGATCCGGAAGTGGGCGGCGACTATTACGGGCTGCCCTGGCCGTGCTGGGGCAAGCCGGAAGTCCGGCACCCCGGCACGCCCATTCTCTACAATGCGGGCGTTCCCGCGATGGAGGGCGGCAGCGGCTTCCGCGCGCGCTTCGGGCTCGAGCGCAACGGCGTATCGCTGCTGGCCGACGGCGTCGCGCTGCCGAGCTCCGAGATCAAGGACGGCTATCCGGAGTTCACCTACGGCGTGCTCAAGAAGCTCGGCTGGGACAAGGATCTCACGGCCGAAGAGCTCGCGACGATCCAGAAGGTTGCCGGCGCGCCGGAGAAGCTCGACGCGGTCTCATGGTCGACGGACCTCTCGGGCGGCATCCAGCGCGTGGCCCTCGTCCACGGCTGCGCGCCTTACGGCAACGGCAAGGCCCGCGCGATTGCGTGGAATCTGCCCGATCCGGTGCCGCTGCATCGCGAGCCGATCTACTCGCCGCGCGTCGACCTGATCGCGAAGTATCCGACGCTTCCCGACGCCAAGCAGTTCCGGCTGCCCAATCTCGGCTTCTCGGTGCAGAAGGACGCGGTCGATCGCGGCATCGCCAAGAAGTTTCCGCTGATCGTCTCGTCCGGCCGGCTGGTCGAGTACGAAGGCGGTGGTGAGGAGACGCGCTCGAACCCGTGGCTCGCCGAGCTGCAGCAGGACATGTTCATCGAGATCAGTCCGGCCGACGCGGCCGACCGCGGTATCCGCGACGGGCAGTGGGTCTGGGTCACGGGCGCCGAGAACGGCGCGCGGGCCAAGGTCAAGGCGCTCGTCACCGAGCGTGTCGGCAAGGGCGTCACCTGGATGCCGATGGCCTTCGGCGGCTGGTTCGGCGGCGTCGATCTGCGCAAGAACTATCCGGCCGGAACCGATCCTGTCGTGCTCGGCGAGAGCGCGAACACGATCCTGACCTACGGATACGATCCGGCGACGGGCATGCAGGAGCCGAAGGTGAGCCTCTGCCAAGTCACCGCGGCCTGAGGAGGCGGACCATGGCGCGAATGAAGTTTCTCTGCGACGCCGACCGTTGCATCGAGTGCAACGCCTGCGTCACGGCCTGCAAGAACGAGCACGACGTGCCGTGGGGCATCAACCGCCGCCGCGTCGTCACGATCAACGACGGCCAGCCGGGTGAGCGGTCCATCTCGATGGCCTGCATGCACTGCACCGACGCGCCCTGCGCGGCGGTGTGCCCGGTGAACTGCTTCTACACCACGGCCGACGGCGTGGTGCTGCATTCGAAGGATCTCTGCATCGGCTGCGGCTACTGCTTCTACGCGTGTCCGTTCGGCGCGCCGCAGTATCCGCGGGTCGGCAACTTCGGCTCGCGTGGCAAGATGGACAAGTGCACCTTCTGCGCCGGCGGCCCGGAGGCGGACGGCACCGCCGACGAGTACAAGCAGTACGGCGCGAACCGCCTCGCCGAGGGCAAGCTGCCGCTCTGCGCCGAGATGTGCTCGACCAAGTCGCTGCTCGCCGGCGACGGCGATATCATCGCGCAGATCTACAAGGAACGGGTGACGAAGCGCGGCTACGGCTCGGGTGCCTGGGGCTGGAAGACGGCCTATCGCGAAACGATCGCGATGTGAAACGACATGGCTGCGGCAAGCTGCCCGACGCACCGCTGGCCAACCGGAGGATCAACGCCATGACGACGACCTCGCGAATCCTATACCTCGTCATCGGCGTGCTGATCTGGGCCTTGACGCTCACGTCGCTGCTGCCGACTTCGGCCCCCGCGCAACAGCCGGACCGGGTCAATCCGAGCGCCAGCGCGGTGCAGGAGCAGCAGCTGCTGGACAAGCTGCAGACCGTGCAGGGTCGCATCACCATCCCGGACGAGAAGGCCGGCACGCTGATCCAGCCGGCGGGACGCGACTGGCGTTCGTTTCACGAAGTAACGTTGAAGTGGATCGGTGCCGTCTCGATCATCGGGATGCTGGCGCTGCTGGTTCTCTTCTATCTCGGACGCGGCATGGTCCGCATCGAAGGCGGGCGTTCCGGTCGCACGCTGGTGCGCTTCAACGGCTTCGATCGATTCATCCACTGGATGACCGCGACCTGCTTCATCATCCTCGCGCTGTCGGGGCTGAATATCACTTTCGGGAAGGCCTTGCTGCTGCCGCTGATCGGGGCCGAGGCCTTCGCCACCCTGTCCCAATGGGGCAAGTACGCCCACAACTACCTCAGCTTCCCGTTCACGATCGGCGTCGCGCTGATCCTTGTCAGCTGGCTGGCCCACAATATTCCGAACGCGCGCGACTTCGCGTGGTTGAGGCGCGGGGGCGGCCTGGTCGGCCGGGATCATCCGCCGGCCGGATATTTCAACGGCGGCCAGAAGGCGATCTATTGGATCGTCGTGCTGGCCGGGACCGCGGTCGCGGTCAGCGGTTACGTCCTGATGTTCCCGTTCTACGCCACGGATATCGCCGGAATGCAAACGGCGCAGACCGTGCACGCCGTCGTCGCGGTGCTCTTCGTCGCGATCATGCTGGCGCACATCTATATCGGCACGGTCGGCATGGAGGGCGCTTTCGAAGCCATGGGAAGCGGAGAGGTCGACCTCAACTGGGCGCGGCAGCACCATTCGCTCTGGGCGCGCGACGCAGAGGACAAGCAGCGGATGTCGACGCCCTCGAGCAGCAATGGGTTGGCCCCCGCGGAGTAAATCGCATCTCGCAGGCTTGACCTCCGGACCGACCGGTCGTGGTCGGAGTCAATTCATGACTTACGTCGTCACCGACAACTGCATTCGCTGCAAGTACATGGATTGCGTAGAGGTCTGTCCGGTGGACTGCTTCTACGAAGGCGAGAACATGCTCGTGATCCATCCGGACGAGTGCATCGACTGCGGCGTCTGCGTGCCCGAATGTCCCGCCGAGGCCATCGTGCCGGATACCGAGCCAGCTCTCGAGAGCTGGCTGACTCTGAACGCCGAATATGCGGCGGTCTGGCCCAACATCACGCGCAAGCGGGAGCCGCCGGCGGACGCGAAGGAGTTCGATGGTGTGACGAACAAGCGCGAGACGTTCTTTTCGCCCCATCCCGGGCAAGGGGATTGAGACGAGCGCCGCATGAGCATCAAGACGGTCCAGGACGACGTCGCTGACGCAGTCGCGCGGGCGCTCATGTCGAGTCGCTCCGATGCCATCATTGCGGCAGACCGGGACGGAGCGATCACGTTCTGGAACGAGGGCGCAGAACGGATCTTCGGGCATCCGCAGGAGGCTGTTCTGGGCAAGTCGCTCGACGTCATCATTCCGGAGCGGCTGCGCCGGCGGCACGCCGATGGATATCGTCGCGTCATGGGCGGCCGCCAGAGCCGCTACGGCGAGGCCGACGTTCTCGCGGTCCCGGCGCTCAGGCGCGACGGCACCACGATCTCGGTCGAATTCACAATCGTCCCGATGCGGGATGTGCAAGGATCCCTCATGGGACTGATCGCCGTCATCCGCGATGTGACCCGGCAATTCGAGGAGCTGCGGGCTTTGCGGCGGCGCGTCTCGGAGCTGGCGACAGGCCCCGGCTGAAAATCGGCGCTCAGAATGCGCCGGATCCGGTCCGTGAGCGTTCCATACGCATGGGTACCCATTATTTCACGATCGGCCATTCGAACCGCACCATGGCCGAGTTCCTCGAACTTCTCGAGCCTTCCGGAATCGAGATCGTGGTCGACGTGCGGACCCTGCCGGGCTCGCGCGCGAACCCTCAGTTCAACGACGACGCGCTCGCGGCCGCGCTCGCGCGGGCCCGAGTCCGATACGAGCGCGTGGCCGAGCTCGGCGGGCTGCGCCGGAAGAGCCGCGACGTGGCGCCGGAGGTGAACGGCTTCTGGGAGAACCGGAGCTTCCACAACTATGCGGACTATGCGCTCGGGCCGGAATTCGCGGCCGGCCTTGCGAGACTGCGCGAGCTTGGACGAAGCTCCGTGTGCGCCATCATGTGCTCGGAAGCCGTGTGGTGGCGCTGCCACCGGCGGATCATCGCCGACTATCTGATCGCGTCAGGCGAGGACGTATTGCATATCCTCGGTGCGACGCGGACCGAGCCCGCACGCTTGACCGAGGGAGCTCGTGTCCATCCGGACGGACATGTCACCTATCCCGCGGTGTGAGCGTGGCGCGCGTGCGGTCGGCCAAACATCAGTATTCTTCTGAGCATTGCGGCTACTCATTTCTGTGCATGTTCTTTGGATTCATCCGGCAAATCATATCGTTTGTGCGGCAAGGAGAAGCGACCGCATAACAGTGATGGCCGCGCCAACGCGCGCAGCCTTGTTCACTGGAGCTCGCTCTCTCGAAATGCTGACACGCACATCCGTGCAGGCTGCCGCGCATCCGCAGCCGACAGGCTGGCGCCGCTACATCTACTCGACGAACCACAAGGACATCGGCACGATGTATCTTGTGTTCGCGATGTTCGCGGGCCTTCTCGGCGCCTTCTTCTCGATCGCTGTCCGCGCCGAGCTCCAGCAGCCCGGAATGCAGATCTTCGCCGATCCACACATCTACAATGTGTTCGTGACGGCGCACGGCCTGATCATGATCTTCTTTGCGCTCATGCCGGCGCTGATCGGCGGCTTCGGCAACTGGATGGTGCCGCTGCTGATCGGGGCGCCCGACATGGCGTTCCCGCGCATGAACAACATCTCGTTCTGGCTGCTGCCCAGCTCCTTCGCGCTGCTGGTCATCTCGCTGTTCGTGGAAGGCGCCCCCGGATCCGAGGGCGCCGGCACCGGCTGGACGCTCTATGCGCCGCTGTCGACCGTCGGCCATCCCGGTCCGGCCGTCGATTTCGTGATCCTCTCTCTGCATCTCGCGGGCATCTCGTCGATCCTGGGCGCGATCAATTTCATCACGACCATCTTCAACATGCGCGCTCCCGGAATGACGCTGCACAAGATGCCGTTGTTCGTCTGGTCGGTTCTCGTGACGGCTTTCATGCTCCTGCTCTCGCTGCCGGTGCTGGCAGGGGCGATCACGATGCTGCTCACGGATCGCAACTTCGCAACCGCTTTCTTCGCGGCCAGCGGCGGTGGGGATCCGAACCTGTACCAGCACCTGTTCTGGTTCTTCGGCCACCCCGAGGTCTACATCATGATCCTTCCGGGCTTCGGTATCGTCAGCCACGTGATGGCCACGTTCAGCCGCAAGCCGGTGTTCGGCTATCTCGGCATGGCCTATGCGATGGTGGCGATTGGCCTGATCGGCTTCATCGTCTGGGCGCATCACATGTACACGGTCGGGATGTCGGCGTCGTCTCAGGCCTATTTCGCGGCCGCCAGCATGGTCATCGCGGTGCCGACGGGCATCAAGATCTTTTCATGGCTGGCGACCATGTGGGGCGGCTCGGTGTCGTTCAGAACGCCGATGCTATGGGCCGTCGGGTTCGTCTTCGTCTTCACGGTCGGAGGGGTCACCGGAATCGTGCTGGCGAATCCGGGTGCGGACCGCGTGTTCCACGACACTTACTACGTGGTCGCGCACTTCCACTACGTGCTGTCGCTCGGCGCGGTCTTCGCGATCTTCGCAGGATGGTACTACTGGTTCCCGAAGATCACGGGATACATGTACGCGGAACGCGTCGGGGCTCTGCACTTCTGGCTCACCTTCGCGGGCGTGAATCTCGCGTTCTTCCCGCAACACTTCCTCGGACTCGCGGGAATGCCGCGCCGCGTCGCCGACTATCCGGATGCGTTCGCCGGGTGGAATCTGATCTCGTCCCTCGGCGCCTACCTGTCCGCCTTGGGACTGCTGGTATTCGTCGCGGGCATTGCGCACGCCTTCATCCGCAAGAAGAAGGCGCGAGACAATCCGTGGGGCGCCGGCGCGACCACGCTGGAATGGACCTTGTCGTCGCCGCCGCCCTTCCATCAGTTCGAGACGCTGCCGAGAATATCGGGGTGACCGGCTGCCGGGTGAGCGATGCTTTCCCGGCTACTCGGCCACGCCAGGAAGCGCCCGCAGTCCGGCGAGCGCCGGCTCGATCAGCTTCTCGTCAGCGGTTGCCGAGCGGACGACATAGACCGGGTAGGCAAACCTTGGCGCACCCGGGACCAGATGCACACGCCCCGCCGCGAGATGCGACTTGACGGCATTCATTCTGAAATAGCCGGAGCCACCGGCGTTGAGCACGTAGTTGAGCGCCAGCGGCCCCAGATTGGCGACCAGTCCGGGCACGGTGTCCGGGAAAGCCACGCCGTGATGGAGGGCGAAGTCCGGACCCCAGTCGACATGCACGTATTCCAGCTCCTCGCTCCCGTGCCGTGCGGGGTCGGTGGTCACGAGCGCCAGCTCCTCCTCCATGAGCAGGTCGACTTTCAGGCCGGGGCGGTGTGGCGGCGCATACATCAGCGCGACGTCGACAATGCCCGCGGCTACGTGCGTCATGAGGTCTTGCGGCACGTCAACATGGACGCGAACCGCGATGTCGGCGAGGGAGCGCCTCATCCAGAGCACCCAGTCGAGCAGGAGCGGCTGCCAGAGGCTCACCTCGCTGCCGACCGTCATGACCGCACGATGGCCGATCGGCACCGCGACCTGCTGTCTGGCTTGCTGCCAAAGCTGCACGAAGCTCGGCGCGTAGCGCAGAAACTGTTCGCCTGCGGGCGTCAGCACGGCGCCGCTCTTGTTGCGCACGAAGAGGGGGCGACCGAGTTGCTGTTCCAGCAGTCGAATGCGAGCGCTGACAGTGGTTTGGGCTACGTTCAAACGCTCGGAGGCGCCGATGAAACTGCCAGACGACACGATTTCCAGGAAGGTCCTGGCAAGCTCAATATCCATGAGCTTTTATTAGCACGATCCGCGGATCGGGGCGCAATTGGGTCCGCGATGTGGATGAGGTGGGACGCTTGGCGATCTGCGCGGGCCAAGCAAATGGGCTCGCCGTGCGACGAGCCCATTTGTACGTTCAGATGATGCCAGCGTTCAGCGCGTGTTGCCCTGAATGGCGCCTCCTCCACCGACACCGGTCGGCCCGCTGCCGCCCGCCCCAGCGCCGCCGCTGCCACGCACGGAAGCGCCGCCGCCACCTGCACCGGTCG
>JAEYAU010000179.1 GCA_023404705.1 Pseudomonadota bacterium
GCGCTGCGACGGGTCGGGCCGGCGGCGCCGTGGCCGGCGCCATCATCGGCGGCACGGCCGGCGCGATCATCGGCGCCGAGGCCGAGCGTCGTCGTGGCGGCTATTACTGGTATCAGGGCGGCTGCTATGCGCGCCACCCGAGCGGTGGCTATGTGCGCGTGAAGCGGGGCTACTGCTACTGACCTCGCGGCCGCGCGTCGCGGCAGCGGTCATTCGAGACCAAAGCGCCCTCCGCGGAGGGCGCTTTTTTGTTGCGCATGTTCCGGCAAGGTGGGCACCGGTTTGCCGACAAGAACATGCGCCAATTTGACGGTTTGGCGAGCCCGCAGACCTACAGGCCTTCGGCCTTGGTGTCGTAGTTGAGCTCGATCATCACGCCGTTCGGGTCCGTGATGAAGATCTGCCAGAGCTCGCCGCCCGGCACTTCACGCGTGTCGAACTTGACGCCCTTGGCGGCGAGACTTTTCTTCATCGCGTTGAAGCCGCGGCTCACAAAGGCGATGTGATGGACCACGCCGGAGTCGGGCTTCTGCGACTCGCTGGACGGCGTGATGTCGACCAGGTGCACCACTGCGCGACCCTCGCTGTAGAGCCAGGCACCCGGAAACGAGAAGTTCGGCCGCGCGCCGTTCTCCAGCCCGAGCACGTCCGTGTAGAACTGCACGGTCTCGGGGAACTTGCGCGTCCTGATGTTGTAGTGGTCGAGCATTCCGACGCTCGCGCCAGCCGTCATGGCGTCGCCTCCAAGGGGTTCTTCGTGTGATCCGGAGCAGGGTCGGCTCCGGGCGATCGGCCATTCTGTGCGGACCCTTGTGTGCCGCGCAAGGGCCGTTGAACCGAACCGCCCGCTGCCGCGACCAATACCCGTCGCGTTGTGTCCGAACCGGAGGGGGGCATGCGGGTTTTGCTGTGGAGCGTGCTCGGCTTCGCGGTCGGCCTGGTGGCCGGCTATTTTCTCGTGCTCGCGGGCTGGCTCGCCTATGCGGAGCTGTTCCAGGTCCTGGACCTGGACGGCAACAAGATCATGGGCGTGACATTGATCCTGGCGCCCCTCGGGAGCCTGATCATCGGACTCGCCGCGGCCTTCTCGTTCGGCCTGCGCGCCGCCTGGCGCGAGACGAGTTGAGGTGTGGTTCTTCGTAGGGTGGGCAAAATCGCGATACGCAGGTGCCCACCAGCACGGCGGGTCGTGCGCGATTTTGCCCACGCGTGCCGAGTCTGAGGTCAGAACGCGTGGGCAAGATCGCGCGCGAGCGCGTGCCAAGTGGAAGCGCCGTGCACCGCGATCTTACCCACCCTACAGGGGAGTGCCGTCAACTGACCGCGGGCTTCGCCGCGCCTTTGCGGCGGGCCTCGTAGAACGCGATGATGCTGCGCGCCGTCTCCGAGCGCAGCCGCGTGAAGCCGGCGAGCGCGCGGTCGAGGTCCTGCACCGACATCACCCGGCCGGTGGCGCGCACCAGGATGCATTTCGCCGTCGTCCAGGTGAGCCCCGCGACCTTGGCGAGGATCACGATCATGTCGGGCTGCGCATCGAGCATGGCGCGCTCGACGAAATCGATCGGCACCTTGGCGAGCAGCGACAAGGCCAGTGCCGTCTCCTCGAACTTGTGCGCGTCCGCGAAGGCATAGACCTCGGCCTCGGTCAGGCGGCCGGCCGCGTAGAGCGCGGCGACTTCTTCGCGGGCATTGGCGAAATCCGTGGACGCGCTGCGCGCCGCCGCGCGGATGCTGCCGTCGATCTCCGCCACCACGTCGCGCACGGCGGCGGCCGCGTCGGGATCGGCAGCCGCGAGCTTGTGGCGCACGCTCGCCGAGGCGCATTCGAGCAGCTTGAGGAAATGCGGCCGCGGCAGGTCCTTGCGCAGGCCGACCGTGGTCGCGAGGATGTCGTCGCCGTTCGAGCGCTCCACCAGCGTGCGGAACGCCGCGTTGGAGAAGCGCGCGCCGGTGTTCTCGGCGACCGAACGCACGACCTCGCGGTCGCCGCGCTCCACCAGAACCTCGGTCACGATCTCGCTCAGCGAGTTGCGCTGGGCGATCGCAAGCAGATGCGCCTGGCTCTTGGTGCTGGCGGTCTCGACCAGATGCGAGTCCTCGAGCCGCTCCGAATAGCGCAGCACTTCGCTCGCGACCGTGATGTCGTCGTCGGCGGCGAGTGAATGCACCACTTGGGTCGGGGCATTGGGAACGCGCGCGAGCCGCGTCGCGAGCTTGGCGCGCGCCTTCACCTCGATGTCCGAGGCGAGCCGCGCGATCACGTCGTCGAACAGGCCGATCTGGTCGTCCGAGAAGCGGTCTGCGCCGGAGATGAAGAGATCGGTGATCCGCCACAAGGCGGCGTGCCGCTTCTCCGCCGTGGTGGACGCGAGCGCGTCCTCGAGTTCGTCAATGAGCGAAGGAACGGGCATCATGGCTCTGCATCGTGCCGAGGGGCAGCCGTCGGAAGAGAGCATGAGCATTATCCGGCAGGTGTGAATAATCGATTGCCGTGGCGCGGCCGGGGCCGGCCAAATCCGAGGGATCGCGTGAACCGGGGATTTACCGCGCCGGATCGCACAACCAGAAAGATCGCGTGAAAACCGCAGGTTAGGGGCGGCGGCCGACGTCAGAACCCGGCTATTTGCACAAATCCGGCTTGGCGCGGGCGAGCAGGAACACGCGGTGGTCCGGGTCGGCCTCGATCTCCAGCGAGGTGTCCGATTCGTCCGCCGCCTCGAGGCGGAAGCCGAGGGGGTTCTCGAGCCGCACGCCGTCGGCCGCGCGCGTCAGCACCACATAGCCGCGATAGGCCGAGACCCAGCATTCGAGCGCTGCCTGCACGCGCATGCAGTCGGCATCGTGACGGTAGCGGAGCTTGCCAGTTGTCGGGACGGCCGTGATCACGGCGCCGAAGGCGGCATCGGACTCCCGCACCGGCTTGAGCTCGATCGCGAGCGCGCGGATCTTCTGCCCGGGACTCCTCTGCAGATGCGCGGCGTCGTAGCTGCGCGCATAGCAGCCGCGCCAAGCCTCCGCCGCGAGCGCGCTCGGCGTGACCGCGAGGGCGAGCAGGACGCCCGCGGTCGCGCTAAGGCGCGCGGCACGTTCCGGGCTCATTGGCAGTCCCTCTCTTCGGCGGGCGGCAGCCGGAACGCGCGATGGTCCTTGCCTTCGATCATCAGGCCGCCGTCCTCCTTCTCGAAGCGCAGGTGGAAGCGGTCCGGGTTGTCGAGCTGCAGCCCGTCGGCGGTACGCGTGAGCGAGAAGCTCCCGCTCCCGACGTCGACACCGCATTGCAGCTTGCCGTCGCGCGGCTTGCAGGTGCCGAAGTTCTTCAGCTGGCCCTTGGCGCTCGGCCGCAAGGCATAGACGAACATATGGTATGCGCCACCAGCGCCTTCGGCGCGCGCGAGCGAAACCGCCATCACGTTGACGCGCTGTCCGGGATTCTTCGCCATGTGCGCGGCGTCGTACTGGCGCAGGAAGCAGCCCGCCCAGCGATCCTGGCTCGGCTTCGCGGGCTTGTGCGCCTCGCACGCCTTCCGCTCGCCTGGGCGCAGCGTGATGTTGCGCGGATCGTTGCGTCCAAGCCTGATGCCCGCATTGGGCAGCGGACTCTCGAGCACATCCAGGTTCAGGTGTTCGATCGCGAGCTGCACGCCGTCGCCGGCACGTGACAGCACGATCTGCCCGCTGTCGCCGTCGAGGCCGCAGCGCAGCTTGGTGCCGTCGGGGCTGCACTGGCCGCCATTGCCCCAACGCTTCTTGTTGCGCACGAGCTCGGCCGTGATGCCGACCGACCAGATGTCGTCGTCGTTGGTGGGCGCACGGAACAGCTCCACCGAAATGCTCTCGAGGATCTGGCGCGGATTGCTCGCGAGTTGCGGGGCGTCAAAGCGCTGCGTGAAGCAGCCGTTCCACGGATCGGCCGCGTTCGCGGCGGTGGCTACGAGCCAAAGGACAGTCCCGATCGCAAGTCGTCGCATGCTTCACCCCACGCTGAGCCGATGCTCAGTCGCGCAGGCCTTGGCCGCGGTTCAACGGCGCGTCGGGAAAAAGCCCATGCGGTCGCGCACTTCGCTCGGGACGCGATACTCGCGCATGATGACGGGGCTGTCGCGCAGCCCGCAGGCTTCCCGCTGCACGATGAACTGCCAGAGCGCGCTGCCGGCGTCCGCCACCAGCGCGTTGCGCTGGCGCCGCCGCTCGCTTGCGTCGGCAGCGGATGGATCCGCATCGAATGCGGCCAGCGCGGCGAGCGCCTGCTCCAATGCGCGGCCGAGCCGTCCGAGCGCGGAGGCCTTTTCCTGCGCCAGCTCGTATTCGAGCGCCGTGACCGCAGCCTTGCTCCAGTCCGGCAGGCGGGATCTCGGGGGGCGAAGCGTCATGCGCCGAACGTGGCCAATCGGGCCGCGGCGCGCAAGGGTCAGCGCGACCGTTCCCAGGTGACGTGGGTCATGCCGCCGTCCAGGTGGCGCGTGCGCCCCGGACGCAACCCGTGCCGCGCCAGCACGTCCTCGACGCCGAGGGTCGGCACCTCGGGAAAGAGCGGGCGGCCGCCGGGCAGCCGGATCTGCGGCGCCTGGAACAGCTCGAAGCGATCGTAGCCGATGGCGAGGAACAGGCCGAACACGCGCGTGCCGCCCGCCACCGCAAGGCTGCCGTTCGGCACCGCGAGCGTGCGCCACGCCGCATCGAAGGGTGCCCAGGCCGGATTCCACAGATAGGTCTTTTCGCGCGCGAGATCGGCCGCGATCGCCTCGGTGCGATGCGTCACGAGAATCCGATGGCGATCGTCCGCGCCGTCTGCCTGCGAGTGCCGGCCGTGCACGATCACGTCAGCATCCGCGAGCCCCGCCTGCCATTGCGCGGCGACGCGCCGAAACGCCTCGGGCCGCGCGCCGTCGGCATCGGCGATCATGCCGTCCGCCGAGACGACCGCGAAGGCGTCGATCCGGCGGGGCCAAGAGAAGCCGACTGAATTCAGGCTGATCGAACTCATGTGGCTCACACGATCGGCAGCAGACGCAGCAGCGACACCACGCCGATGATGATGACGATCACGCGCGCGATCTGCTTCGCCCGTGCGTCGATCGGCAGCATGTTGATGAGGTACAGCACCAGGATGACGACGAGAAACGTGATCAGCAGGCTGATGATGAGCGACATGGGTTTTGATCCGGAAATGCGGTGGAAGGCGTGCGGCTGTCGAGCCCCGCGCAACGGCACGCGCCGTGACCGAACACAACGCCTGATCGCGCTCCGAGTTCCATCCGCGCGGAACCATGGGCAGGGGCGGGCATTAACCGACTGATCTCGATGGAAGCGGATTCTCCTGTGATCGTCGCGCGATGGCGTGGATCGCGGGACGGGGTCGATAACAACGAAGAGAACCAAAGGAGCCGATGATGTTCTCCGATCAGGGCGGCTGGCTGTGGCTGATCATCGACGTTGTGCTGGTGGGTGCGCTCGCCATCGGCATCGCCTACGGACTCCTGATGTGGCGCACGCGCCGCACGACACCGCGGCTCGAGCGCCAGCGCGACGAGGCGACGCGCCGCGGCTACGAGCAGGGCTCGGGTGACGCGCCGCGTCCCTGATCGAATCATCCTCCGCAAAAAGCCGTAGGCGAAGTCGGGCAAGAGCTCGGCTCGCGCGGCAGCATGTCGCGTCCGCATCCGGGCGACGAAATATTGCGCCCCCTCACGAAACAATCCGTCTCGCGCGAAACCAATTGGTGCCGGCGAGGACATCCGCACGAAAAGAACCGCGGCTAGTCTGATCTCCTGGATATTCGCGCCGCCGGCGACGGCGCACGAGAAGGAGAGACTGGGAATGTCGCGGGTTCTGTCGTTCGTGGCCGGCGCGGTGGTCGCCGCGGTCGTCGTCGGCCTGACGCTTGTCGGCGGGGCGAGTGCGCCTCGTAGCAGCGCGTCACCGGAGGCCGTCACGGCCACCGAGGTGATCCGGCAGGATCTCGGATCGAAACGCACGGTCGGCTACTTCGTGAGCCAGAACGGCAGCTGCCGTCTCACGCTCGTAATCGCGGAGCGCGCCGGCATCGGCGCGGCATCGCCGGCGCGGATCACCATGAACCTCACGCCCGGTCAGCGCACGGACCTCGCCAGCGCCGAAGGCGAAGAGATGAGTCTCTCCTGCGGCGCGCAGGCCAAGTCCCTGCACGTGACGCGCGGCGCACCGCCGCGCTCGTGAGGCGCGACGCGTCTGACGCGAGGTCGCCGGAGACGATCTAGTCGCCCGTAGGCGTTCCTAGTCGCCCGTAGGCGACCCTAGTCGCCCGTGATGGTGCGCACCACGCTCGAGGTCGGACGCTCGCTCAGCGTCGGAAGCTTCTGCTCGCCGCGCACCTGCTCGTCATACTTCGCGATCGTGCCCACCGGGTCCTTCGCCTTCATGTGCACGACCCGATAGCCCTCGGCTTTGAGCTGCTTCAGCAGCTCGGGCAGCGCATCCGCGGTGTGCGGCTGGAAATCGTGCATCAGCACGATGCCTTTGCCGGACTTCTTGAGCTTCGCCATCACGGACGCGACCACCTGGTCGGGCTTGCGGATCTTGAAGTCGAACGAGTCCATGTCGGTGGAGAAGATGCCGATGTTGCGCTCGCCGAGATATTTCACGAGCTCCGGCGGGTGACGCAGCGCCGGGAAGCGGAAGAACGGCGCGGTCGGTCCGCCGACCGCGAGGCGCACCGCGCTCACGCCCTTCTCGATCTCGTCCATCGCTTCCTGCACCGAGAGCTTCTCGAGATTCTGGTGCGACCAGGTGTGGCTGCCGATAGTGTGGCCGTCGGCCGCCACCTTCTTGATGATCTCGGGGTGATTGGTCGCGTGCTTGCCGATCGGGAAGAAGGTCGCCTTCACGCACTGGGCCGCGAGCGCGGCGAGCACCGCCGGGGTGCTGCGCGGCCACGGGCCGTCGTCGAAGGTGAGCAGCACTTCCTTGTCGCGCAGGAAGTCGTGCGCCCGGAAATGCTCGAAGCCGAAGCCCGGCCCACCATTGGTATCGATTTCCACCACGCGCGCGACGCCGAGCGCGTGCGGATTGCCCGGACAGGTCGCCGCGGGTGCGGTCGGGATCGGCGCCGCGAAGGCCGACGGGCTGGCGAGCGCAGGGCCTGGCGCGGCCTTGCGGATCTGGGCGACGTCGACCGGTGCGGTCTGGCCTTGGGCGAAGGCTGCAGTCGTCAGTGAAACAGACACGGCAAATGCGTACGCGGCGACACAGCGCATCGCTCGAAACCCCTGATGACCGGTGCGGATCGGCCCCCCGACCCGTCATCCGAGCCTAGGGAAGATTCGCGGAGGTCACCAGCAAGGGTTGTCAGCATGCTTAAGAGCGCCACGCGCAATGCGTACGCAATGATTAACGCGCGCGGCGCGGCCGCGCTTCGCGCAGATCTCTTTATTGGATCGTGGCCGGTCCGCCCGTGCGTCCGAACCAGATGCCGATCAGCGCCGCGATCGACACCAGCGCCAGGATCGCGTTCACGGTGATCAGGATTGCGGGATGAATCCGCCGCGTGTCGGGGATCGGCGGCGGCGGACCGGGGTGAAGATGGCGCCAGACCGCGGCGCCGAAGCAGAACGTGCTGAACAGCACCAGCACGCTGCCGGTCAGCAGGATCATCCATTCCGGGATAACGTTTGCGAGCGTGGCCTTGGCCCCGACGCCGCTGGCCAGCGCCAGCAGCCCCGTGCGCACCCAGGCGCCATAAGTGCGTTCGGCCGCGAAGATCGTGCGATCGGCCGCGAGCTCGGTGCGCCGGTCGGCGCTGTCTTCCATATGGCCGGCACTCGCCTCCATGTGACCGGCGCTGGTCTGCAGCTTCTTGGCACTGTCTGCGAGCGTCTTGGTGCTGGTTTGTGCCGTTGCCATGAGTCGTCCTCCCGGCCCCCCGGAGGCACAACGCCCCCGGTGGCGATGCGTTCGCCCGGACATCGCGGGTGGCTAAGCCCAAACTTGAATGAACCTTCACGCCCCCTGACCTCACTAAGGGGAACCTCGCGATGGGCCCGCGTGGCGACCATCAAACCCAACAGGGGAATGAAATGACGACCAATCTTCCACGCCGGTTGCTGTTCGCGTTCACCACGGTCGGCCTGATTGCGGCGGCGGGCCTCGCGGCCGCGACGCCCATGCGGGCGTCGAGCGGCCTCGACAAGTTCCGCCCGATGCAGGCGCTGAGCTACGAGCTCGGCTCCAAGCGTGCGATCGGCTACTTCCAGACCGTGAGCGGCAAGTGCCAGCTCACGCTCATGATCGCCGAATCGGTCGATCCCGACCTCGCGAAGCCGAGCTCGGCGGCGCGCCTCAGCGTCGCCATGCTGCCCGGCCAGAGCACCGCGCTCGCGAGCGAGGAGGGCCCGTCGATGACCCTCACATGCGGCTCCGATGCCGAGACCCTGGAAGTGCAGCGCGCCGCCGCGCGCTCCTGAGCACCGTCTGAAACCAGAACGGGGCGCGGGGGAGGCGCGCGCCCC
>JAEYAU010000206.1 GCA_023404705.1 Pseudomonadota bacterium
GACTGCCGCTGTGCCACCCGGCCAGCGCCTCGGCGCACGCCGAGCACACCCTACGGGCCCTCCAAAACCGCCTTCATTTGCCCCCCGGCGCCCTCTATATCTCCTCTGACCGCAACAGGAACCGACCCATGATTCACCGCTCCGTCACGGTGCTGGCCGCGATTCTCGCGCTTGCCGGCGCCCTGGCGGCGGCTGCCGCCGCACCGGCAGCCGCCCAGGACCGCCGCCTCCCGTCGTCCGCCGCCGATGTGAAGCTCTCGTTCGCGCCCGTGGTGCAGAAGGCGGCGCCGGCCGTGGTGAACGTCTATGCGGCTAAGCACGTCGCCGTGCAGCAGAACCCGTTCATGGACGATCCGATCTTCCGCCGCTTTTTCGGCGGCCCGGGCCTGCCGCGCGAGCAGGTGCAGCGCTCGCTCGGCTCGGGCGTGATCGTGGATGCGACCGGCATCATCGTCACCAACAACCACGTGATCGAGGGCGCCGACGAGGTGAAGATCGTGCTCGCCGACAAGCGCGAGTTCGAGGCGCAGATCATGCTCAAGGATGCGCGCTCCGACCTCGCGGTGCTGAAGGTGAAGGAGGCGCGCGAGGCGTTCCCGGCGATCGAATTCGGCGATTCCGATCAGCTGCTGGTGGGCGACCTGGTGCTCGCGATCGGCAACCCGTTCAGCGTCGGCCAGACCGTGACCCACGGCATCGTCTCGGCCGTGGCGCGCACGCAAGTCGGCATCACGGATTATCAGTTCTTCATCCAGACCGACGCCGCGATCAATCCGGGCAATTCGGGCGGCGCGCTGGTCGATCTGTCGGGGCGGCTCGTCGGCATCAACACGGCGATCTTCTCGCGCTCTGGCGGCTCGCAGGGCATCGGCTTCGCGGTGCCGGTCAACATGGTGCGCGTGGTGGTCGCCTCGGCGCAGGGCGGCGGGACCACGGTGAAGCGGCCCTGGCTCGGCGCCAAGCTGCAGCCCGTCACCTCGGAGATCGCCGAAGGGCTCGGCCTCACGCGCCCCGCCGGCGCGGTGGTCGCGAGCCTCACGGCAGCGAGCCCGGCCGCCAAGGCGGGCCTCAAGCCCGGCGACGTGATCGTCGGCATCGACGACCAGGCCGTGGATGATCCGAACGCCTTCGACTATCGCTTCGCGACCAAGCCGCTCGGCGGCCAAGCGCGCTTGCGCGTGCTGCGCAACGGCAAGGAGCAGCGCGTCGCCGTCGCGCTGCAGACCGCGCCCGAGACCCCGCGCGAGGAGATCGTGATCCGATCGAACTCGCCGTTCCGTGGCGCCAAGGTCGCGAACGTCTCGCCCGCGCTCGCCGAGGAGCTGCGGCTCGACACGTCGACGCAGGGCGTCGTGATCCTCGAGATCCAGGACGGCTCGCCCGCGCAGCGTGTCGGCTTCCGGCGCGGCGACATGGTCGTGAGCGTCAACGACGAGAAGATCGAGAAGACGCGCGATCTCGACCGCGTGACCCAGGACGCGGCCCGGCTTTGGCGCATCACGATCATGCGCGGCGGCCAGCCGATCTCGGTGACGTTCAGAGGTTGAAGCAAGTCTGATGAGCCCGCGTGCGAAACAAGGTCCGAGCCTGTTCGAAGCTGCAGGGCTCGACGCCGGTGCGCCGCGGCCGCTCGCCGACAAGCTGCGTCCCCGCACGCTCGCGGACGTGGTCGGGCAGGATCATCTGCTCGGCCCCGACGGCGCGCTCACGCGCATGCTGGAGACGCGCTCGCTGGGCTCGCTGGTGTTCTGGGGACCGCCCGGGACCGGCAAGACCACTGTGGCGCGCCTCCTGGCCACCGCCACCGATCTTCACTTCGAGCAGATCTCGGCGGTCTTCACAGGTGTGGCAGACCTGAAGAAGGTATTCGACGCGGCGCGGGCCCGACGCGAGACCGGGCAGGGCACGCTCCTCTTCGTCGACGAGATCCACCGATTCAACCGGGCGCAGCAGGATTCGTTCCTGCCCGTGATGGAGGACGGGACAGTGGTCCTGGTCGGTGCGACCACCGAGAACCCTTCTTTCGAGCTCAATGCCGCGCTTCTCTCACGCGCGCGCGTGCTCGTGTTCCGGTCGCTCGATGCGGCGGCGATCGAGCAGCTGCTCAGCCGCGCCGAGCAGGTCGAAGGGCGCAGGCTGCCGCTCGACGAGGAGGCGCGCGCTTCGCTGATCCGCATGGCAGACGGCGACGGCCGTGCCTCACTGACGCTCGCCGAGGAAGTGTGGCGTGCCGCCCGCGAGGGCGAGGTGTTCAGCGCCGCGAAGCTGCAGGAAGTCGTGCAGCGCCGCGCGCCGATCTACGACAAGGCGCAAGAGGGGCACTACAATCTGATCTCCGCGCTGCACAAGTCGGTGCGCGGCTCGGATCCGGACGCGGCGCTCTACTATCTTTGCCGCATGCTCGACGCGGGCGAGGACCCGCTCTATATCGCGCGCCGCGTGGTGCGCATGGCGATCGAGGATATCGGGCTCGCGGATCCGCAGGCCGTCGTGATCTGCAACGCCGCGAAGGAGACCTATGATTTCCTCGGTTCGCCCGAAGGCGAGCTCGCGATCGCGCAGGCCGTGATCTATGTGGCGACCGCGCCGAAGTCGAACGCCGCCTATATGGCGTACGGCGAGGCGATGCGCGTCGCCAAGGAAGGCGGCTCGCTGCTGCCGCCGAAGCACATCCTCAATGCGCCGACGCGGCTGATGAAGGACGAAGGCTACGGCAAAGGCTACGAATACGACCACGACGCGCCGGACGCCTTCTCGGGCCAAGACTACTTCCCCGAGGCGCTCGGCCGCCAGACCTTCTACGATCCACCGGATCGCGGCTTCGAGCGCGAGATCCGCAAGCGGCTCGACTACTGGGCCAAGCTTAGAAAAGAACGAGGCCAGACGTGAGACGTGGGAGTGGACCTCGCCAGCCGGGGGGCGGCAAGCAGACTGCCGGTCCGCGCCACGGGCCGCGGCCCGGAGGCAAAGGCGGGCGGCCGGAGGGCGGGCGCTCGGGCAAGCCCGGCCGCTCGCGGGAGGACGGACGTCGCGGGCAGGAGTCGCGTGCGCAAGAGGGGCGCGGCGAGAAGCCGCGTTTCGGCAAGCCGCGCTTCGAGAAGCCGGATCGCGACGCGCCGAGCGAGGGGCGCTCCCGCACCCCACGGTTCGACAGATCGGATCGCGATACGCGGCCCGCGCGCGAGGAGCGTGCCGGCAAGCCGCGGTTCGAGAGGTCGCAGCGCGCAGAGGGTGGAGAGCGTTCGCGCACGCCTCGGTTCGACAGATCGGACCGCGAGGCTCGACCGCCGCGCGAGGAGCGTACTGGCAAGCCACGTTTCGAGAGGTCGGAGCGCGCAGGGGGCGGGGAGCGTTCGCGCACGCCGCGCTTCGAAAGGTCGGATCGTGATGGGCGACCACCGCGGACGCGTCGTTCCGAAGGGCTGGACCGCGAGGCGCGGCCAGCGCAAGGGGAGCGCTCTCGCAAGCCGCGTTTCGACCGATCGGATCGGGATCCGCGACCTCCGCGGGAGGAGCGTCCTCGCCAGCGCTTTGGAGGGCGCGACGCAGCCCCGCGCGCGGAGGAGCGTGAGGCGAAGCCGCCGCGCGAAGAGACATCCGCTCCGCCGCTCCCCACCGCGGTGCAGACCACGACCGTGACAGCGGATGAGGACGGCATGCGGCTCGACCGCTTCTTCGAGGCGCGCTTTCCGGGGCTTTCGTTCTCCCATATTCAGCGCATCATCCGCAAAGGTGAGGTGCGCGTGAACGGCCGACGCATGGAGCCGAAGGACCGGCTCGAGGCCGGGCAGTCGATCCGCATTCCGCCGCTGCGTCTCGATCAGCCGAAGCCCTCGGGCTCGCCCGAGGACGAGAAGACGCGCGCCTTCCTCAAATCGATCACGCTGCACGAGGACGACGACGTCATGGTGCTGAACAAGCCCATGGGGCTCGCCGTGCAGGGCGGGTCGGGCACGTACAAGCATGTCGACGGCATGCTCGGGGTGCTGAAGACACGCGACGGCCAGCGGCCGCGCCTGGTGCACCGGCTCGACAAGGACACGGCCGGTTGCCTGCTGATCGCGAAGACGCGCTTCGCGGCGGCGGCGCTGGCGAAGACCTTCCGCTCGCGCTCGGCGCGCAAGATCTACTGGGCGCTGGTCGCGGGCGTGCCGCGCCCGAGCCAGGGTCGCATCTCGACCTATCTGGCCAAGGAGGAGCGCGAGGAAGACTCCTTCATGCGCGTCGCGCAGCATGGTGACGAGGGCGCAAGCCACGCGGTCACCTACTACGCGCTGGTCGAGACGGCGGGGCGCCAGCTCGCCTGGACCTCGCTCAAGCCGGTGACGGGCCGCACGCATCAGCTGCGCGCGCATATGGCGCATATCGGCCATCCGATCGTCGGCGATCCCAAATACTTCCAGAAGGAGAACTGGGAGCTGCCGGGCGGCATGCAGGACCGGCTGCACCTGCTGGCGCGCCGCATCGTGGTGCCGCATCCGCGCGGCGGCACCGTGGACGTGACGGCGCCGCTGCCGCCGCATATGGCGCAGTCCTGGAACCTGCTCGGCTTCGACGCCAAGCGCTACGACCCGATCGTGGATGCGCCCGAGGAATGAGCGCGGGAAACCCCGAAAATCTGCGGGGTCATCGACCCGATACGTCCCGACCTGTCATTTCGGCGCGACCTCCCTATTTAAGGGAGAGTCGCATCCGAGAGGCGTGTGCCCATGGGCCGCTTGATCTTCGCCTGCGTCCTGATCGCCTGCCTTCCCGCCGGCACGGTCTATGCACAATACTATGCGCCTGGTGCGCCGCCTGTGATTCCACCTCCGCCGCTGCAGCCCTTGCCGCAAGTGAAGCCGCCCGAGATCGCGATCCCGTCGGCGCCGGTGCGGCCGACGCCTTCGACGGGGTTCCACGAGTATCAAAAGGTCGGTCCTGCCCCCAGAGCCGTGCAGCGTCGCAAGGGCTATGGCGACCGCGTGGTGCCGTGCATCCAGCGCGGCCGTACCTATGGCCTCGATGACCGCGACATGAATGCCTATGTGGGCAGCTGCGCGGGCGCGAATTGACGCTCAACGCGCCGCCAGATCCATCCGCACATAGACCCGCCACGCACCCGGTCGGCTCGCGGCAAGGCGCAAGCCGGCGGCCGGGAAGGGATCGCGCGCCCAGGCGCCGTCCTGCGCGGTGAGGACGACGGCGTCACAGCCGTAGCGCCGCAGCAGCGCCGCGATCTCGTCGGCCGTCATCTCACCCGCGAACATGCGGATGAACTGCGCATCGATGCCGCGGCGCGGCGCGTGCGGCAGGGCGACGAACGGGAACACGAGATCGTCGGCCGCGAAGCACGAGCGCCGGTTCGCCAGCAGGGCCCAGGAGATATTGCCGCGCCAGGGCGTCATCTCCTGCAGGAATTGCGGGTTGTTGGCGATACGCGCGCTGTCGCTGGTCTGCTCACGCACGGCTTGCCACATCTCGGGCGTCGCCGCGAACAGGTCGGAGCGCGGTGAGCTGCCGGCGAGATATTCGCGCAGCATGAGCGCCCCCGCGGGAAGTCCAGCGAGCAGCGCGACCAGGGCTGCGATCTTGGCGCGGCCGGTGAGGCAGCGCGCCAAGCCGGCAGCTGCGGCGGCCGTCAGCACCATGATCGGCGGAAGACTCGCGCGCCAGCCCAGATCGTTGTTGCCGAAGGTGCTGGCGAGCAGCCAGGAGACCATGAGCGCGGCGATGGCGAGCGTCGCGACGGCGATGTTGGTGAGTTGCGTCTCCGTATCCGAGGCGCGCAGCAGCGCGCGTAGTGTGACGACCCCCGTCACGAAGATCGCGGGCAGCTCGATCGGCAGATAGATGAGCCAGAAACCCGGCAAATCGAGCCAGCGCCGCAGCGTCTCGGGCACGCGCGGGCCGAACACCTCGGTCGGCATGAAGGCGATGGGTGCGCCCATCTCGCGCGCCGCGGTCGCGGCCCATTGGTCGCGTAGCAGCGGGGCCGCGAGCGCAAGCGCGATCATGGCCGCGATGGCCGTCGCGAGCAGAAAGGCGAGGCGCCGCTTGTTCATACGTCCGATCAACACATAGGCGGTGACTGTAGCCGCGAGGCCGAACGTGACACCGCCCACATAGGTGGAGGACTGGATGGCCGCGGCTCCAAGCAATCCAAGCAGCACGACGCGCATCGGGCGTGCCTCGCGCGCGGTTTCGCCGATCAGGACGGCGGCGACGAGAACGCAGGTCGCGGCCGCGAGATGCTGCGGCACCCAGGCGGCCTGGAACAGCCATGCCCCGAGGCCGCTCGCTTCCAGAAACCAGGGGTCGAGATCGCGACGCGGAATCACGAGCTCGATGAGCGGCCGCAGCGAACCCGTCAGCGCCAGCAGCAGCAGCAGCCAGGCGGCCGCGCTGCGCCCGCCCCACCAGACCGCGAGGGCGATCATCGCGGTCAGCGAGGCAAAGGCCGTCACGCCGGTGAGCGCCGCATCGGCGGTCCAGCCCGTGACGCCGAAGGCGAGCGCGATCTCGGCGGCCGAGAAGTGCCAAAGATAGTAGTAGGGCAGGCGCGGACCCTGAGCGGCGAAGAACGGGTTGCCGGGCGGCACGCCGAGGCGCGCGATCTCGTCGACGATTGCGACCTTGGCATGGTCGAAGATCGGAGAAGCCAGCACGGTGCCGCCTTCCTTGGGCATGATCGCGGCCGCAACGAGCGCCGCGATCATTGCGGCGCCGGCCCAGGCCCAGGCCGGAATGGTGGACGCCGGAGCTCCGGTGGTGCGCCGACGGCTGAGTGCGGCGAGGCTGCCTGCGAGAAGGGCGGCGCTGGCACTGCGGACCGTCAGCGGCGACAGCCCGATCAGCTGATGCACGGGCAGCATCACGGCGGAATGCGCGGCCCAGCCGAGCACGGGCGCGAAGCCGAGCCGTAGCGGTTTGGGAAAGTGCGGGCCCGCGAGCGCGAGGCCGAGCAGCGTCCAGAACAACGCCGCGGCTCCCGCGCAAATGAATACGTCGAACCACGAGGGCATGATCAGGAGCGCGGCGCCGGAAGCATCGCGCGAGCATGCGCCTGGCCGCGCAAGGCGGCAAGGCTCACAGGCCGGCGAACCAGTTGAAGCCACGGTCCTCCCAGAAGCCGCCCCGATAGGTGTTGGTCACCTCGATGGCGGTAATCCATTTCGGGTTCTTCCAGCCGAGCTTCACGGCGGTGCGTAGACGGAGCGGGAAGCCGAACGGATCGGGCAGCACCTCGCGTGCATATTTGGTCGCGAGCATGGTCTGCGGATGCAGCGCGCTCGCCATGTCGATCGAGCTGGTGTAGCCGTCAGCACAGCGGAAGGCGACATACTTGGCCGAGAGATCGGCGCCGACGCGCTCGAGGAACTGGCGGAAGCTCGGGCCGGACCACTGGCCGATATAATCCCAGCCTTCCACGCAGATGTGGCGATAGATCCATTCCTGCTCGGGAAAGGCATGGATGTCGGCGAGGGTCCAGGGCCGCTTGTCGGCGATGAGGCCGGCGAGCTCCAGCTTCCAGCTGGCGCCGTCCACGGGCTTCACATCCTCCACATCGTAGAACGCGTTGAAGCGCGGCGGCTTGAGCACCTCGGCCTCCGTGAACGTGCGGGCGAGCTTGTTGGGATTGAACAGCAGCGCCTGGGCGCTGTCGTTCCAAGACGAGACGGTGCGCAGCACCGACTGCACGGCGCTGCGATCGCTCACATTGCAGCCCGTGAGCATGCTGAGCGCGCCGAGGCTGACGGCGCCGCGCAGCACCTTGCGGCGGTCGATCTCCTGCAGGAGCTTGCGGTTCTCGGTGAGCACGCTCTGATCCACGGGACGGCGAAACAGGCTCATGCGGCGCTCCCTTCGGCCGGCTTCGGCTGCACCTTCGGACCGCCCGTGACCATGGCGATGAGCGCACGCGGCACGATGAGAGCAAGCGTCACGTGCACGACCAGGAACCCGACGATCGCGGCCATGCCGATGAAATGCGCGAGCCGCGCACCCTGAAAGTCGTAGAACAGATCGACCAGCTCGCCGAACTGCACCGGCTTCCAGATCGCGAGACCGGAGATCACCTGCACGATGATCACCAGGATGATGCCGACGTAGAGTGTCTTCTGCACCGCGTTGTAGCGGGTGAGGTCGTCGTGGCTCAGCTGCAGGCGCAGCGCGTCCCGAATGTTGGCGATCACCTCGCGCGGCCGGATCGGCAGCAGCTTGCGGCGGAAGCGGCCGGACACGAGCCCATAGGTGAGATAAGCAAGGCCGTTGAGCACCAGGATCCACATGGCGAGGAAGTGCCACTGCAGCGCGTGCTGCGCCTCGGGGCCGATCGAAATGCTGTTCGGGAAGTGCAGCCAGCCGAAGATCACCTCGTCCTGATAGATCTTCCAGCCGCTGCCGATCAGCAGCAGCATGGCCACGGCATTGATCCAGTGCATGATCCGTACAGGCAGCGGATGCAGCCGGCGTGGCGTATCGGTCATCGATTTCCCCCTCAGCGCTTGGTGAGTCCGACGCGGACGATCTCGTCGGCGCGCAGCGTGGTCTCCTGCGACGGTGCCCAGGTCGGCGCCTTGGCGAAGTCGGCTGGCGTGATCTCGAGGGCCGCGAACTGCTGCCCGAGCAGCGCGACCACCTCGATCGGCACGGCGACGAGGCGCGTGCCGAACCCGAACAGGCCGCCATGCGTGACGATGAGGCGGATCTTGCCCTCGGGCGTGCGCACGACGTGACGCACGCGCCCGATGGTCTGGTCGTAATCATCGAGCACCGCGAGGCCGATCAGATCGCCGACCCGCGCCGGCTGCGGGAAGCGGCGCTGCATGGTCTCTTCGGGCGAGAGGGCGGCGGGCTTCTCGGCCTGCTGCTCGGTGCTGGCTGCGTACGCCGGGCCGCTCGCCAGCTGAGCCGCCGCAAGCAACAGCACGATGTACGGTGCTCTCATTCCGCGCATGCGACGGTCCTCTCGCAGCAGGTCCAGGCCGCCGCGAAGGCGACCAGCAGGTCGATGGCGGCGCTGGCGCCGTCGCCTTTCTCGAAGTCACCCTCGACGCAGCCAAGCTGGTTGCTGACGTGAGCGATGCACAGCACAGGACGGCCTTGCGCCTCCGCAAAGGCATAGAGTGCGGCCGCCTCCATCTCGACCGTGAGGATGCCCTCGCGCTGGCGTGCCGCGACGGTCTCGGCGGTCTCGCGGAATGGCGCGTCGGTGGTCCAGCTCGCGCCGACGAAGGTGCGGCGCCCGGCTTGTGCGAAGGCGGCGGCTGCCAGCGCGGTCAGGGTCGAGTGGCCCTGCGCATAACGGGAAGGCGGGAGATAGTGATAGCTGGTGCCCTCGTCGCGCAGCGCGCGCTCGATCACCACGTGATAGGGCGGCGGCGCGATCGGCGCGATCTGGCCCGCCGAGGTGATGCTGATCAGGAGCTCGCAGCCGCAGGCGAACAGTTCCTCGGCCACCAGCACCGCGAAGGAGGCGCCGACCGCACGGCCGACGATGCCGAAGCGCGTGCCCTGCGCGGCGAAATCCCAGAGCTCGGTGTGATAGCAGGCCCAGTGCGGCGCCGCGGCGGCACCCTGCGTCTCGCGGACATGGCGCACGATATCGCCGTCCGGATCGAGCACGCAGATCTGCGGCACGCGTCCGGGTGGCAGGCCTTTCTGGCGCCGCGCCTCGCGCAGCATGTTCTCGGGCCGGAACAGCGAGGGCTGATCATGGTCGCGGCGCGCCAGCAGCGGTGCGACCATGCGGCCGGTGGGTGAAACGATCTCGCTGTCGGGAAGGATGGAAGGCGGGCGCGAGGACATGGATCACCGTACGCTGGAGGGGGCGGCCGCGATGCGGGCGAAGGTGGCGATGATGCGCAGGCCGGCGCGCAACGTGCCGCGCAGGCTGCCCGCGACCTTGGACGCGCCGCCGGTGCGGCAGTGGTAGGGCACGGGGATCTCGCGGATGCCCAGGCCCGCGCGCGCGGCACGCATCTGCATCTCGAGATTCCAGCCATAGGTCATCTCGCGCATGCCGAGCGCGAGGAGCGCGTCGCGGCGAATGGCGCGGAAGGCGCACATGTCGGTGTAGCGCACGCCGTAAAGCAAGTGAACGAGCCACCCCGCGGCGCGGCCGGCCGCCACCTGATGCCAGCTCATGCTGCCAGGCTCGCGCGGGCCGCGTACGCGCGAGCCGATGACGAAATCGCATTCGCCGGCCGCGATCGGCGCGACGAGCGCCGCGATGGCGCGCGGATCGTCGGCGCCGTCGCCGTCCATGAAGACCATGATGTCGGCGTCGCTGGCAGCTTCCGTGGCCGCAAGACAGGCACGACCATAGCCGCGGCCCGCAGCGATCACCTCGGCGCCGGCCGCACGGGCGCGCGCAGCGGTGGCATCGGTGCTGCCGCCATCCGCCACGATGACGCGGGAAACGAGGTCGCGCGGGATTGCGCTGACGACGCCGGCGATCGAGTCCGCCTCGTCGAGAGCCGGGATGGCGACCGCGACCCGCATCACAGGCTCCAGCGCAGGCCGCAACTGGCGCAGGCGCCGGGCGGCGTGTCGGAGAGCAGGCCTTCGCGGAAGCTCTTGTAGGCGGGACCGTTCCAGATCTCGCGCAAGGTCTCCTGCGTGGCGTCGCCGAGCGTGTAGTTCTCGTAGCCGCGCTGCGAGAACGGCGCGATGCAGCAGGGCAGCGCGCGGCCGTTGGCGGTGAAATACATCACGCTCCATGGGCGGCGGCACAGCGACCAATGCGAGTCTTCGCCGCGGTGCAGGCTCATGCCGGGCTCGGAGGCGGCGCCCGAGGCCGAGAAGGTCATGCCGAGGGTCTGCGCCAGCGCAGTCGCGGCTTCGATGTAGCCGGCTTCCTCGCGGGTGAGCTGCTCGTAGAGCGCCTGATCGGGCCGGGCGCGGCCGATCGCGTCCTTCTCGAAGAAGACGAGGCGCTGGAGATAGACTTCCTTGACGCCGATCTCGGCGGCGACGCGCACGAAGGCGGGCAGCTCCTCGACGGTCTCACGCAGGCCGGTGAGCCAGGCGGAGACGCGCGGCTTGTCGTGACCCTCACGCTCCTGCAGAGCGCGGAAGGCGCGCACATTCCTCAGGATGCGGGCGAAATAATCCTTGCCGCGGATGGCCCGGAACGAAGTCGCGTTGGACGCATCGAGCGAGACGCGCAGCTCGTCGAGCCCGGCCGCGATCAGGGCGCGGCCGTTCTTCTCATTCAGGACCGTGCCGTTGGTATTGAAGAGCACATAGGTGCCGCGCTCCTTGAGGTAGCGCACCATGCGCGGCAGGTCCTTCACCAGCATGGGCTCGCCGACGCCGTGCAGCACGGCACGCTGCAGGTCCGGCACCTGATCGACGATCGAGGTGAACAGCTCCCAGCTCATGTCGGCTGGCGGCTCGAGCTCCTCATAGGTGCGCGGACACGTGGTGCAGAGCAGGTTGCAGCGGTTGGTGGTCTCGAGATACAGGCAGACCGGCGGCCGCTCGGGTGCGGCATCGCGCTTGGGCGCGACGGTCTCGAAATAGCGGCGCGGATCGACGCGCGCGCTAGCGGGCGAGGGCATTGTCATCGCGCAGATCCTGTGTGGCGGGCCAATGGGGATCGTCCAGGCCGATGCGAGCCGCGAAGTCGCCTCCGGCGCGCAACGACTCGATCAGGGCGGCCGTGTGCAGCGCGCGGCTGCTCTTCCGGGTGGGATCGAACGGGCGGCTCTCGAGCAGCTCGCCCGTGAGGCAGCGGAGCGCCGCGGCGTCGTCCACGTCGTACCAGGTCGGCAGCACATGCACGGGGAGGCCGATCTCGCGGGCGCGCGCCAAAGTTTGCCCCGCGACGCGCTCGGTGCTCCAGTCGATCTCGTCGAACATGCGGCGATGCGCCTGCTTGAGGCCGAGCAGGTAGTAGCCGCCGTCGTCAGCCGGCCCGAGCACGGCACGATCGCCGGGCTGCGCCAGCACCTGCGCGGTCTCGATCAGCAGCGCGGTCGGGAGTGTCGGGCTGTCGGAGTTGAGGACGACGGCGGAGCCGTGGCCGCGCGCGAGCAGCTCGGCGATCGTGGCGAACAGGCAGTCGCCGAAGTTCGGAAACCAGACCTCGATCAGTCCGGCCTCGGGCAGGTTCTGCTGGAAGAACGGCGCCGATCCCGGCGGGCCATAGGCCATATAAGACGCGATCGGCGTCACCACGCCGGCCGCCGCCAAGTTGGCCGCGATGTCCTTCAGGAAAACCGTGTTGAAGGCCGCGGCTTCGTCGAAGCTGAGAGGCGGCACCAGACGCGTCTTGGTGCGGCCCGGATGCGAGGCCTTGGCCATGACCGCGATGGCGCACTCGGCGGGAGCTGTCGGCGAGAGCATCGGCACCTGCACGAAGCCGGGGTTGCTTTCCCGAATTTCGCGGCAGGGGGCGCGGGTGTTACGGGCCTCACGGGTTCGTGAAGGTGGAACTTGGCGACGTGTGCGCGGTAGGGTGCGCTAAGGCGGCCGAGGCGTTGCGGCGTTGTTCGGCGATGGATCCGCCGTGCGCACGCGTGCTGAAGCGCCGTACGCGTGCGCACGGCGCGATCGAGGCAGCGTGCCTGTTGAAAGCCTCGGGCGCGCCTTAGCGCACTCTACCAGCGCTAGCGCAAACTCGCGTTCAGCTTCTCGAGCGCGGCGGAGCCGGGGCAGAGCTCCTTCTCGCCGAGCTGGTTGAGCGGGCGCTCGACCGTCTGCATGGCGGCGTGCAGGTCCTTCGGCTTGCGGTCGAGATAGAGCAGGCCGGTGACGATCTGACCTTCGGCCTGGGCTTCCATCAGATAGTCCATGGCGCGGCGGCGGTCGGTCGGGTCGTAGTCGGCCGCGATCTTCTTCAGCGCGATGGTAGTGCCGTCGTGCTGCTGCACCAGCTCGACCTCGCCGGGCGCGTAGTCGACATGGATCGGCATGCGGCCCGTGATGTAGTCGAGCCGGTTCACGGCCTCGTTGTGCTCGCGCACATAGTCGAAGCTCTTGGTGGAGCCGAGGTGATTGTTGAAGGCGACGCACGGGCTGATCACGTCGATGAAGGCAGCGCCCTGGTGCTCGAGCGCGGCCTTGATGATCGGCACGAGCTGCGCCTTGTCGCCCGAGAAGGAGCGGGCGACGAAGGTCGCTCCGAGCTGCAGCGCCATGGCGACCAGATCGATCGAGTTGTCGGTGTTGATCGAGCCGCGCTTCGACTTGGAGCCGCGGTCGGCGGTGGCCGAGAACTGGCCCTTGGTGAGGCCGTACACGCCGTTGTTCTCGACGATATAGACCATGTTGACGCCGCGGCGGAGCGCATGGGCGAACTGGCCGAGGCCGATGGAGGCGGAGTCGCCGTCACCCGAGACACCGAGATAGATCAGGTCGCGGTTGGCGAGGTTGGCGCCGGTGAGCACCGAGGGCATGCGCCCGTGCACCGAGTTGAAGCCGTGCGAATGGCCGAGGAAGTAGGTCGGCGTCTTCGACGAGCAGCCGATGCCGGAGAGCTTGGCGACGCGATGCGGCTCGATGGCGAGCTCGAAGCAGGCCTGGATGATCGCGGCCGAGATCGAGTCGTGACCGCAGCCCGCGCACAGCGTCGAGATCGAGCCCTCGTAGTCGCGATGGGTGTAGCCGAGCGCGTTCTTCGGCAACTCGGGATGATGGAAGGTGGGCTTGGCGATATAGGTCATGACACCACCTTGCGCATGGGCGTGACTTTGAGCGCATCGAGATGATCGCCGATCGCGCGGGCGATGAAGCGCGCGGTGATCGGCGTGCCGTCATAATGCAGGATCGGCACCACGCGGAGCGGATCGACCTCGCACTCGTTGACGATCAGCGTGCGCAGCTGCGCGTCGCGGTTCTGCTCGACCAGGAACACGGCGTCGTGCTCGGCGATGAAATCCGAGACGTCCTGGTGGAACGGGAAGGCGCGGACGCGGAGCATGTCGAGCGGGATGCCGCGCGCTTCCAAGAGCTCGATCGCCTCGTCCATGGCGGGGGCGGTGGAGCCGTAGTAGATCACGCCGTAGCGCGCCGGCTTCGAGGCATTGCGGCGGATCGGGCGCGGGACGAGGTCCTGCGCGGTCTCGAACTTGCGCAACAGGCGCTGCATATTGTCGACGTAGGGGCCGCCTTCCTCGGTGTACTTGGCGTAGCGGTCGCGCGAGGTGCCGCGGGTGAAGAAGGCACCCTTGGTCGGGTGCGTGCCCGGATAGGTGCGATGCGGAATGCCATCGCCCTCGGTGTCGAGATAACGGCCGAAATCCTTGCCGGCCTCGAGCTCCTCCGCGGTCATAATCTTCCCGCGGTCGTATGTGCGGCTGTCATCCCATTTGAAGGGCCGCGACAGGTGCTGGTTCATGCCGATGTCGAGGTCGAGCATGACGAAGATCGGCGTCTGCAGCCGGTCGGCGAGATCGAAGGCGGCGGCGCCGAACTCGAAGGACTCGGTCGGATCCCCCGGGAAGAGCAGCACGTGCTTGGTGTCGCCATGCGATGCATAGGCGCAGAGCAGAAGGTCGGACTGCTGCGTGCGGGTCGGCATGCCGGTCGAGGGGCCGCCGCGCTGCACGTCGAAGATCACGGCCGGGATCTCGGCGAAATAGGCGAGGCCGAGGAACTCCTGCATCAGCGAGATGCCGGGGCCTGATGTGGCCGTGAAGGCGCGGGCGCCGTTCCATGACGCGCCGATCACCATGCCGATGGAGGCGAGCTCGTCCTCGGCCTGGATGATCGCGTAGCGCGCCTTCTTGGTCTCGGGATCGACACGCAGCTTGGCGCAATGGCGCGTGAAGGCGTCGGCGAGCGAGGAGGAGGGCGTGATCGGATACCAGGCGCAGACCGTGGCGCCGCCATAGACGGCGCCGAGCGCGGCCGCCGAATTGCCCTCGACGAAGATGCGGTCGCCGACCTTGTCGGAGCGCCGGAGCCGCAGCCCGATCGGACAGGCGACGTTCTGCAGCGCCCAATCGCGACCGAGATGCAGCGCGTGGACATTGGGCGCGATCAGCTTGTCCTTCCCCTTGAACTGCTCGCCGATCAGCTTCTCGATCTCGGCGACATCCATGTCGAGCAGCGCCGAGAGCACGCCGAGATAGATGATGTTCTTGAACAGCTGGCGCTGGCGCGGATCGGTGTATTCGCGATTGCAGATGCCGGTGAGCGGCGCGCCGATTACCGTGATGTCCTCGCGGAATTTCGAGGCGGGCAGGGGACGCGTGCAGTCGTAGAGCAGGTAGCCGCCCGGCTCGATGCCGGCGACGTCCTTGTCCCAGGTCTGCGGGTTCATCGCCACCATGAGATCGACGCCGCCGCGGGCGCCGAGATAGCCGGCTTCCGAGATGCGCACCTCGTACCAGGTGGGCAGGCCCTGGATGTTGGACGGGAAGATGTTGCGCGGCGCGGCCGGAATGCCCATGCGCAGCACCGCACGGGCGAACAACTCGTTGGCGCTGGCGGATCCGGACCCGTTGACGTTGGCGAAACGGACGACGAAATCGTTCACACTTTCGAGCGGCATCGATCACTCGCGTGGGTCATTTCGATCAGGTGCTTCTGCATGTCCCAGGCGCCGGTCGGGCAACGCTCGGCGCACAGGCCGCAGTGAAGGCAGACGTCCTCGTCCTTCACCATCACGCGGCCGGTCTTGAGATTGTCGGCGACGTAGAGCGCCTGGGTCAGGTTTTGCGCCGGCGCCTTCAGGCGCGTGCGCAACTCTTCTTCCTCGCCGTTCTGCGTGAACGTGATGCAGTCCATCGGGCAGATGTCGACGCAGGCATCGCATTCGATGCAGAGCTGGCCGGTGAAGACCGTCTGCACGTCGCAGTTCAGGCAGCGCTGCGCCTCGTTGAAGGCGAGGACCGGGTCGAAGCCGAGCTCGACCTCGGCGCGGATGTCCTTGAGCGCGATCTCCTTGTCGCGGAGCGGCACCCGGAAGCGCTGGTCCTTCGAGATGTCGTTATCGTAACTCCACTCGTGGATGCCCATCTTCTGGCTGACCACATCGACGGCGGGCAGGGGACGGTCATCCACGTCCTCGCCGCTGCAGAGCTTGTCGATCGAGACCGCGGCCTCGTGGCCGTGCGCGACGGCCCAGATGATGTTCTTCGGCCCGAACGCGGCATCGCCGCCGAAGAAGACCTTCGGATGCGTCGAGCGCATGGTCTTCGGATCGACCCGGGGCATGCCCCACTTGTCGAACTCGAGGCCGATGTCGCGCTCGATCCAGGGGAAGGCGTTCTCCTGGCCGACCGCCACCAGCACGTCATCGCAGGCCATGGTGATGTCGGGCTCGCCCGAGGGCACCAGTTTGCGGCGGCCGTCGGCGTCGTATTCGGCCTTCACCTTCTCAAACACCATGCCGGTGAGGCGGCCGTTCTCGTGCACGAAGGCCTTGGGCACCATGTAATTGTGGATCGGGATGCCCTCGTGCATGGCGTCCTCCTTCTCCCAAGGAGACGCCTTCATCTCCTCGAAGCCGGAGCGAACCACGACGCTGACTTCCTCTCCGCCGAGGCGGCGCGCCGAGCGGCAGCAGTCCATCGCGGTGTTGCCGCCGCCGAGCACGATCACGCGCTTGCCGATCGACGAGATGTGGCCGAAGGAGACGCTGGAGAGCCAGTCGATGCCGATATGGATGTTGGCGGCGGCTTCCGCCCGGCCCGGGATCTCGAGGTCGCGGCCGCGCGGCGCGCCGGAGCCGACGAAGATCGCGTCGAAGTCCTC
Source organism: Pseudomonadota bacterium (assembly GCA_023404705.1). Taxonomy (GTDB): domain Bacteria; phylum Pseudomonadota; class Alphaproteobacteria; order Rhizobiales; family Xanthobacteraceae; genus FEB-22. The sequence continues at coordinate 16,690 of JAEYAU010000206.1, forward strand.
GGCGAGCAGCGCCTTCAAACTGTCGATGCGCCTGCCGCCGACGAAGTCGATGCCGAGGTCGAGGATGTAGCCGACCTCCTCGTCGAGCACGCTGTCGGGCAGGCGGAATTTCGGGATCTGCGTGCGCATGAACCCGCCGGCTTGCGGGTCCTGGTCGAAGACCACGCAGTGGTAGCCCATCGGCGCGAGGTCGCGCGCGACCGCGAGCGAGGCCGGGCCGGCGCCGATCATCGCGACGCGCTTGCCGTTCTTCGCAGCGGCCTTCGGGAGAAAGGCGCGGATGTCGTCCTTGTAGTCGGCCGCGACGCGCTTGAGGCGACAGATCGCGACCGGATCCTCCTCGACACGGCCGCGCCGGCACGCCGGCTCGCACGGACGGTCGCAGGTGCGTCCCAGCACGCCGGGAAACACGTTGGACTTCCAATTGATCAGGTAGGCGTCGGAGTAGCGCCCCGCCGCGATCAACCGGATGTATTCAGGAACTGGCGTGTGCGCCGGGCACGCCCACTGACAATCCACGACCTTGTGGAAATAGTCAGGCGCCGAAATATCGGTGAGCTTCATTTCCTCCTCACGGATCTCCTGACTCTGCGGAGACCAGCGAATGCTCTGACGTTCATCCCCCGCTCGGCGTTTTCTTGAAGATTATCAACCGCCGAGTCCGAGGGGATGTTAGAGGACGACAAGCCCGATTGCCATCGCTACATAGGAATAACTCAAGGATTTGACTGCAGTTTCGCCGCGGCAAGTGCGGCATGAGCGCCTGTCGCCAGATGAAAAGAGGCCCGGAATCGGTGCGTGTGACCAGTGCCTAACTCATTGAAACTCGTGGTGTTTGACTGTGACGGCACGCTCGTCGACAGCCAGCACATGATCGTTGCTGCAATGCACAGCGCATACGCATTTCACGGTATGCGGCCGCCAGCGCGCGAGCGGCTGCTGGCGATCGTCGGGCTCTCACTGCCGAACGCATTCGCGCGGCTGGCCGCCGACGACGCTGGCTTTCCGATCGAGAGCTTCGTCGAGCAGTACAAGGCCGCGTTCCATGCACTGCGCCGCGCGGAGCAGCATCTCGAGCCGCTCTTTCCCGGGGCGCGCGAAGCGATCGATGCGCTCGCGGCGCACGACGATGTCGTGCTCGGCATCGCGACCGGCAAGTCGCGGCGCGGCGTCGATGCGGTGCTGGGGCGGCACGGATTGCTCGATCGCTTCGTCACGATCCAGACCGCCGACGATGCACCCTCGAAGCCAGACCCCGGCATGGTGCTTAACGCGATGGGTGAGGTCGGCGCGGCGCCCGCGAACACGATCGTGGTCGGCGACACCGCGTTCGACGTCAGCATGGCGCGCGCGGCGGGCGCGCAGGCGATCGGTGTCGCCTGGGGCTATCACGAGACCACGGAGCTTGCCGCCGCCGGCGCACTCACGGTGATCTCCCACTTCGACGCGCTCGTGCCGGAGCTGACGCGGGTGTGGGCGGCGTCAGCGGCGTGAGCCGCGCGGATTGCGCATGTCGTGGAATGAGGATTTGATCGCCGTTCCGCGTGACCGGGAGGTTCAATGTCCGATACTGCGCAGACCGCGATTGATGCCGACACGCTCGTCGATCCGCGCATTCTTCCGCTGCTCAAGCCTCCGGGTGGAGACGACGCCGCGACGCTGACGCGCCTCGCGGGCGGCTTTCGCGAGCCGGCCACCGGCGCAAGCTTCCCGGACCGCGACGGGATCCCGTCGCTGCTCGCCGGCATCGAGGAGGACGATGCCGCCAAGGTGACGGGGCGCATCAAGGCGTTCTACGAGGAGCATCCGTTCCCGAGCTACGAGGGCTTGCAGGATTTCGGGGACCTGGTCGGGCGCGGGCGCAGCAACCCGTTCTCGGCCGGGCTGCTGGGTGCGATCGGCTACAACAAGCTGATCCTGGAATGCGGCTGCGGCACCGGGCAGCTCTCGCAGTTCCTCTCGCTCAACAACAACCACGTGCTCGGCATCGACCTGTCGCGCGCGAGCCTCGGCCTCGCGGTCGACTTCAAGCGGCGCAACGAGATCGCGCGCGCGAGCTTCGTGCAGATGAACATCTTCGCGCTCGGCATCAAGGATGAATCCTTCGACGTCGTGATCAGCAGCGGCGTGCTGCACCACACCAAGGATGCGCGGCGCGCCTTCGCGTCGATCGTGCGCAAGGCGAAGCGGGGCGGCATCGTTGCGGTCGGGCTCTACAATCTTTACGGCCGCATGCCGACGGCCTGGCGCGCGCGGCTGATCGGGCTGCTCGGGCCGAAGATCGACTATGTGGTGCGCAACCGGATCCGCGACGCGCGCAAGGCCGAGATCTGGATCAAGGACCAGTATTACAACCCGCACGAGACCTGGCACTCGATCGACGAAGTGCTCGACTGGTTCGCCGCGAACGAGATCGATTATCTGAGCTGCCATCCGCCGATCCTCGGCACCACGCCCGGTGCCGACATGTTCGCGCCGAGCGACCGCGGCTCGAAGCTCGCGCGGCTCGCGACGCAGTTCAGCTGGCTCGGCAGCATCTCGTCGGAAGGCGCGCTGTTCGTGATGATCGGCCGGCGGAGATGAGCTCCTGTAGGGTGTGCTCGGCGGCCCGAGCCTTGCAATTGCACCATGAGCATTGATCCGTCGAGCGCACGCGTGCGCTCAGCGCGATCAAACTCATCGCTCAACTGAACGGCCTCGGCGCGCTGAGCACACCCTACGATTCTAACGCGGCACCAGCTTCTGCTCGGCGAGCCAGGCGGCGACCGCGGTGCCGACCTCGGCTTGTCCCTCGCGCGAGAGATGTCCATTGCCGACATAGCTGCCGTTCGGCTCGCGCTGCAGCAGGAAGAGGCGCACGGGCGCCTGAGCGCGCGCACGGAAAACCGGCGTGAGATCCAGATAGGGCGTGCCGGTCTCGGTGGTGAGGGTGCGGAGCAGGGGCTCCATCTGGGACGGCTGATCGGTGGGTGTCGGAATGAAGATGGTCGCGAAGCGGATGTCGTTCTGCTTCAGCAGCGCGGCGAGCTCGCGGAAATAGCCCGCATAGGCGCTCGCGAGCGCAGCGCTGTCATCGGCCGGCTTCGGCGCCGCCTTGACCTCGCCTTCGCCGCGGCGGACGTCGACGTTCGCGGCGCGGCGCTGAAGGAAGGTGCGCACCTCGCTCGCGAGATGCACGAGCGCCGAATTGCGGATCAGCCAGCGCCACGCATCGTCGCGAGAGCCCGCGGGACGCGTGGGGCGCTGACCCTCCGGCTTGCGCAAATCGGGAAGATCGTTCTCGTACACGGCGAGCACGACGAGCTTGGGCTTGAATCCAACGCCTTTCTCGCGAACGTAGGCAAGCTCGTCTCGGATCGAGTAGCCCGAGATGCCGGCATTGAAGACCTGAATGCCGTCGCGGCGGCCCTGCATCAGGCGCAGCTGGTTCTCGGTCCAGCCCGGCCAGGTATCCTCGTTGGTCAGATAGGGGCCGAAGGTCTGTGAATCGCCGATCGCGAGCACGCGGAACGCGGTCTCGGACGGCTCCTCGGTATGGCGCAGGCCGAGACTGTTGGTCTGTACGTGATAGGGCCGGTGAAACCAGACGACCCAATGGCCGTCCTGGCCCGGCAGCAGATCGCCCGCGCCACGCGGAGAATGGTCGTAGCGCGATTGGCCCAGGGTATCCCCAATAACGGCTTCGACGGGCACCCAGGTATAGGCGCGCAGCAGGAGTTCGGCGCCCACAATGGTGACGACCGTGATCGCGGCATAGGTCGCGATGGTCTTGAGCGACATCTTTGCGTATCCAGGGAAATCCGACTAAAAACGTAGCGTTACCGGTAGCCGGTGCAGGGGTCAACGCGGCGGGCCGTTGCCGCGCAGGGAGCATCGATTGGCGACGAACGAAAGCGCTGTCTCGTACCGCAAGGTCGTGCGCAGCTCCGAGCGCAGCTTCGGCATCGTGTTCGCGGTCGTCTTCGCGCTGATCGCGCTGTTCCCGCTGTGGTCGGGGCGTCCGATCCGGCTGTGGGCGTTGCTGATCGCGGCCGCGTTCCTGGCCGCCGCGCTGCTGATGCCGGCGCTGCTGCGTCCGCTGAGCCTCATCTGGTACAGAATCGGGCTGCTGCTGCACCGGGTCGTCAACCCGCTGCTGATGGGGATCCTGTTTTTCGGAGTCTTCACGCCGATGGCTTTGGTGATCCGCATGCGTGGCAAGGACCTGCTGCAGCTCCGCCGTGACGGAGCGCGCCAGAGCTACTGGATCACCCGTGAGCCGCCGGGGCCGAAGCCGGGCTCCATGAGCAAGCAATTCTGATTTCCGAAGGATCGTGTCGTGTCGATGATCGCCGAGTTGTGGGAATTCATGCGCGAGCGGAAGAAGTTCTGGCTCTTCCCCCTGATGCTGCTGCTCGTGCTGTTCGGTGGCCTCGTCGTGCTGACGAAGGGCTCGGCGATCGCGCCGTTCATCTATACGATCTTCTGATCGCGCGATGATCGTCCTCGGCCTGTCGGCTTACTATCACGACAGCGCGGCCGCGCTGACGGTCGACGGCGAGATCGTGACCGCCGCGCAGGAGGAGCGCTTCACGCGCCGCAAGCACGATCCCTCGTTCCCGGCCGAGGCCGTGCGCGCCTGCCTCGGGCAGGCCGGCATCGCGCCGGGCCAGGTCGACCACGTCGCGTTCTACGACAAGCCGTTCCTCAAGTTCGAGCGCCTGCTCGAGACCTATCTGGCCTTTGCGCCGCGCGGCTTCACGTCTTTCGTGAAAGCGATGCCGGTCTGGATCGGCGAGAAGCTGTTCCAGAAGGACATGCTGCTGAAGGAGCTGCGCGTCATCGACGAGGCGCTCGGCGATCCCGCGAAGCTGATGTTCACGGAGCATCACTTCAGCCACGCGGCTTCGGCCTACTATCCATCGCCGTTCTCGGACGCCGCCGTCCTCACCATCGATGGGGTCGGGGAGTGGGCGACGACCACCATGGGCGTCGGCCGCGGCCACGAGCTCGAGCTCACCAAGGAGATCCACTTTCCCCATTCGCTCGGGCTGCTCTACTCGGCCTTCACTTACTACACGGGCTTCCGGGTGAATTCGGGCGAGTACAAGGTGATGGGGCTCGCGCCCTATGGCGAGCCGCGCTATGCGCAGCTCATCCTCGACAAGCTGATCGACGTGAAGGGCGACGGCTCGTTTCGGCTCGATCTCGGCTACTTCGACTACTGCACGGGCCTCACCATGACGAATGCGCGCTTCGACGCGCTGTTCGGCGGGCCGCCGCGCAAACCCGATGAGCTGCTCACGCAGCACCACATGGATCTCGCGGCGTCGATCCAGGCCGTGACCAACGAGGTGATGCTGCGGCTCACGCGTTCGATCGCGGCCGAGACGGGCTTACGCAATCTCTGCCTCGCGGGCGGTGTCGCGCTGAACTGCGTCGCCAACGGCCTGGTGCAGCGCGACGGCAAGTTCGAGAATATCTGGATCCAGCCGGCGGCAGGAGATGCCGGCGGCGCCATCGGCGCAGCGCTTGCGACCTTCCATCATCACCACAAGCAGCCGCGCACGCCGCCGCGCGGCCGTGACGGCATGCGCGGCAGCTATCTCGGCCCGAGCTACGCGCAGGACGAGATCGAGCGGCAGCTGACGCGAGCAGGCGGGATCTACGAAGTCGTCGAGGACGCCACGCTGCTCGACGCGACCGCGCGTGCGCTGAGCGAAGGGCAGGCGGTCGGCTGGTTCCAGGGGCAGATGGAGTTTGGGCCGCGCGCCCTCGGCGCCCGCTCGATCCTCGGCGACCCGCGCTCGCCGACCATGCAGCGGATCCTGAATCTCAAGGTGAAGTATCGGGAGAGCTTCCGGCCCTTCGCGCCCTCGGTGCTCTACGAAGATCTCGGCGACTGGTTTGAGCTGGAGGCCGAGTCTCCCTATATGCTGCTGGTCGCGCCGGTGGCCGCGAAGCGTCAGCGCGAGATGAGCGAAGCCGAGCGCGCGCTGTTCGGCATCGACAAGCTCAATGTTCCGCGCTCCGAGATCCCGGCGGTCACGCATGTGGACTATTCGGCCCGCATCCAGACCGTCCATGCGGACACGAACCCGCGCTATCACGCGCTGATCTTGCGCTTCAAGGACCTCACCGGCTGCCCGGTGCTGGTGAATACCAGCTTCAACGTGCGCGGCGAGCCGATCGTCTGCACGCCCGAGGATGCGTTCCGCTGCTTCATGGGCTCGGAGCTCGACCTGCTCGTGGTCGGCAATTGCCTGCTGCGCAAGGCGCGCCAGAGCGGGCCCGTGGCGATGGATCACAAGGACAGGTTCGAGCTGGACTAGCGGCGCGCGCATCAGGGCTGGGGATTCGGCGGGTGGACCTGAATACCTCACATTGTGGCATGCTCAGTGTGCATGGGTCGGCAGCGTCGCCGCCGTTTTGTTTCGTTACGTGAACCAGTTGCGATTTGCCACATATAACCAACTGCGGTGCGGCCCACCTATCAGCTCGGTTTGGTCTCTGTCCCGACACTCACGCAGCATGACGCGGGCAGAACGTTGGCGGGATGAGAAAAATCTTTCTCCGAATCGATGTTTTCGCTGCGACGCAATCTCCACCTGCAAAATATTTCGCCATGCGGAACCCGCAGCCCCCTCCAGCCCCAATGCATAGCTTCGAACAAACTTCAGGCTTGGGTTCCGAGTTACGCTTCGGCTTGTGCAGCGAAGGAGGAGGCGGCCCATGTCGCTTGCGCGTTACTTCATCGTCCAGCAGGACGAGGAATGGCTGATCCTGTTCGAGGACGAAGAGTTCGGCCCGTATCGCAGCCAGGCCGAAGCCATGCTGTTCGCGGTCGATGCGGCGCGCAAGCTCGCGGAGCGAGGCGAGAACGCTGAGGTGTGCCTGATGGGCGAGAACGGGCACTTCCGCGCCGAGTGGGCCTACCACCAGTCGCCGCCTGCGGAACTCAGAGCCAGCGCATGATGGGCGCTCCCCAATCCTTCGAAACGATGCGGATGGGCATCCGGAGGAACAACGGCGTGTAGCAAGCGCCGAAGGGATCTCGAGAGAGACCCGTATTTCCATCGCGAGGTGCGAGATGGACACGATCGGTCGAGGAATTGTCGCAGGCTTCATCGCGACGCTCGCGCTTTCGCTGCTTTACGAGCCCATCGAGCTGCTCGCCGATACGGCCGGCACCGCGTCGCCGGCGATCGGGCTGCTGTTCCATTTCTTCGTCGGCACGCTGATCTGGGGCAGCCTGTTCGGGCTCCTGCACGATCACCTGTGGGGACCGTCCTGGGCGCGCGGCATCGAGTTCGCGGTCGCGGCTGCGGCCTTCGTGCTGCTCGCCGTCATCCCGGCGATCGGGCCGGCGCAGTTCGGCATGATGCTCGGCTTTACGGCGCCCATCGCGATCGTGCTGTTCCACGTGGTCTACGGCGCGCTCCTCGGCGGGATCTACGACCACCTGGATCCGGCCTACGACGACCACCACGACATTTCCAAGCACCACCACCCCGCGACGCGCTGAGCGAACTGTGGTCAGCCGGCGCCTTGGCGGGCGCGCGCCGAATGCTATATCGGCGCCATGCGCGACATCTTCGAAGACCTGTACGGCAACGAGCCGCTCGACCCGATGGAGGCGGCGCGGCGCAACATGCGCCCGAAGCTGCCGCAGCGGTTCTACAAGGCCGCGAGCGTCGAGCAACGCGAGGAGGGCTGGTCCGTCCTGCTCGACGGCCGGCCGGCGCGCACGCCCGCACGCAAGCTGCTTGCGGCGCCGTCTCGCACTGTCGCTGAAGCGATCGCGGCCGAATGGGAGGCGCAGCGCGAGCTGATCGATCCGGCCGCCATGCCGCTCACGCGCCTCGCCAACGCGATCATCGACGGGATCGTGCCGGCATCGGAGCCGGTGCGCGACGACATCGCCCGATATCTCGGTTCGGATCTCATGTGCTACCGCGCCGACCAGCCCGAGCGTCTGGTGGCGCGCCAGAACGCGACATGGGATCCGGTGCTCGCCTGGGCGCGTGAGGCCTTCGGCGCGCGCTTTGTCCTGAGCCAGGGCGTCACCTATGTGGAGCAGCCGCCGGCGACCCTCGCGGCCGCGACGCAGGCGCTGCCGGCGGATCCCTGGCGGCTCGGGGCCATGCACGCCATGACGACGCTGATGGGCTCGGCGCTCCTGGCGCTGGCCGTGCTCAAGGGCCGGCTCTCCGCCGAGGAGGCCTGGCGCGCCGCGCATCTGGACGAGGACTGGAACATGGAGCTCTGGGGTCAGGACGAACTCGCCCTGGAACGCCGCGTCCAGCGCTTTGCCGAGATGCAGGCGGCCGCGCTCATCGCGCTCAGCGCCTGATTCCGAGCGCCACGGGCGGCCGAAGCTGCTTGAAAGACTCCGTTAACCTCCGCTCAACCCGGCGCGCGTAGTCTCGGGCTGAAGTCCGCTTCAGCCAGGACGGCGCCCGTGGACACGCTGAACGTTGCCCCGACCATCGCGCTCCCGACGCAACACGGGAGCCACGGTGTCGCTTTGCCTGCCGGACAGGCGATGCAGGCCGTGGTGCTGGCGCTGCTCGAGAACAACGTCGCGCGCATTCAGCTCCCGCAAGCGATCTTCGACATCCAATCGAGCGTGCCGCTGACCCAAGGCGCGCATCTGACGCTGGCGCTGCAGGGCAGCGGGGCGCAGGCGAAGCTCGTGATCCTGGCGAGCGACATTCCGGGGCAGGCCCCGCAGCCCGGACAGCCGATCGGCGAAGCGACCATTCTGGGCCGCGTGCTGCCCAGCGCCATGCGCGCCACGGCGCCGACCGTGCCGGTCGCGGATGCGCCCTCGATCACGCCGCCGCCGGATCCGGTGCCGCAGGCGCTCGCGCAGGCGATGCGCACGGCAGCGA
>JAEYAU010000288.1 GCA_023404705.1 Pseudomonadota bacterium
GGACGCGGGGGCCGCGGCCGCCGCCATGGGCGCTCACCTCGACGCCGTGATGGCCGAGCTGGAAGCCGTGGCGGCGCGGCAGCCGGATGCGTTCACGGCGCCGGTGCGGGGGACGGTCGCGGCGTAGGTCGCCTAGCCGGCATTGATGCAGCTGCATGGAATCACTAGATTCCGTGCATGGCCGCGCCCGCGAAGAAGAAGCCCTCCTCCGAAGCCGTCACCGCCTGGATACGGCTCAACCGCGTGCAGACGGGCCTGCTCGGCGCGATCGAGAAGGATTTGAAGGCCGCCGGCCACCCGCCGCTCGCCTGGTATGACGCGCTGCTGGAGCTGACGCGCGTCGAAAGCGGCGCCTTGCGGCCGCACGAGCTCGAGACCGCGATGCTGCTGCCGCAATATTCGACCTCGCGGCTGGTGGACCGGCTCGAGGCGGCCGGGCTGGTCGCCCGCGAGCCCTGCCCCGGCGACGGCCGCGGCCAGCTCGTCGTCATCACGCCGGCGGGCCGGGCGCTGCAGCGCCGCATGTGGGAGACCTATGCGGCCGCCATCGAGCGCCATGTGGGGGCGAAGCTGGCCGACGCCGACATGACGCGGCTGGGGGAGCTGCTGGGCAAGCTGCTCTAGATAGTTGACCGCACTTGGAACCAGTTCTTCGCCTTATCGTTAAGTCACCGTTAACGGGGTACTGCAAGGATCGGTCAGCCGGGGCCGACCGCGGACGAGGACCACTAAATGGCCGCTTACATCCTGTCTCCGTCGGTGACGCCTGACGCGCTGATGATGGGCGACATGCCGCTCGCGCCCTACGCGATGACCGGCCGCACCGAGGCCGAGCTCGCCCGCGCCATGGCCGAGCACCTCCTGACCGCCAACCCGACCTCCGGCGCCAAGGCCCTCGCGGTCCTGCGCGACGCCTTCCCGGACTCGCCGCTCACGGTCCGCGTCGCCGCCCTCGCCGCGCTCGCGGGGCGGACGCCCTAGAGATCTCCCGTCGACCACGTCTGCGTTGCTCGGTGAAGCAACGCGCAGCGCCTCTTACGCTGCGCTTCAATAGAAGCGCGTGAACACGTGGATGAACATGCTGATCGTCTGCCGCGGAAGGCGGCCTTCGGCGACACCGGCCATGAGCGTGGCGGGCCAGAGATCAACCCGCTTGGTAAGATCCGTTGTGTCGATCGCCAGTGATCGCAGGCCTGTGGGATTATTTGGATCGGGCATGTGAGCCGTCGCATGACGGTAGTTCGCGAGAAATCGTTGCGCGTCCTCGTGATCACCGGCCCGCGTCGCTGCACCGGCAAGCGCCTTTTGTAGTTCCAGGTAATCCTTCTTGCGCGTATCGCCCAGGCCTCGCGGCACGCGCCGCCGCCTCAGGTCGTGCGCTTCGGCAATCCGACTTGCTCCGCGCCAGTCGCCCTCCTCGAGAAACGCTTCCACGGCGAGATCGGCAGGCGGCAGCAGCATGCCTTGTGCCGGGCTACGCGCGAGCTCCGCGACCTTGTCGTATTGTTGCCGGCGCGCCGCGACCATGATCCTCTCGGCAAGATAATCGCGACGCTCGGTCGTGACCTCCACCGTAAGCCCTTGGTCGACGAAGTGCATCGTGCCGGTGCGATCCCGAAGCACGCCACGCAGCTCATTCACATAGCTTGCGGCCGACGGATCATCCTCCAGCGCAGCAACCTGCATCGCGGCCGCACGGTGATAACCGCCTGGCTGACGGTCTCCTGGAATGACCGGTACGTGAAGGTTCGGCCCGCCGGCCCGGATGCGAAGCGCGAGCGCCGCCCACTTGCGAACCTCCGCGTAGGCTTGGCGGGGATCGTATGGCAGCTCCGCAAGCCGTGGCAGCACCGTCTCGGTCTGTCGTTGATGGTAGACATGCTTCCAGAGGAAGCCTTCGTACGATGTGCCGAGCGCCGGGCCACCGGTGAATTCCTGCTCCACGGCGCACATCTCGAGCACTTCTTCCCATGCACCTGCCTTGCCGAGTTCGAGGATGATTGCTTCAGCCGTGAAGCCCTCGCGAAAACCGGCCGCATAGACGCGTCGCGCGATATGCGGAACGAGGCTCGCGCGACCGACGAGCGCAAGTGGTCTGATCAGATCGCGCAGCAGGAAGATGGATTTGCTCTGATCAAGCAAGAAGCCGGTGATCGTCCCGAACACCTCGTCTGGCCCACCACTGCGCAGCCGCGCCCAGACGTACAGCAGTTCACCGACCGATCTCTCGCCGTGCGGCCCAAGGCTCAACAGCCGCCCGCCCGCAGTCTCCTGCAGCCACGTGGTCTTCTGATCCTCAAACCCTGTGGCATCAGCCAGAGCAAGCAAGAGAAACGGATTGCCGTCCTCGATGTTGCAGAAGAAGTGCCGCAGCCCCTGCTCGAAGGTCAGGGGTGATCCGGAGGCGCGTTCCGCTGACATTCGGTGTCCCCACCGCGAGCAATGTTCTGTATTTGTTCTATATCATTTCTGGTTTGACGGCAAGAGCCTTACGCGGCGCCTTCGATGCTCCTTCTGTCGGGCGCGTGCATTCGGGGGCGGACGAGTTGCCTGCTACAAGCCAACAACCGCGGTCGAACCTGCGCGGTGCTGCGTAAAACTCTCAGACCTAATGATGGGTCGGCGTCGGCGCATGATTAGTCGTCAACCCCAACGTGCAAATGGCGCTTCTGATTTTCTCTCATTTCTTAGGGGGACGAACTTCCAGCACTATGATCTTCTTGTAACCACCATAGTGCTTCACGACGGCCGCCGCGATCTCGTCCATCCGCTTGGCGGCGAGAACTTTCTCGCCAGTCTTAATGTCATACACGCAGATCACTCCGTCTCCGAGGTGCTCGAAGATGTCGATGCGTACCGTGTTGCGCTCACCGTATCTCCCCCTGTTGCGCGGATTCTCGTACGTGGAGAGAAGTTCTCGTTCTGCCTCGGCTGACTTGCGGAGCGAGTGCTCGGCTCTGAATTTGATGAAGGCTTCGGCATCTCGTTCGAAGCCCTGATTGATTCTGTCCTCCATCATACGATGTATGATCGTGCCAAGCCTCGCAGGTTTGGCACCGGGATACATCGCGCGAGCCATAGCGGCGTCCTGCGCGAGCCACCCCATTATCTTCCCATAGTTGCCGCAAACACTCTGGACTTGCTCTTCAGTGAGTTCGCCCGTGTAGGTCGCCTCTAACTGCGCGCCCTTCTCATAGCTACGCGACCTGAATTCAAGGACCGCGATGCCGGCTTGGCGAGCCGTGAATACGGCCGACAGCGTCGCTAGCGCGGCGCTGATCCCATTGAAGAGTCCACTTGAAGGGCTTGGATTTGCGGTCCCAGCGCGAGGCCTAAACCGAGCCTCTACGATCGGCAGGTCTTCCGCACCGTCTTCGCCCCATCGGCGTGCGCTGAGCAGAGTGCCGTCGGCGGCGTAGACCCGTTGGACATCGTCGGCATAACGAATGTCGAAGACCGACTTGTCCGCGAGGCGAACGGTGTGGCGCTCGCTTCGGCTGACTCCGTCTGCGGACGCGTATTGGGAGCGGATGGCAGAGCCGTCGCTATTGAAGCGCAGCTCTTCTTTGATTGACCCGTCTGCATTGTACGTCTCGACATGAGTGCCGTTCGCGTCTTGCCGCCGACGGAATGGACGCGCGCGCTCCTCCGAGCGCGCTCCGTGCTCACCGCTCGTCCACTGGCCGCCTCTGGCGTGGCCGGCGGGAACGCGGGGCTGGTTCGGGTTGTAGTGATTTCCGTCGGACGTCATGGGCACCTCGATCCTGGGCTCCGGCTGACGCGGACCGGAGGCGCCTGTCGTGGCGCTCATGAAAGGGACCCGGATCTTTTTCTTATGAGGTGTTGTCCGTGAGTATGTTCTTGTTTTGTTCTTTTGTCAAGTCTCGGCTTTGCGATTTTCGAAAAACAGGAACTAGATTGAAAATTCAATGGCTTGACGCCAGAGGAAGCGGTGTTCTGGAAATCCGAAAGCCTACATCCCCAGATACGCCTGCCGCACCCGGTCGTCGGTCAACAGCTCGCTGCCCGTTCCGCTGAGCGTGATGCGGCCGTTCTCCAGCACATAGGCGCGGTCGGCGAGGCGGAGCGAGACCGCCACGTTCTGCTCCACCAGCACGCAAGTGAGGCCGTCGCGGTTGAGGTCGCGGATGGTCTTGAGCACGTCCTGCACCACGGCCGGCGCGAGGCCGAGCGAAGGCTCGTCGAACATCACGAGCTCGGGCGCGCCCATCAGGCAGCGGCCGATGGCGAGCATCTGCTGCTCGCCGCCCGAGAGCGTGCCGGCCGCCTGGCCGAGCCGCTCCTTCAGGCGCGGGAACAGCGCGAAGACGCGCTCGCGGTTCTGCGTCCGCGCCGCCCGCGCGCGCGGGATCATGGCGCCCATGTCGAGGTTCTCGCCCACCGTCATGGTCGGGAAGACCTGGCGGCCTTCGGCGACCTGGCCGATGCCGAGATTGCAGACGCGATAGCTCGGCAGCCCGGCGATCTCCTGCGCGCGGAAACGGATGCGCCCGCGCGCCGGCGCCTGCATGCCCGCGATGGTGCGGATCAGCGAGGTCTTGCCGGCGCCATTGGCGCCCACGATGGCGACGATGGTGCCCTGCTCGACCGAGAGCGAGACGCCATCGAGCGCCTGCGCGTCGCCGTAGAAGACGTCGATGTTTTCGACAGTCAGCATCAGGGCATGATCCCGAAAAGTGGGCACCGGTTTTCGGACAAGATCATGCCCATCTTAAAGTGCCTCCGCGCCGAGATACGAATGCACCACCGCGGGCTCGCGCGTGACGACCTCCGGCGTGCCGAGCGCGATGGGCGCGCCGTGATGCAACACCAGCACGCGGCCGGCCAGCGCCATCACGGCGCGCATCACGTGCTCGATCAGCAGGATGGTGAGGCCGGTCGAGCGGTTGAGCTCGCGCAGGATCGCGACCATGCGGTCGGTCTCGGTCGGGCGCAGGCCGGCCATCACCTCATCGAGCAGCAGCAGCTTCGGATCGGTGGCGAGCGCGCGCGCCACCTCGAGCCGCTTGCGATCGGGGAGCGTGAGCGACGACGCGGCCTGCGCGCGCTTGTCGAACAGGTCGAGCGCCCGCAGCACCTCGTGCCCGCGCGTCCGCGCGGCCTCGACATGCGGCGCGCGCAAGAGTGCGCCCACCATTACGTTGTCCTCGACCGTGAGCGCCCCGAAGGGCCGCACGATCTGGAAGGTGCGCGCGAGCCCGCGCCGCGTCACCGCGTCGGGCGCAAGACCGTCGATGCGCGCGCCCGCGAAGGTGATCGCGCCCTCGTCCGGCCGGTAGACGCCCGCGATGGTGTTGAACAGCGTGGTCTTGCCGGCGCCGTTCGGGCCGATCACGGCGAAGATCTCGCCCTCGGCGACCTCGCAGCTCACGCGGTCCACCGCGACGAGGCCGCGGAAGCGCTTGGAGACGCCGTCGATGGCGAGCAAGGCGGTCATCCACGCCGCTCCAGTCCGAGCCGGCGTGCGAGCCAGGGCCAGATGCCGTCGGGCAGCGCCATCACGACCACGAGGAGGCAGATGCCGTAGAACACCTGCTTGGCGCCCGGGATCTCGAGGCCGAAGGCGTGCAGCGACTCCGTCACGGTCTCGGAGAGGCCGGTGAGCAGGAAGGCGCCGAGGATCGGGCCGAACAGCGTGCCGATGCCGCCGATGATCGGCGCCAGGATCAGCTCGATGGAGCGCGAGATATGGAAGACCTGCTCGGGAAAAAGATTGTTGTAGTAGAAGGCGAAGAACACGCCGGCGAGCGAGGTCATGCCGGCCGAGATCACGACCGCGAGCATCTTGTAGCGGAACGTGTCGATGCCGAGCGCGCGCGCCGCCTCCTCGTCCTCGCGGATCGCGAGCCAGTAGTAGCCGATGCGGCTGCGCAGCAGCAGATGGCAGAGCGCGAAACCCGCGACCGTGAGCGCGAGGATCACGTAGTAGAACATGATGGGCTGGCCGCGCAGGCTCCACAGATCGTTCTGCGTGTACTGCTTGACCGGCAGGAAGAAGCCGGCCGAGCCGTTCACCCAGGCGAAATGGTCGAAGCCGATGCGCGCGAATTCCGCGAACGCGATGGTGAGGATCGCGAAGTAGACTCCGGCGACGCCGAAGCGGAAGGCGAGGAAGCCGATCACGGCGCCGGTCAGCATCGCGATCGGCACCGCGACCAGCAGGCCGAGCCAGGGTGCGACGCCGAAATGCACGTAGAGCGCCGCCGTCGTGTAGGCGCCGAGGCCGACATAGAGCGCATGCCCGAGCGAGAGCTGGCCCGCGAAGCCCATCATGATGTTCCAGGCCTGTCCCGCATAGGCGAAGTAGAGAATCAGGATCAGCACCGTGAGCAGGTAGTCGTTGACGACGAACGGCGCGATCAGGAGTGCGGCGAGCAGCACGGCGGCGAGCGCGATGCCGCGCATCGGAGCTCCGGCGAGGATGCGGGCGATCACGCGCGCTTCCCCATCAGGCCTTGCGGGCGGAACAGCAGCACCAGCACCAGGATGCCGAAGGCGAACATGCTCTTCGCCGAAGGCGTGAACAGGAGGCCGGCCATCGCCTCGGTGACGCCGATCAGCACGCCGCCGAGCAGCGCGCCCGGCATCGAGCCGAGGCCGCCCGTAATGACGATGACGAAAGCCAGTAATGTATATGCGGGCCCGAGCGCGGGCGTGACGTCAATGATCAGCACCAGCATCGAGCCGGCCGCGCCGACGCAGGCGGCGCCGAGGCCGAAGGTGAGCGCATAGAGGCGCTTGACGTCGAGGCCGACAACGAGCGCGCCCGTGTAGTTGTCGGCGCAGGCGCGGATCGCCTGGCCGACATGGCTGTAGCGGAAGAAGGCGAACAGCGCGGCCGCCACCACGATGGCGGCGCCGCCCGCATAGACCTTGGTGGCATCGACGATGATGCGCCCGAACGCGAAGCTGTCGAAGGAGTACGAAGTTTGCACGCTGCGCGCATCCGGCCCGAAGATCAGCAGCAGCACGTTGACCATGATGATCGCGACCGCGACCAGCAGGATGAACTGCGCGTGCTCGGGCCGGTTGATGAACGGGTTGATCATGCCGGCCTGCATCACGTAGCCGAGCGCGAACAGCACACCCGCGATCGGCACCATCATGATCAGCGGGTCCAGCTTGAAGGCGCTGAACAGCACGATCGCGATATACATCGCGATCGTCATCATCTCGCCATGCGCGAAATTGACCACGCGCACGACGCCGAAGATCACCGACAGCCCGAGCGCCATCAGCCCGTAGACGAGCCCGGTGAGCAGGCCGCTCACCGCGACGTTGAGGTAGATGTCGAGAGGCACGGGGGCGACCGGGTACGAGTGAAGGCCATGCGGATGCGCCGCGCGGGTGCCCGCGCGGCGCGTAACGCAGGATCAGCCGCGCTTGTCGTAAGCCGTCATCGGCCATTCGGCCTTGGCGTTCGTTGCGCCTTTCGGCGCAACCGTGACCAGCTTGCCGCCGCGGTTCTGGATCGCGGAATTCTTGAGCTTGGAGTTCTGGCCCTTCTCGTCGAACGAGATGCCAGGACCGGTCGAGACGTTGTCCTTGATGTCGGTCTTGCGGATCGCATCGGCGAGCGCCTTCGGATCCGTCGAGGCCGCGCGCTTGTAGGCGTCGGCCGCGATCAGCAGCGCCTCGAAGGTGTAGATGTGGTTGGTGTTGAGGTTCACCTCGGGATACTTCTTGCCGAGCGCGGCCTCGAGCTGCTTGGAGAGCTTCTTGTTCGGGTCGTACCACGGCACGAAGCTCAACGGGCCGTCGCTCATCTTGGCGAGGGTCTTGATGTACTGGTCCTCGTACCAGCCCGGACCCATCGAGAGCACGCCCATCGGCGTCCAGCGCTGCTTGATCATCTCGCGCGTGAGCAGGATCGCGTCGTTGAGGCGGCTCACCACCAGCAGCGCGTCGGCGCCCGTCGCCTTCGCCTTGGCGACCTCGACCGAGAGATCGCGCGCGGTCGGATCATAGGCGATCGTCTCCTTGATCTCGTAGGGCATGTTGAACTTCGGCAGCACGGCGCCGATGCCCTTCTGCATCGAGGTGCCGAAGGTGTCGTTGACGTGCAGGAACACGACCGACTTCGGCTCCTTGCCGGCGGCCGCGAAGATCTCCTTCTGGTTCGCGAAGGCATCGCCCAGGATCATCGGCGCGGTCGGGAAGTTGCGGAAGACGAACTTGTAGCCCTGCTCGGTGATCGCGGGCGCGGCCGCGATGTTGATCACGTATGGAATGCCCTTCTGCTCGGCGACCTGCGCGATCGCGGTCGACTGCCCGGAGTCGAAGGCGCCGACCAGCAGCTGCGCGCCGTCGGCGATCAGCTTCTCGGCCCGCGCGCGCGCCACCTCAACGTTCGTCTCGGTGTCCGCGTTCATGATCTGCAGGTCGGGATAGCCGAGGTCCTTGAGGATCGGCCCCGCGATCTCGACGCCGCGGAAGCAGTCCTGGCCGATGCCGGCCTGCGGACCCGAGCGCGGCAGCAGCACGCCGACCTTGAGCGCCGAGCCTTGTCCGCGCACGAGCGCGGGGGATGCCATGAGCGCGCCGGCCGCGACGCCGCCCGCGAGCACGTGACGACGGCTGAGATGATGTTTGGCCATTGAAACCTCCCTGGAATTTTGCCGGATGTTAGGTGCGCGAGCCTCCGTTACGCAAGCCAAATTAGTTATCCGTCATAACATTTCTACGGCGCTGGGTCGCGGGCCGGTTCAGCCCGCGAACAGCCGCTCGACCGCGGCCGCGATTTCGAACAGGCGCCGGTCGTGGCCGTTCCGCGCGACCAGCATCAGGCCGACCGGCAGGCCGCCTTCGCGCGGCAGCGGCAGCGAGATCGCCGTGAGGTCGAAGAAGTTGGCGATCGACGTATTGCGCAGCAGCAGCATATTGCGCTGGCCGAAGCCTTCCGGCGTTGCGACATCCTCGATGCGCGGCGCGACGATCGGCGTGGTCGGCAGCACCAGCGCGTCGAGATGCGCGAGCTGCGCATCCATGGCGCGCACGAGGCGCGCGCGCTCGCGCACCATGCTGATGTAGTCGGCCGCCGCCAGATTGCTGCCGCGCAGGATGCGGGCGCGCACATTCGGATCGAACTCGTCGCCGCGCGCCGCGAGATCGTCGCGGTGGATCGCATAGGCCTCGGCCGGCGCGAAGCCGCCGATCGCATTGATGCGCAGCATCTCGCTGATGAGCGGCATCGGCGCGTCGGCGAGCCGCGCGCCCGCATTGCCGAGGGCCGCGAGCGCGGCCGCGAAGCGCACCGTGACGGTGCCATCGAGGTCCTCGAGCGGCAGGCCCTGCGGGATGCCGAGCCGCAAGCCGGCGAGATCCGCGGGCGCGAGCGCGATCGGCGTCTCGCCCGCCATGATGGCGTCCGCCGCCGCGCAGTCCGCGACGCTCGTCGCCATCGGACCGATGGAGTCGAGCGTGAAGGAGAGCGGGAACGCACCCGCGATCGGCACGCGCCACTGGCTCGGCTTGAAGCCGACGATGCCGCAGAGCGCCGCCGGGATGCGAGTCGAGCCGCCGGTGTCGGAGCCGATCGTGATGGCGCACATGCCGTCCGCGACCGCCACCGCGCCGCCCGAGGTGGAGCCGCCCGGAATGCGCGCGCGGTCCGCCGGATTGCCGGGCGTGCCGTAATGCGGATTGGTGCCGACGCCCGAGAAGGCGAACTCGCTCATATTGGTCTTGGCGACGATCACGGCGCCGGCGGCGCGCAGCCGCTGCACCACGGGCGCGTCGGCCTCGGGCGGCGCCGCCTTGGCGCGGATGCGCGAGCCCGCGCGCGTCGGCTCGCCCTTCACGTCGAACAGGTCCTTGATCGTGATGATCGCGCCGTCCAGCGGCCCGAGCGAGATGCCGAGGCGCGCCCGCGCGTCAGCGGCCTCCGCGGCCGCGCGCGCGGCCTGCACATAGAGCGTGAGGCACGCCCGCGCCCCTTCGCCCTTGGGATCCTCGATGCGCGCGAGCGCATGGTCGAGCCGGTCGCGGGAGGTGATCTCGGTCATGTGTGTCTCATGGTTCTTCGCGACGACCCTCAGTGAACACCGAGCCCGCCCTTCTCCTCGATGAAGCGCGCGATCTCGGCGACGCCCTTGCCCTCGCGCATATTGGCGAACACGAAGGGCCGCTCGCGCCGCATCTTCTTCGCGTCACGATCCATCACCTCGAGCGAGGCGCCGACATGCGGCGCAAGATCGATCTTGTTGATGACCAGCAGATCCGAACGCGTGATGCCGGGCCCGCCCTTGGACGGGATCTTGTCGCCCGCTGCGACGTCGATGACATAGATCGTGAGGTCCGCGAGCTCGGGCGAGAACGTCGCCGCGAGATTGTCGCCGCCGGATTCGATCAGCACCAGGTCGAGGTCGGGAAACTTGCGCCGCATCTCGGCGACGGCCGCGAGATTGATCGAGGCGTCCTCGCGAATGGCGGTGTGCGGACAGCCGCCGGTCTCGACGCCGGCGATACGCTCGGCCGGCAGCGCGCCCGAGCGCACCAGATAGTCGGCGTCCCACTTGGTATAGATGTCGTTCGTGATGGCCGCGATCTGGTAGCGCGCGCGCAGCGTCTTGCAGAGCGCGTCCATCAGCGCTGTCTTGCCGGAGCCCACCGGGCCACCGACGCCGACCCGCAGCGGGCCATGAGGATTCGCCATACTCGACTCCTAACATTTGCGCATGGTCTTGTCGGCGAACCGGTGCCCACTCCGCCGGACCATGCGCTAGCTCCGAAACAGCCGCGTGTATTGCGTCTCGTGGCGCAGGCTTGCAAGGTCGGCGCGGAAGGCGGCGCCGCCGACCTCGTCGAGCGGCGTCGCGAGCGCGCGCTCGCGCGTCGCCGCGATCACGGCTTCGAGCGCGGCGAGCACACGCTGACCGTCCGTCTGCCCGAGCGGCACGAGGCGCACGCCGGCCGAGATCAAATTCGCGGCGACCGCGTGCAGGAACGCCGTGAGCGCGCTCTCCACCGCGATGCCGTGGCCCGCGGCCGCGACCGCCACTGCGACCGGATAAGCGATCGGCCCGTCCCAAGTCTCAAGGAGCCGGTCGAGCGCCGCGCAGGGCCAGGCCGCGCGCGTCACCTCGACGAAGGCGCGGCCCTGCATGGTGGTCTCGAGGAAGCGTTCCTTGGAGGGCGCGAACGCGGCCGCGAGCTCGGCGACCGCGCGTAGCTCGCCGTCATCTGCAACCGCGCGATGCGCGTGGGCGAAGAACACGGCATCACAGAAGCCGCCGCCCTCGCCCAGCATGACAGCGAGCCAGCGCTGCAGGCTGTCAGCATCCGTGATGTCGCCCGCCTCGATCGCCCATTCGAGGCCGGAGGAGAACGAGAAGCCGCCGACCGGATAGGCCGGCGAGAGCCAGGCCATCAGCCGATAGAGCTCAGTCATGGCCGTGACCATGCGCGTGCTCGTGGCCATGATGACCGTGATCGCTGCCCGGCTCCGGATCGAAGGCGGCATCGAGCGCGCGCACCGCTCCGCCGAGGCCTTGCACCATCTCGGCGAGCACGTGGTCGTGACGGATGCGCAGCGCCGCGCCCACGAACTGCACGTCGGTGTGGCGGTTGCCGAGATGCCAAGCGAGGCGCACGAGATCCGCCGGCGTCTTCGCGGCGATCTCGATCAACGCTTCCCGTGCGCCGGCGATCCGGACGATGGCGCCGTCATCGAGCACGAGACCGTCGCCGTCGCGCAACTGCACGGGCTGCGGCAAGTCGAGCAGCACCTCTGTGCCGTTCTCCCCCGTGAGCGCGATGCGGCGCCGGTTGCGGTCATCCGCGTCGAGCACGACGCAATCGACGACGCGGGCCGGATCGACCTTCTCGGCAGGGCAAACGGCCGACGCGCGACGCATGGACGGTCCTCGATTACATCCGTCGAGGTACGTCATCGCCGCCGGGCCATCAAGGGTCGAGCGGTCAGATGCACCCAAGCGGAGCCCGCGAGAGTTCGAACGCGGCGAAAGCTTGCACGCTACGCTTCCGCGAAGCCCCTCTCCTGCAAGAGCACCGCTAGATTCTCCCGTGCAATCCTGATCGCCCCCTCCGCGTCGAGCGGATCTTCCTCGTACTCATCCTGCACGACGCCGTTCACCAGCTTCGCGAGAGCGGCGGCCGTGCACATGCCGGCGACCGCCTCGGTGAAGTTGCCGCCCCAGCGGAAGGCCGCGCAGCGGTCGATTGCGGGATCGAGCTCCTCCTCGTGCTGCCAGACATCCTCGACGGCATCGCGCCCGTCCCAGAGGTCGAACTCGACACCGGTATCCTCCTCCCGGAAGCGCATCGGCATGAAGCCGCTCTGCGTCTCGAGCGGCGCCGTCATGTCAGCGAAGGCGAAAGGAAAGTCGAGCTCCTGCAGAGCGCGTTGGATCGCGTCTTTGCTCGGCAACTGGCCATGAAAAAGCACGTGCGTTTCGGCGGACATCTTCTCTCTCCCCGGCGCATCAGTGGCCGCTTTCGACTTGCATGACGTAGGGTGAGATGATAGAACAAATCAAGAACATCGTCAAGCACGAACAGGCGCTATGCCAAGGCCTTCACCGCAGCCACGCACCATGCTGATCGCCAGCCGAGATCTCGTACTGAAAACGCCGGACCGCGACATCACGGTCCCGGTTCGCATCTTCGCGCCGGAAGGGATTGATGGTCATTGGCGCTGTCGGTGCGAGATCGCATGGCCGGATACGCCATTGGTCGACGAAATCTATGGCTTCGATGCGGTCCAGGCGCTCGTGCTGGCGCTGCACTATATCGGCATGCATCTCTACGACAGCGAGGCACATGCGTCCGGGCAACTGACCTGGCCGGCCGGACCGGGCGACTACGGCTTCCCGGTGCTGAGTGTCGCGAGAGATCATCGCCAGGCCGACGACCGCATGCTGTTGGATGCAGACTCGATCGCGGCCCGATTGCAAAGAGACAAGGTGATATCGCGCAACGCCGCCGAGACGATCATGCAGGTCTTCTTTCGGCAGATGGACGAGCTGGGTGAGCTCGTGCGCGCGATCGAGCCGAACTGCAACGGCGAGGAGTTCGATGAATACAAGCGCGGCATCTTCCATTGCCTCGGCGCGATGGTGTTCGAGGTGCTCAACCCGATCGTGCGCCGCTATCCCGACCTCGGGCCGCCGGAGGACGGGCCGTAGACACGCGTCTGACGACGCTGCGAATCCCCAAGCGACGCGATCGGCATCAGCCCCGCGCGCGGAGCATTGAATTACCACCCTCTGTCCGAACAGGACGCCTGCGTGTGGCCGCACAAACCCTGGGTTGCAGCTTCTGGACGCGTTTTGGTGTTTTCCCGTGTAAGTGTTGCAGCGGGGTGACGGACACCGGCGGGCGGTCCTGGTAGGTAAGGTGCCAGACGTAGTTGGAGGGGCTCCCCATGCGGAAGATCAGCGCTGCTGTCGCGACGAGCGTGTCGCTCCTGGCCGGGACGGCGTTCGCCGCCGACCAAGCCCCGCCGGTGCTGAAGGCCCCGCCGCTCGCGGCGCCGTTCAGCTGGACCGGCTTTTATATCGGTGGCCATGCGGGCATCGCGGTCGGTGTTGCGACTTCGAGCAGCGGCACCCTCGGCGCCTTCGACGACCCCGATTTCGACACCATCACGAACGTGCCGCGCAACGTCTTCTGGGGCGGCCAGGTCGGCTTCAACTACCAGATCGGCCCGGCCGTGATCGGCATCGAAGGCGATCTCGGCCATCTCGGCCTCGATGCCACCACGATCCGCTCCGACCAGGCCGCGGAAGCGCGCTTCGGCGGCTACGCGACCCTGACGGGCCGCCTCGGTTACGCCTTCGACCGCACCCTCTTCTACGCCAAGGGCGGCGGCGCCTGGGCGCGTATCTCGAACGTTGCGGGCGACCTCGATGGCCCCTTCCCGGCCTATGACCCGACAGCCGTCACCGCGCTGGGCGGGACGCGCAGCGGCTGGGTGCTCGGCGGCGGCGTCGAGCACGCGCTCTCCTTCGCGCCGAACTGGTCCGTGAAGGTCGAGTACCTCTATATGGACTTCGGCACCGAGCGCACCTTCGACACCAGCGGCTTCGCCTACGATCACAGGAACCAGATCCATACCGCCAAGCTTGGCGTGAACTATCGGCCGAGCTGGTTCGGCGCGATGCCAGCGTCCGCGCCGATCGCGGCGCCGGTCTATAACTGGACCGGCTTCTATATCGGCGTGAACGGCGGCTACGGCGTCGCCGACGTCACCACCACCAACGCACCGGGCTTCGGCGCCTATGACGAAGGCGCTTTCATCCAGACCAATCTCGCACCGGCCCGCTTCTTCGGCGGCGCGCAGGCGGGCTACAACTGGCAGGCCGGCTGGGGCGTCTTCGGCATCGAGGCTGAGGGCGGCTATCTCGGCATGCGCCAGGAAGTCACCGCCATCGACGACTTCACGCGGGTGGAATTCGGCTGGTACGGCGTGCTCGCGGCGCGCGCCGGTATCGCTCTCGATCGCACGCTGATCTACGGCAAGTTCGGCGGCGCCGTGGCGCACATCGAGAACACGGCCTCGGATCTCGACGGCGTCCCCTTCGTGTTCGACCCGGCCGATTTCAGCTCCGTGACGAAGACCCGCTTCGGTTGGGCGCTCGGCGGCGGCATCGAGCACTCCTTCCTGCCGAACTGGTCGCTGAAGGTCGAGTATCTCTATATGGACTTCGGCACCTTCCAGGCCTTCAACGCCACACCCGGCGACGTCTTCGAGCACCGCAACACCGTGCACACCGCGAAGCTCGGCCTCAACTATCGCTTCGGCGGCGCCACCCCGGTGGTCGCGCGCTACTGAGCTCTCTCCGACGAACTCGCAAAAGCCCCGGCTTGGCCGGGGCTTTTTTTTTGCGCGCGAGACGCAAACGCGTGAGGCCCGGATCGAGGTTCGCTCCAAGCAACTTCGCAAGAACGCGGGCGCGCCTCAGCGATGATCCGCCGTCAGCGGCTTCCAGGCCCAGGACGCATAGTGCTCGACGCGGGCCGCGAGCTCGTCCCAGCGCCGCGCCATGATCGCATAGCTCTCGCGCGCTTCCGCGCTGGTCATGATGGCGGCGAGCGTGCGGCACTCGGCGGCCTTGCTGCGATAGTCCTGGGTCATGGCGGGGCTCCGGCAATTCGGGTGGAACCCGACATTGCCGCGGCGGCGCGCTGCCCACTGTGACGGGTGTCACAGGAATGCGGAATGCGGCTGCCGACCCTTCCTCATGTTGCGGCATGGGCGCGCGTCTCGCATGCAATCGACACGCACGTGACCGCGGTCACAGCCGTCGCGTCGGGCGTGGGCGACCCTGCGCTCACGGCCGCAAGGGCCGGGGATCAACATCAGGAGCAGATCATGAGCAAGATTCAGAGCAACGAGATGCGCGAGCTTTCGATCGACGAGCTCGACGCTGTGTCCGGCGCCGGAGAGATCATCACGGGTGTCGTCAACGTAAGCTACGGCGACAGCCAGTTCGCGATCGGCATCTCGGGTGTCGGCGCCATCGGTGTCGACTTCAAGACCGGCCAGGTCTGCGGCAAGCCGACCGGCGGCAAGACCACGTGTGGCAAGGCCCCGGCGTGATCGCTTTCGCCCGACGCGCCGGCTCTTGCGGGAGCCGGCGCCGGGTTCGCGCGGGTGAACAACTCCCGCGTCATGACGAGGACACTCGGCTGAGGATCTGCAGCAGCGCGAAGCCCGCGAGCAGCGGCCCGCCCACGCGCATGAAGAAACCCCAGCGCTTGTGCCAGACGATCCAGTCCTCCTGCCGCTGCCCGGCCGGAATCGGCCGATAGCCGAGCCAGCAGGCGACCAGCCCCAACCACGAGGGTCAGCAGAGAATCGAGAATTTGCGCGATCAGCATGCACCGGCTCCTTCAAACGCGTGAGCGTTTGTCGAAAGATCCGGTGAAAGGGTTCAGGTCACAGCTGGCGCGCCGAACTCCGCGCTGAGCTTGTCGGCGGCGTCCTGCACGACCTTGGCGCGGCTCTGCAGCGCCTGGATCGACATGCGCCATACGGGGCCCGAGATGCCGACCGCGCCGATGATCTGGCCCGTGAAGTCGCGCACCGGGACGGCGACGCAGCGCACCTCCGTGTCGAACTCACCGTCGTCGAAGGCGATGCCGGCGCGGCGCACCTCCTCGATCTCGCGGCGCAGCCGCTGCGGATCCGCGATGCTCTTCGGCGTCATCGGCTTGAGCTCGGTGCGTGCCAGATAGCGCTCGAACTGATCCTCGCGCAGCGCGGCCAGCATCACCTTGCCGAGCGCCGTGCAATAGGCAGGACGCACCACGCCGACGCGGTCGGTGAGCTGGAACGCGCCCGCGCCGCTCGTGCGCGCGATGATCGTCACGGTATCGCCCATGCGCACCGCGAAGTGGCCGCTCTCGCCGGTCGCGGCCGAGAGATCCTCGAGCACCGGCGTCGCCAGGCTCACCATCTCCATCTCGTCGAGCGAGCTCGCCGCGAGCGCGAACAGAGGCCGGCCGATGCGATAGCGCTTCGAGTCCTTCAACTGCCGGATATAGCCGAGCGACACCATGGTCTTCACAAGATGAAAGGTGGTGCTGTTGTGCAGCCCGACCTTCTTGGAAAGCTCCGCGAGCGAGATGCCGTCGCGATTGCGCGCGATCTCCTCGAGGATCGAGAAGGCGCGGCCGATCGACTGGACGCCTCCGCCCTTGCGGTCCTCGGCCTCCTCGACCTCTTCGACGACGCGAACGGGCGCCGGCGCGGGCCGGCTGGCCTCCGGCTTGGGTTTGGTCTTGCTGCGCAAGCTGCGGTCTCCGCGAAGCATGGGTCGTCTTCTCATAGCGTGCCAAGGGCACCGAGTGCCAAGCTCCTTCGCGGAAAGCCTAGCACTCGGAATTTTAGAATGGCAAATGCAAACTCATATTGTGGGATACGCGTTGACTCACGGGCCGCCATCCCTACACTGCCGGCCGCCCCTCCCGAGAAGGCCCGCAAGGACCCAATGACCGCCTTCGCCTGCAACACCTATTCCTATATGCGGTCGCATACGGCGGAGGAATGCCTCGACCATCTCGCGGAGCTTGGCTTCCGCGACTTCGAGCTGATGATGCATCCGGGCCACGCCTGGCCGAACGACATGAACGCGGCTGCGCGCGCTGCACTGCGCGGGGCGATCGAGGCGCGCGGCCTGCGCCTCGTCAGCCTCAACATGCCGAACATCGACCTCAACGTGGCGGCCGCCTCGCCCGAGATGCGCGACTACACGCTGCGCATTCTCGACGGCATCGTGAGGCTCGCGGGCGAGCTCGGCGTGCCTGGCGTCGTGATGGTGCCGGGCAAGCACAATCCGCTGTTTCCCGATGACGCCGAGAACCTCGCGGCGCGCTTCTTCGCCGCGCTCGACCGGCTCGCACCGCTCGCGGAGCGCGCCGGCACCGCGCTCTGGATCGAGAATGTCCCGTTCGCATTCGAGGGCTCGACGCAGGGCCTGATGGACCTGCTGACGCGCTACGGCGATGACGCGATCGGCATCTGCTTCGATGCCGCCAATGCACATTTCATCGGCGAGGACATTCCCGCGGCGCTCGCCTGCTGCGCGCCGCGGCTCAAGATCGTGCATCTCTCGGACACCAATCGGCAGGTCTATCGCCACGATCCGGTCGGCCAGGGCGACGTGCCGTTCGGCGCCATCCCGGCAGCGCTCACCGCGGTCGGCCATCGCGAACCGCCGGTGCTCGAGGTGATCTCACGGGATCCAGACCGCGATATTATCGCGAGCCAGCAACGACTCATCGCGTTGGGCTTTCCGGCTCACGCGCGGGCAATGAACCAGGGGTGACGATGCTTCCGTCTTCGAGTGACGTGGTGGTGGTGGGTGCCGGCAACGCGGCCTTCTGTGCGGCACTTGCCGCAGCCGAGCACAATGTGTCGGTGCTGGTGCTGGAGCGCGCGCCCGAGGAGGAGGCCGGCGGCAACAGCCGCTTCACGGCCGGTGCCTTCCGCTGCGTCTATGACGGCGTCGAGGACCTGAAGGCGCTGATGCCCGATCTCACCCCGGAGGAGATCGCCAACACGGATTTCGGCACCTACACGGAGGAGAAGTTCTTCGACGACATGGGTCGCGTCACCGAGTATCGGACCGACCCCGATCTCTGCGAGCTCCTGGTCACGCGCAGCAAGGCCACCATGCAGTGGCTGCGCGGCAAAGGCATCCGCTTCGCGCCGATCTATGGCCGCCAGGCCTTCAAGGTGGATGGCAAGTTCAAGTTCTGGGGCGGGCTCACGGTCGAGTCCTGGGGCGGCGGGCCGGGCCTCGTCGAAGGTCTCACCACGGCCGCCAGGAAGAACGGCATCACGGTCGCCTACGAGGCGCGCGCCCTCGGCCTGATCGCAGACGATGACGGCGTGAAAGGTGTGCGCGTGCGCCACAAGGGCAAGACCGTCGAGATCGCGGCGAAGTGCGTCGTGCTCGCGGCCGGTGGCTTCCAGGCCAATGCCGAGATGCGCACACGCTATCTCGGTCCCGGCTGGGAGCTCGCCAAGATCCGCGGTACGCGCTTCAACACCGGCGATGGCATCCGCATGGCGCTGGACGCCGGCGCCATGCCGACCGGCAACTGGTCCGGCTGCCACGCGGTCGGCTGGGATCGCAACGCGCCGGAATTCGGCGATCTCTCGGTCGGCGACAATTTCCAGAAGCACTCCTATCCGTTCAGCATCATGCTGAACCAGAACGGCGAGCGCTTCGTCGACGAAGGCGCCGA
This sequence comes from Pseudomonadota bacterium, assembly GCA_023404705.1. Lineage (GTDB taxonomy): Bacteria > Pseudomonadota > Alphaproteobacteria > Rhizobiales > Xanthobacteraceae > FEB-22. The sequence goes on from JAEYAU010000288.1 coordinate 18,739, forward strand.
CTTCCGCAACTACACCTATGCGAAATACGGCCGCGTGATCCTGATGCAGCCCGGCCAGTTCGCCTGGCAGGTGTTCGACAAGAAGGTGCTGCACCTGTTGCGCGACGAGTACCGCATCAAGCGGGTCACCAAAGTGCGCGCCGATACGCTGGAGGAGCTGGTCAACAAGCTCGACGACGTGAACCCGACGCGGGCACTCGAGACCATCAAGGCCTACAATGCGGCCGTGAAGAAGGACGTGCCGTTCAATCCCAACGTCAGGGACGGCCGCGGCACGATCGGGCTGCCGATCCCGAAATCGAACTGGGCGAACACCATCGAGGAGCCGCCGTTCGAGGCCTATGCGGTGACCTGCGGCGTCACCTTCACGTTCGGCGGGCTGAAGATCGACACCGAGGCGCGCGTGATGGACACGGACGGCCACGTGATTCCGGGCCTGCATGCCGCGGGTGAGCTGGTGGGCGGCCTCTTCTACTTCAACTATCCGGGCGGCACCGGCCTGATGGCGGGTTCGGTGTTCGGCCGCATCGCCGGCACCACCGCGGGCCGCCGCGCCGCGCAGCAGCCGTGAGCACGAGCGAAGAACGGTTCGACGTGATCGTCGTAGGTGGCGGAGGCGCGGGCCTCGCCGCCGCCATCGAGGCCCGCAAGCTCGGCCGAAGCGTGCTGCTGATCGAGAAGAACGCGGCGTTCGGCGGCTCCACCGCCTGGTCCGTCGGCTCCGTCACCGCCAGCCAGACGCCGCACCAGCGCCGCCGCGGCATCGACGATACGCCCGAGGATCACTGGCGCGACATGGCGGGCTTCAACGGCTCGCTCGACAATCGCGATAATCCGGCGCTGCGCCGCGTGCTCGCCGATGCGATGCCCCAGACGTTCCAGTGGCTGCTCGACCAGGGCATCCGCTTCTACGGGCCGATGCCCGAGCCGCCGCATCAGAAGCCCCGCATGCACAATGTGCTTCCGAATTCGCGCGCGTTCATCACGTATCTCGAACACGCCGCGCGCCGCGCCGGTGTGGAGATCCGCTGCGAGACGCGCGCCGTCGATCTGGTCAGCGAGAGCGGCCGCGTGATCGGCATCGACTGCGAGACCGCCGGCAGCCTGCGCCGCTATCACGCCGGCGCGGTCGTGCTCGCCTCCGGCGACTTCACCAACGACCCGGAGTTCAAGGCCCAGTACATGGGCCCGCAGGAAGCGAAGGTCGAGGGCGTGAACACCGGCGCCACAGGTGATGGCCAGCGCCTCGCGCTCCGGCTCGGCGCGCGCATCGTCAACGGCGATCTTGCGCTCGGCCCCGAGCTGCGCTTCGTGCCGCCGCAGCGGCGCAACATGCTGCTGATGCTGCCGCCCTGGCGCCCGCTCGCGAACTTCATGGCTTGGTCGCTCGACCACATGCCGAGTGCGCTGCTCCGTCCCTTCGTCATGAGCTTCGTCAGCACCGCGCTCGCGCCCTCGCCCGACCTGTTCAAGCACGGCGCCATCCTGGTGAATCGAGAGGGCAAGCGCTTCGTCGACGAGACGAACCGCCCCGCCTATGCGGTGCCCGATCAGCCCGGCAAGGTCGGCTACATCCTGCTCGACGACCGCATCGCGCAACTGTTCTCGGCCTGGCCGAACTTCATCTCCACGGCGCCGGGCGTTGCCTACGCCTATGTCACGGACTATCGCCGCAATCGCCCCGACGTCTTCACCCGCGCCGACGGTCTCGGCGCGCTCGCGCGCAAGCTCGGCATGCCGGCCGACACGTTGCGTGCCACGGTCGACGAGTACAACGCGACCGCCGGCTTCCGCCCCATGCTGGGCGCCGGCCCCTATGTGGCGCTCGGCCCCGTGCGCGCGGTCTTCGTCCATGCCGAGGGCGGCCTCGCGGTCGATCACGAGCACCGCGTGCTCGGCGCGCAGGATCAGCCGATCCCGGGCCTCTATGCGGCCGGCTCGACGGGCCAGGGCGGATTGCTGCTGAAGGGCCACGGCCACCATCTCGCGTGGGCCTTCGCGTCCGGCCGACGCGCGGGGCGGAATGCCGCGCGGCTGTAGGGCGTAATAGCCGCAAAGCGGCGTATTGCGCCGACCCAGACTCAGCCGGCGCAGTACTCTTCGCTATTGCGCTCTACGAATCAGAGACCGGCGACGTCACCACCAGGAACACCAGATCCACCAGCCCCTGGTTCGAGATCGAATGCTCCACGCCGGGCGGCAGGAAGATGTAGTCGTGCTTGCGCACCACGTGGCTCTTCCCGTCGATCTCCATCAGGCCCTCGCCTTCGAGCACGTGATAGACCTGCTCCTGGACCTTGTGCTTGTGCACCTTCACATAGGCCATCGGCTGGTACATCGAGATGCGATAGTCGATGTGCTGCGAGCCCGCGGTTTCGGGCATCACCAGCGGCTTCGACAGCGCGCCGCCAAAATGGTCGGGAAACTCCCGCCACGGCACCTCGGCGATGTTGCGGATGAAGGCGCGCCGTTCGGGCATTGGTTCTCTCCCCATGATCCTTATTTCAATTCACTCTCACATCCGATCCGTCACCCTGAGGTGCGAGGGCGCAGCCCGAGCCTCGAAGGGCGACGGCCCGAGAGGTGCAGCAAACTCGCTGCGACGCCCCGCCGTTCATCCTTCGAGGCTCGCGCTCGCCGCGGGGCGGCGCGCCCGGGGCCCGGGGGGTGGGGGTAT
>JAEYAU010000295.1 GCA_023404705.1 Pseudomonadota bacterium
CGCAGAAGCCGGGGCAGCCGCAGCATTCGCAGCCTCAGGCGCAGCCGCAGCAAGTCGCGCAGCCGCAACCGCAGCCGGCCCCGCCGCAGCAGAGCACCGCGCAGATCGCGCCGGCACGCCCCGCGGCCGCCGCGAGCCTGATGAGCGGCGCACAGCCCGTCATGCCGTCGAATTCCTTCGACAGCCGCTGGAGCGGGTTCCGCTGATCGCGTGACGCCGGCGGTAGGGTGTGCTCAGCGCGCCCTGGACGATTCATTTGAGCAATGACTTGATCGCGCTGAGCGCACGCGTGCGCTCGGCCGATCAATGGCTGTGGGGCACTCTGGCTCCCGGGCCGCCAAGCACACCCTACCAAGCGCCGCTAGCTCTTCGCGGGCAGCACCAGGTGCGGCGCCCAGAACGTCATCGCGGCGAGCACTTCGGCCTCGTCGGCCGCGTTCGCGAAGGCGAGCCGCGGCACCATCATGGCGACGAAATCATCGAGCCACAGCACCAGCACGCGCTCGGTCGTCTCCAGCCGCGAGATCGCGCGCCACGGAATATGGCTCGTGCCCTGCCGCGACTTCTCGACATCGAGGCCCGCCGCCGAGAACCGGTAGGTGTGGGCGCCGAGCACCTTGAGATCGAGCTTGGCATAGCGCCAGCCCATCAGCGCCATGTTGAAGGTGACGAGCCCGACGCCGATCACGACCATGAAGGCGACGCCGAGCTTGAAGCCATAGAGCGCGCCCTGACGGCCGAGCTCGTTCGGCAGCACCCCCATGTAGACCGGATCGAGCAGCCCGAGGACGGTCGCGATGCCGAGGGCCGCCACCACGTAGAGCGACCACTGACGGCCGACGCGGCGGGCCTGGTGCTTCTGGATCGCGGCCATGAAAGCCTCGAAGTCCTCCCGCCGCACGTCGGCCGAGCGCGTGAAGAGATCCGAACCTTCCGTCATTGCTGTCCCCGGAATCGAACACCGCTTTGGGCGTTTCGTGGTTCGTCGCCTCCACGCGCCGCCGGGTTCAGGCACGATCTTGCCCAGCGCGCACTGGCTCGATAAATTTCTCGTGCGTGGTTGACGCACCCCGTCCGCGGGAAGGGCAGCGCCCACAACCAGCCATATCCATCGTTCCATAAACCCTTTTGGTCTGTCGCCGCGGACGCAGACGATCCCAAGAGGGTGACCCATGGACGATGCGATCCCGCGCGACGATGCGATTCTTCGAGACGATGCAATTCTTCGAGATGACGATCGTCGCCTCAATCTCGAGCAGCAGAGGACCCGGGCCAAGGAGCTACGCCGCGCCATCGCGGCGGGCAACGACGATGCCGTCGTGCGCGTGCTGCGGCATCATCCGCAGGCGCGGGATCTCGCACCCGCCGAGGTGCCGGCGCGGCTCGCGCGGCTGAGCGACGCGCAGCTCGTGATCGCGCGCGAGCTCGGCCTGCCGAGCTGGCCGAAGCTCAAGGCGCATGTGGAAAGTCTCGACCGCGCCCGCCGGGCCATCGCGGGGCATGATCCGGCGCCCGATGCCGATCGCCGCACGCTGCATCTGCGCTGCGGCTCCGACATCCGCGAGCGCCTGCGTCAGGCGGGCTTTGCGGGCGATTTCCTCGAAGTGAGCGATCCGGTTTGCCAGGGCCCGGTGCCGCGCGAGGGCGACCCGCTCGCGATCCGCGCGCGCTTCATCGCGGCGAGCTATCGCGTGGGCCTCGCCGACGCGACCGCGCGGCTCACGGCCGAATATGCCGCGCTGGAGCGCGCCGCTGACTACGAGCGCGTCGTGCTCTGGTTCGAACACGACAGCTACGACCAGCTGATCCTCGCGCGCGTGCTCGCGGCCTTCGCGCAACGCCCGCCGCGCGTCCTGGAGCTGATCTGTATCGACCGCTTCCCTGTGATCACACGCTTCAACGGCCTCGGCCAGCTGTCGCCGACCGCGCTGCGCATGCTGTGGGACAACCGCATGGCTGTGACCGGAGCTCAGCTCCGCCTCGGCACCGCGGTGTGGCATGCCTTGCGCGAGCCTTCACCCATGGCACTGCACGCGATCGCGGCGAGCCGCACGCCCGAGCTACCGCTGATGGCGGCGGCACTCATCCGCCATTTGCAGGAACTGCCATCGACCACCGATGGCCTCAGCCTCACGCAACGCCTGGCGCTCACCCCGCTGCGCGACGGTCCACAGACGATCTCCGCGCTGTTCCGCACGACGCAGCTCGACACCGAGCCCCTGCCTTTCCTGGGCGACCTGATGTTCTGGGCGATCCTGCGCGAGATGAGCGAAGCCCGCGAGCCGCCATTCGCGACCGACCCCGCCACCGCGCGTGGATCGTGGCCGCAACATCTGCTCCGGCTTACACCGGTGGGTGAAGCGCTGCTCGCCGGCAAGCTCGACTGGATGAGCCAGCGGCCGCCCATACGCTGGGTCGGCGGCGTGGCGATCGGCCTGGGCCTGCCGGACTGGCGCTGGTCAGCAGAACGCGACGAGCCGGTGCTACAGGGCTAATCCGCAGCCTTCGGCACGAACACTGTCACGGCGCCCGGGTGGACGCGAAAATGCGCGGGGGTCGTGGTGACGAGCTCGCCGTCGGCGTTCACCTCGTGCCGGCGCCGCGTGCGCAGGGTGAGCTCCTTCGTCTCGAAGGTGCGGACCTCCTTCCATCGGCCGTGCGTCCCCTTGCGCAGCGACGGAAGCATGGGGAGCACGCGCCAGACATGCGGCACTTCCAGGCTGTAGACATGCAGCAGCCCGTCGTCGGGCTGCGCGGTGGCATCGACGCGCAGGCCGCCGCCATAAAAGCGGCCGTTGCCAACCGAGACCTGGACCGTGCGCACGGTTTCCACTGCGCCGTCGTGCTCGATGTGAACCGTGAACGGGCGGCCTTCCGAGAACAGCCGCGCGCCGACCACGCTGTAGCCGAGCACGCCCCAGCGCTGCTTCGCATCGCGCGTGAGCCGGCGCGCGAGCCGCGCCGAGAAGCCGATGCTCGCCACGTTGAAATAGAAATGCTCATTCACCTCGCCGAGATCGATGTTCCGCGTCTGCCCGTCGAGGATCACTTGCGCAGCCGCCGCCGGATCCGCCGGCAGGCGCAGCGTGCGCGCAAGATCATTGGCGGTGCCGAGCGGCAAAATTCCGAGAGGCAGCCCGGTCTCCATGATGCCGGCCGCCGCCGCATTGATGGTCCCGTCGCCGCCGCCCACGACCACGAGGTCGACGTCGCGGTGCGCCCGGATCGCGGCCGAGACCGAAGCGCGGTCCGTGAGTTCGGGAGCCGTGACGCGAATGCCGCCCGCGGTCAGCAAGTCGACGAGCTCGGCGACCGGCGCGTTGCCGGGACCTGCCCGATGATTGAGCAGCAACAGAGCCTGTCTGGGGCGCGTCGAAGGGGCCAGCATGTGAGGCATCCGGGGAGGGTCCGGCCGCTCCCGTAGCGTCACCGGATCCGGGTACGAACGCCTGGGCACGCCTTCCCGTTCCGTGGTCGGAACGCCGCGGCGGGAAGGCCGAGGATCAGTGAATGATTTTCATTCCCTTCTGCTCGGCCGCCAGGCGCTCGCGCAGGAACGTCTTGAAGCGCTCGGCGCTCGGGGAAAGTGCAGCGCCTTTTTTCGAGACCAGGCCGATCGCGCAGGTGACCGTGGGGCGGCGGATCGGCCGGCTCACGATGTTCTTGCCCCCGAAGAACACGACGTCGCTGTTCGGCACCACTGACACGGCACAGCCCTTGCTCACGAGAGAGACTGCCGTCTCGACGCGCTGCACCTCATAGCACCAGTCCAGCTCCTCCTTCAGATCCCCCAACGCGTCGTCGATCATCGGTCGTATCGACGTGTTGAGACCGACACGAATGAGCGGCAGTCCCTTCAGATCCTTCCATTCGACGCTCTTGCGTGCCGCCAGCGGATGGCTCCGCAGGCACGCCAGCACCAGCGTGTCCACCGGGATGAGCGGCTCCGTCTCCAGATTCCAGCGGTTCGTCGAGACGACGCTGATGCCCAGTTCGGCTTCGTCGTTCTGCAGCATCCCGGCGATCTCGAAAGAGGTGCCCTCCAGCAGCTTGATCTGCACGTCCGGATAAAGGGTCCGGAACTTCGCCAGGATTGTCGGCAGAGGATTGCTGGCGAAGCCCGGCAGGCACGCGATGGCGAGCCGCCGCACGTTCTTCTGCTGCTGACGCATCTCGTCCAGCGAGCCTTCGATCTCGCCGACCGCCTTCTTGGCCTTGGTCAGCAGATCGAGGCCCGCCTTCGTGAGGCTGAGCTCGCGCGTCGTCCGGGCGAACAGCTTGAAACCCAGCTCGTCCTCGAACTTCTTCATGCGGTGGCTCACCGCGGTCGGCGAGACGTTCAGATGCGCGGCCGCCTTCCGGAACGTGCCGCGCTCCGCCACGCTCAGAAAGGCCTGAAGCCCCAGAAAATTGACCCGCATCGCACGGCTCCGGCCGGTGTGAAGTTTTGTTCATCAATACTAGAATTCTTTGAATTTGTCTCACCTCCCCTCCACCCGGCACAATGAAAACAAATGAAAAGCGGAGGAGACGCCGATCGCGCCGGACTGCGCATCGTCAGGTCTCCAAAGGACGCGTCGGGCATCGCGCACGGGAGAGCGCAAAGCATGCTTCACACTGCGAATTCGCGCAGCGCGCAGGACATGATCCGCGCGCTGCTGCAGAGCTTTTCGGTCGAGATCACTCCGACCGACGAGAAGTCCGTTACGGCGGCCACTGACCTGCCGTCAGGCACGGAAGTCTTCATTGCCAGCCTGCCGACCGTGAAGCCCGACCAGGTGATCGGTGCCGCCGTCCGCTTGCGCCGTGCCGGACTCATCCCGGTTCCGCACCTGGCGGCGCGCAACATTGCGAGCGAAGTGGCGCTCGACGACCTGCTGAAGCGGCTCACCCAGGAGGCCGGCGTCGATCGGGCGCTCGTCATCGGCGGCGATCGGGATGAGCCCGCGGGCGCGTTTCGCGAAGGCCTGCAGCTCCTGCAGACCGGGCTGCTCGGCAAGCACGGTCTGACGTCCGTGTACCTGCCGTCCTACCCGGAAGGGCATCCGCGCATTTCCGATGCGAGTCTCGCCGCGGCCCGCCGCGACAAGCTCGACCTCGCCTTGAGCGCAGGGTTCCGGGTCGGGTTCATCAGCCAGTTCTGCTTCGCGGCCGAACCGATCGTCGACCTCGCGTCCTCGATTCATCGGCTGGCGCCGCATGTCAGCTTCCGCGCGGGCGTTGCGGGTCCGACCAGCCGCGCGGCCCTGTTGAAGTACGCGCTCATCTGCGGGGTCGGGCCATCGCTTCGTGCATTCAAGGAGCGCCCCGCGATCGCGAGCTCTCTGGTGTCCGGTGAAACACCCGAAGCGCTCCTCGGCGAGATCGCCGACCGTGCGCTGCGACAGCACACGCGCGTCAACGGGGTGCACTTCTTCACCTTCGGCTCGCTGGCGCGCACCGTGGCCTTCATTCGGCAGATGGATCCCGATGCGGCCGCGGCCTAGGCGTCGCATGCGCTGCCGCCGCGTCATCCCACTGCCGGTGCTGGAACGCGACGAGCGGTGGGCTCGCGCCCATTCGCATTCGTCGCACTAACGTCGTCTTGCAGCGCCGATGTCGGACATGCCATTGGCATGCCGGGCGGCGCTCGAGGAGCACAGAGACAAGATCGATATGGTAGCCAAGCTGATCGATGGCGTCGCGGTTTCGGCGTCGATCCGAACCCTTCTCAAGTCACGCGTGAATGCTCTTGCGCAAAGAGGCATTCAGCCTGGCCTCGCCGTCATTATGGTCGGCCTCAATCCGGCCTCGGAGGTCTATGTCCGGAACAAAATCCGGGCGTGCCATGAGGTCGGCATCCGCTCCTTCCGCTACGACTTCGCGGCCGACGCGGATCCCGAGGAGGTGCTGGCGCTGATCAGGTCGTTGAATACCGACAGCAGCGTGCATGGGATCCTGGTGCAGCTGCCGCTGCCGCCGCATTTCTCGATCTCGCAGATCCTGCAGACCATCTCGTCCGAGAAGGACGTGGACGGCTTCCACCTCTACAACGTCGGCGGACTGGTCGTCGGCAACACCGTGTTTCCGCCCTGCACGCCTTATGGCGTCGTCAAATTGCTGGAGCACGAGGGTGTCGAGATCGAGGGAAAGAACGTGGTCGTCGTCGGTGCCAGCAACATCGTCGGCAAGCCGATGGCGCTGATGTTGATGCAGAAGGACGCGACGGTCTGCATCTGTCACGCCAAGACGCGCGACCTCGCGCAGTTCACGATCCTGGCCGATATCCTGGTCGTGGCGGCGGGTCGCCCGAACCTGATCGTCGCGCCGATGGTGAAGACCGGCGCCATTGTCATCGACGTCGGGATCAATCGGCTGGAGTCCGGCAAGCTCGTCGGCGATGTCGACTTCGAGGGCGTGCGGCAGAAGGCCTCGCTCATCACCCCGGTTCCGGGCGGCGTCGGTCCCATGACGGTCACCATGCTGCTGGAAAACACGATCGCGGCCGCGGAGCGCAAGGGCGCGATGACACATGAGACTTCGGGTCGAGGAGTGCTGGCCCCGGTCTGATACGTCGGACGCACGAACGCACTCACGGAATGAAAAGTGTGGCCGGTCGCACCGGCCGATCGACAACCAACAACGGAGGAGTCAGCCAAGATGGCCAAGAACCTGGAAGAGAAGCTCAAAGCCGCCGGCAATCCGGTGGACATGCTGCGGAACTCGCAGATCGGCGCCTATGTGTATCCGGTGGTGGCATCGGAATTCACCAACTGGCGCGACGAGCAGGCCGCGTGGCGTAAGACCTGCGTGCTGTTCGACCAGTCGCACCACATGGTGAACCTGTATGTGCGCGGCAAGGACGCCCTGAAGCTGCTGTCCTACCTGGCCACGAACTCGTTCAAGAACTTCACGGTCGACAAGGCGAAGCAGTTCGCGCCCGTGACGCCCTATGGCCATGTGATCGGCGATGGCATCCTGTTCCATCTCGCCGAAAACGAGCTGGTCTATGTCGGACGCAACCCGGCTGCGAACTGGATCGAATTCCACGCCAAGACCGGCGGCTACGACGTCGAGACGCAGTATGACGACCGTTCCCCCTCGCGGCCCATGGGCAAACCCGTCGTCCGCTCCGTCTATCGCTATCAGATCCAGGGCCCGAATGCCGAAGGCGTCATCAAGAAGCTGAACAACGGTGTCTTCCCGGACATCAAGTTCTTCAACATGGGCTACGTCACCATCGCGGGCCGCAAGGTGCGCGCCTTGCGGCACGGCATGGCGGGTGCGCCCGGGCTCGAGGTCTGGGGTCCCTATGAGCAGGGTGACGAGATCCGCGCCGCGATCCTCGAAGCCGGCAAGGATTTCGGCATCGCCCAGGTCGGCTCCCGCGCCTACGCGAGCAACACCCTGGAGTCCGGCTGGATCCCCTCGCCGGTCCCGGCGATCTACACGGGCGACAAGCTGAAGGCCTACCGCGAGTGGCTGCCGCTCACGAGCTACGAGGCCAATGCCGGCCTCGGCGGCAGCTTCGTCTCGAAGAACATCGAGGACTATTACACGACGCCCTACGAGCTCGGGTACAACACCTTCACGAAGTTCGACCACGACTTCATCGGCGCCGATGCCTTGAAGGCGATGGAAGGCAAGAACCACCGCAAGAAGGTGACGTTCGCTTGGGATAATAAGGACGTCGATCGCATCAACGCGTCGATGTTCGCGCCCGAGGGTGAGAACTACAAGTTCATCGACCTGCCGATCTCCAACTACGCGTCATCGTCGTTCGATGCCGTCACCCACAAGGGCAAGACGGTCGGCGCCTCCATGTTCTCCGGCTACTCCTTCAACGAGCGCAAGATGCTCTCGCTCGGCTGGGTCGAGGAGGAATTCTCGAAGCCGGGCACCGAGCTCACGCTGGTCTGGGGCGAGGAGAACGGCGGCACCAAGAAGACCACGGTCGAGCGGCACAAGCAGACCGAGCTCAAGGTGATCGTCAGCCCGACTCCCTACTCCGCGGTCGTGCGCGAGTCCTACGAGGGCAAGTGGCGCCACTCGGCCTGATGCCGGCGTGATGGCCTGATGCAAAAAGAAAGCCCCGGGCGACCGGGGCTTTCTTCGTTTCGTAGGGTGTGCAAAGCCGGCCCAAGGTGGCGCGATGTCGCTCGGCGCAAATCCGGCTTTGCGCACGCGTGCTGAACGGCCCAACGCGTGCGCACGCGCGATCCGGCTCATCGTGCAGTCGCATCGTAGGGGCGCGCGTGCACACCCTACAAGCGCGCCCTCGGCGCTTACCCGAACCGGCCGTGGCAATGCTTGAACTTCTTGCCCGAGCCGCACGGACACGGCTCGTTGCGTCCGACCTTGCCCCAGGTGCTCGGGTCCTGCGGATTGCGGTCCACGGCCTCGCCGCCATTGCCGGCGAGCGCCGACGCGAAGGGTGACTCCGCATAGGCGAACTCGTCCTCGCCCGTGGTCGGATCGATCTTGTGGGCTTCCATATAGGGCAGGTTCTGCGGCTCCTCGGGCTGCTGCTGGACGATCTCGACCCGCATCAGCTGCGCCGTCACGGCCTCTTCCAGGTTCTGGATCATGGTTTCAAACACGTGGAAGGACTCGGCCTTGTACTCGTTGAGCGGATCGCGCTGGCCGTAGCCGCGCAGGCCGACCACTTGGCGCAGATGCTCGAGCATCAGCAGATGCTCGCGCCAGAGATGGTCGAGGGTCTGCAGCAGGATCGACTTCTCGACATAGCGCATCACGTCGGCGCCCCACTGCGCGACCTTGGCGGCCATGTGCTCGTCGGCGCGCCGCTCGATGCGCGAGATCAGCTCCTCGTCGGCGATGCCCTCTTCCTTCGCCCACTCGTCCACCGGCAGCTCGATGCCGAGCACGCGCGTGAGCTCCTCCTTGAGTCCGGGTGTGTCCCACTGCTCCGGATAGGCGTTCTCGGGCACGTGCTTCGCGACCAGGCCGTCGATCACGGCGTGGCGCATGTCGGTGACGGTGTCGGCGACGTTCTCGTCGCGCATCAGCTCGATGCGCCGTTCGAACACGACCTTGCGCTGGTCGTTCATCACGTCGTCGTATTTCAGGATGTTCTTGCGGATGTCGAAGTTGCGCGCCTCGACCTTCTGCTGCGCCTTCTCGAGCGCCTTGTTGATCCAGGGATGGACGATCGCCTCGTCCTCCTTGAGCCCGAGCTTCTGCAACATCCCGTCGAGCTTGTCCGACCCGAAGATGCGCATCAGGTCGTCTTCGAGCGACAGGAAGAACTTGGAGTGACCCGGGTCGCCCTGACGGCCCGAGCGGCCGCGCAGCTGGTTGTCGATGCGCCGGCTCTCGTGGCGCTCGGTGCCGAGTACGAACAGCCCGCCGGCCTTGAGCGCCTTCTCCTTCAGGCGCGCCACCTGCGTCCTGATCTCGGCGGCCTTCTGGTCACGCTCGCCGCCCGGCTCGAGATCGCCGAGCTCCTGGCGGATGCGCATGTCGGCATTGCCGCCGAGCTGGATATCGGTGCCGCGGCCCGCCATGTTGGTCGCGATCGTGATCGCGCCCGGCACGCCGGCCTGCGAGACGATATAGGCTTCCTGCTCGTGATAGCGGGCGTTCAGCACCGCGAAGACCTTGGCGCGCGTCGCGCCCTCGTCGCCCGTGTAGAGCGCCGCGAAGGCGTTCGGGTCGGAGAAATCGTGCTGCTCCCAGCCTTCCTTGCGCAGCATCTCGGCGAGGTTCTCGGACTTCTCGATCGACGTCGTGCCGACCAGCACCGGCTGTCCGCGCTCCTTGCAGTCCTTGATTAGCGCGATGATGGCCCGGTACTTCTCGATGGTCGTGCGGTAGACCTCGTCGTCGTCGTCGATACGCGCGACCTCGACATTGGTCGGGATCTCGACCACCTCGAGCCCATAGATGTCCATGAACTCGTCGGCTTCCGTCGCGGCCGTGCCGGTCATGCCGGCGAGCTTCTTGTACATGCGGAAGTAGTTCTGGAACGTGATCGAGGCGAGCGTCTGGTTCTCGGGCTGGATCGGCTGATGCTCCTTGGCCTCGAGCGCCTGGTGCAGCCCCTCCGAATAGCGCCGGCCCGGCATCATGCGGCCCGTGAACTCGTCGATGATGACGACCTCGCCGTTGCGCACGATGTAGTCCTTGTCGCGCTGGAACAGCTTGTGCGCGCGCAGGGCCTGGTTGACGTGGTGCACCACCGTGACGTTCTCGATGTCGTAGAGCGACGGCGCCTTGAGCAGATTCGCGTCGCGCAGCGCCTGCTCCATCTTCTCCATGCCGATTTCGGTGAGGCTGACGGCGCGCTGCTTCTCGTCGACCTCGTAGTCGGCCTTATCGAGCTTCGGGATGAAGGTGTCGATCGTGTTGTAGAAGTCCGAACGGTCCTCGAGCGGACCCGAGATGATCAGCGGCGTGCGCGCCTCGTCGATCAGGATCGAGTCCACCTCGTCGACGATCGCGTAGGAATGGCCGCGCTGGACCATGTCCTCGAGCCGGTACTTCATGTTGTCGCGCAGATAGTCGAAGCCGAGCTCATTATTCGTGCCGTACGTGACGTCGCAGGCGTATTGCTGCCGGCGCTCGTCGTCGTCGAGCCCGTGCACGATGGTGCCGACCGTCAGGCCGAGGAAGCGGTAGACCTGACCCATCCATTCGGCGTCGCGGGCCGCCAGGTAGTCGTTGACCGTGACGACATGCACGCCCTTGCCGGCGAGCGCGTTGAGGTAGACCGGCAGCGTCGCGACCAGCGTCTTGCCTTCGCCGGTCTTCATCTCGGAGATGCTGCCTTCGTGCAGCACCATGCCGCCGATCATCTGGACGTCGAAATGGCGCTGGCCGAGGGTCCGCTTGGCGGCCTCGCGTACGGTCGCGAAGGCCGGCACCAGGAGGTCGTCGAGCGACGTGCCCTCGGCGATCTGGCGCTTGAAGTCCTCGGTGCGCGCGCGCAGCGCGTCGTCCGAGAGCTTCTCGAGCTCCGCCTCCAGCGCGTTGATCTGCTCGACTCGGGGCCGGTAACCCTTGACCCGACGGTCATTGGCTGAACCGAACAGCTTGCGAGCAAGTCCGCCGAGCATTTGGGAAATCCTTGTCTCTTGACCGCCTGAGCGAAGCCTTGGGGTACGGCCGGGAATGCGGCGCTTTCTGGGCCATGCGCAGCACGCAACGCCCGGCCCGCTCGGCGGCGAAGTGGCCGACAAATAGGAGTGGGTCAGACCCTTGTCAACGGACCGGAACCCCGCGCTTTGGTCGCATGGAGGGAGCATAAGGTTCGGCCGCGACGGCACATTCCGGGGCGAGAAAGAGCCGCGTCGCAGCGCTGGAACGGATCGATACCTCTCACGTTCTTTCGCATGGTTCCGCCGTTCTGCGGCCTCACGCCGATGTTAATCCTGCGGCGCAATCGGCCATTGCCAAGGCATGGCGATTGCGCGAGGGTCCCGCCACTTTCCGGCATTCTGCCTGGTGGGCACGGATAACCTATTGAAGGATCGCATCATGACGCCGCTTCGCCTGTTCTCCCAGCCCGCCATTCCGGGAGGGCTGCGCGCGTCAGCGCTCGCCGTCGCGGTGGTGCTCGCTCTGCCGTTCGCGGCTGCCCGCGCCCAGGACTCCGATCCGGTGATCGCCCGCATCAACGGCACCGACGTCCGCGCCAGCGACCTCGCGATGGTCGAGGAGGATCTCGGCGGCCAGCTGCCGCCCCAGGCCCAGACGCCCGAGGGCAAGCGCGATTACCTGCTGACCTTCTATACCGACATGGTGCTGATCTCGAAGGCTGCCGAAGGCAAGAAGATCGCCGACACGCCCGAGTTCAAGCGCCGCATGGCCTATCAGCGCACCAAGGCCCTCATGGAGCAGCACCTGCAGGCCGAAGCCAAGGCGTCGGTGACCGAAGCGGCCATGCGCCAGCTCTACGACGAGGCCACCAAGCAGATGAAGAGCGAGCAGGAGGTGCGCGCCCGCCACATCCTGGTCGAGACCGAGGACGAGGCGAAGGCGATCCTTGCCGATCTGAAGAAGGGCGGCGATTTCGCCGAGACCGCCAAGGCCAAGTCGAAGGACCCGAGCGCCAAGCAGGAAGGCGGCGATCTCGGCTACTTCACCAAGGATCAGATGGTGCCGGAGTTCTCCGAAGTCGCCTTCAAGCTCGAGAAGGGGCAGCTCTCGGATCCCGTGAAGTCGCAATTCGGCTGGCACATCATCAAGGTCGAGGACAAGCGCGAGCGCAAGCCGCCGGCCTTCGAGCAGGTGAAGGACCAGCTCGAGAACTACCTGGCGCGCAAGTCGCAGAGCGAGATGATCACCAAGCTGCGCGCCGAAGGCAAAGTCGAGCGTCTGGACAAGAAGCCCGATGCGCCCGCGACCACGCCGGCGCCGGAAGGCCAGAAGAAGTAATCAACATCCGTTCGTCCCCGCGAAAGCGGGGACCCAGGGCAGCTGGGCACAGACGTGCGGTCCCTGGACGCCCGCTTCGCGGGCACGAGCGGGGATGGTTCTAGCGCTCTAGAATTCACGATGCGTGACGCGGCCGGGCTTGTCCCGGCCGCTCTCACGTTTATTGTGCGCCGCTTCGCTCCGCTCAACCGCGCAGAACACCCATGGCCACCACCGTCTCCCCGCTCGCTCCGACCAATGTCCCGGATCTCCCGCCGATCGAGGGCGTGCGCCTCGCCACCGCCGCAGCCGGCATCCGCTACAAGGGCCGCACCGACGTGCTGCTCGCCCTGTTCGACAAGGGCACCACGGTCGCGGGCGTGACCACGCGATCGAAGTGCCCCTCGGCGCCGGTCGAGTGGTGCCGCGCCAAGCTCAAGGGCGGCAAGGCCCGCGCGCTGGTGGTGAACTCCGGCAATGCCAATGCCTTCACGGGCAAGACCGGGCGTGATGCGACCAAGCTGACGGCCGATATCGCCGCCAAGGCCGCCGACTGCAAGCCGGCCGAGATCTTCCTCGCCTCCACGGGCGTGATCGGCGAGCCGCTCGACGCCACCCGCTTCAACGGCGTGATGCAGGGCCTGGTCACCGACGCCGCGGCAGATCGCTGGCAGGACGCCGCCAAGGCGATCATGACCACGGATACGTTTCCCAAGGTGGCCACGGCGAACGTCAAGCTCGGCGGCACCGATGTGACCATCAACGGCTTCGCCAAGGGCGCCGGCATGATCGCGCCCGATATGGCGACCATGCTGGCCTTCGTCTTCACGGATGCGCCGATCGGGGCCCCCGTCCTGCAGGCGCTAATCGATCGCAGCGTGGTCGACACCTTCAACGCCGTGACGGTCGACGGCGACACCTCGACCTCCGACACCCTGCTTGCCTTCGCGACCGGCGCAGCCGCGGCGCGCGGCGCGCCGAAGATCACGCGCCCCGGCGATCCGAAGCTCAGGGCATTCCGCGAAGCGCTCGAGAGCGTGCTCGCCGATCTTTCCGAGCAGATCGCCCGCGACGGCGAAGGCGCGCGCAAGCTGGTCGAGATCGTCGTCGAAGGCGCCGTGTCGAAGAGATCGGCGCGCCGCATCGCACTCTCGATCGCCAACTCGCCGCTGGTGAAGACCGCGATCGCGGGCGAGGACGCCAATTGGGGCCGCGTCGTCATGGCGGTCGGCAAGGCCGGCGAGCCGGCCGATCGCGACCGCCTCTCGATCTGGTTCGGCGACACCCGCGTTGCCCACAAGGGCGCGCGCGATCCGGCCTATGACGAGGCCCTGGTCTCCGCCTACATGAAGCGCCCCGAGGTCTCGCTGCGCGTGAACATCGGCCTCGGCAAGAGCCGCGACCGCGTGCTCACTTGCGATCTCACCAAGGCGTATGTGGAGATCAACGGCGACTACCGCTCGTGATCCGGATGCCGGATCCGCAGAATTGATCGGCAAATTCGCCTAAGGCTTTAGCTGATCCGGTTTGAGGGTCATTAACCCGCCTCCCCGTAGGATATGTGCAAGGGTCGTAAGCGTGAAGCTCGTTCTCGTCGCGGCTTGTGCCCTCATCGATGCCGATGGCCGCGTGCTTCTGGCACAGCGACCGGAAGGCAAGCCGATGGCGGGCCTCTGGGAGTTTCCCGGCGGCAAGATCGAGACAGGCGAACGCCCCGAAGAGACGCTGATCCGCGAGCTCCGGGAGGAATTGGGAATCGTCGTTAACGAGCCGTGTCTCGCCCCGCTCACTTTCGCGAGCCATGCCTATCCGGACTTCCATCTCCTGATGCCGCTCTACATTTGCCGGCGCTGGGAGGGGACCGTGACGGCGCTGGAGGGACAGCGGCTCACCTGGGTCCGGGTCAACCGGCTCAGGGACTATCCGATGCCGCCCGCCGACGAACCGCTGGTGGCGCATCTGGCGACGCTTCTCTAGACTTTCCGGCGCGGACCCGAGGAGTGGTCATGACCCGATTCGCGCAACGCTGCTTCAAACGCCTCCTCGCCGACGAATCCGGCGCCACCGCCATCGAATACGCGATGATCGCGGCCGGGATCGGCGCCACGGTCGCGAGCGCGGTCTACAGCCTCGGCACCGAGGTCAAGACGAACTTCTACGACAAGCTCGCGATCATCATGAACAGCATCTGAGCCGGGTGCAGCTCAGCTCGGCTTCTCCCCCGTCGGCATTTCCTTCGTCCCCAACGCATCTGCGAGGCGCATGCGCGCCGAGCCCGGCTTGAGGGGCTGCTGCTGGCTTTCATGCGGCGCCCAGCCCGAGAGCCACACGACATCGAAGGTCGCCCGGATGCGACTGTCCGCATCCGCGAAACGCGCGGCGTAATCCTCCAGCATGCGCATCAATGTCGCCCGCTTGAGCGGCGTGCGCCGGCGCTCCACCAGCATGTTGGTCGCGCCCATGCGCCGCAGGTCCTGCATGAGAGCGAGCGGCGACGCATAACGCACCGTGATCCGCTCCATGTCGGTCACCGGCAGCGCGAAGCCCGCGCGCTGCAGCAGCGCACCCGTCTCGCGCACGTCGACGAAAGGCGCGACTCGCGGCGAGACGCCGCCGTCGATCTCGGACTCGGCGAGCGCGAAAGCCTGGCGCAGCTCGGTCAGCGTCTCGCCCCCCATCATGGCGGCGAGGAACAGTCCGTCGCCCTTCAGCGCGCGGCGGATCTGGATCAGCGTGCCGGGCAGATCATTGACGGTGTGCAGGGCGAGCGCCGAGACCACGAGATCGAGCGCGCCGTCGCGGAAGGGCAGAGCCTCCTCGTCGATCACGACATCGGCGGCTCCATCGCGCGCTGCCGCGAAGATGCGGCCAATCGAGTCCTGCCCGGCAAGGGCACGCCGCACCGCATCCGTTGGCGTGCCGAGATCGACCGCGACGGGAAACGTTCGCAATACCGTCGAGAGCCGCTCGGCGAGATCCTCGGCGACTCTATCGATCAGGAACGTGGCCGGCCCGAGCGCGCGCGCACGCCGGCGGCGCGCCGCGAGCAGCGCACGATCGAACACGAGGGGCGGCGACGACATGCCGGGCTTATGGCGCGGCCCGCTCACGCCGTCAAAGGACGGTTGAGCGCGGGGCGGCGAGCGGTTAGCGTTCTCTCATGCAGCATGCGGCCGCAGGCGAGGCGACCCGACAGGCTCCGCTGGCGCGGCTCACCGCTCCATTGCGCGCCATCATTCGCTTCTCGCGCGATGCGGCGCTGCCGCCGCTCTGCCTCTCGTGCCGCGAACTCGTCGGCAGCGACGGGCTCTGTCCGGCCTGCTGGTCCAAGCTCTCCTTCATCACGCGGCCCTACTGCGAGCGCCTCGGCATCCCCTTCGTCTACGATCCGGGCCCGGGCATTCTCTCGATGCAGGCGATCGCGGACCCACCGGCCTATCGCCGCGCGCGCGCCGCGGTGCGCTATGACGAGGTGGCGCGCACGCTGGTGCATGCCTTCAAGTATGGCGACCGGCTCGACCTCGGTCCGACGCTCGGGCGCTGGATGGCCGCGGCCGGCCGCGAGCTCACCGCGGAGGCCGATGCGCTGATCCCGGTGCCGCTGCACTGGCGCCGCTTGTGGGCGCGCCGCTTCAACCAGTCCGCGCTGCTCGCCAAGATCGTCGGCGCGGCAAGTGGTGTGTCGGTGGTGACGGGCGCGCTCAAGCGCGTGAAGGCGACGCGTCAGCAAGTCGGGCTGACGGCATCCGAGCGCGCCCGAAACGTGCAGGGCGCGTTCCGTGTTCCGCCTGCCGCAAGGGCCGAGGTCGTTGGCCGCCGCGTGCTGCTCGTCGATGATGTGCTGACATCGGGCGCGACCCTCGATGCCTGCGCGCGCGTCTTGCTGCGTGCCGGCGCGTCTGACGTCGACGTCCTCGTCTTCGCCCGGGTTGTCGATCCGGCCCGCGGCTCTCTATAGTGCCGGAAGGGTCAGCGCCGGGAGGGCATGAGCCCATCGGGAATACCATGGCTGAAGTCGTGATCTATACGCGGGACTTCTGCGGCTACTCGGAGGCCGCCAAGGATCTTCTCGAGCGCAAGAAGATTGCGTTCACCGAGATCAACGCCACCGGCAACCGCGAGCTGCGGGCCGAGATGGTGCAGCGCGCGAACGGGCGCAACACGTTTCCGCAGGTCTTCATCGGATCGACGCATGTCGGCGGCTGCGACGATCTTTATGAGCTCGAGGATGCCGGCAAGCTCGACGAGCTGCTGGCGAAAGAGGGGGTCACATGACGACAGCGACCGGCAAGTCCGCGACCTTCCGCGTCGGCATGATCCAGATGCGCTCGGGGCGCACGCCCCAGGCCAATCTCGACATGGCCGCGAAGCTGATCGGCCAGGCCAAGCAGGGCGGCGTCGATTACGTGCTCACGCCCGAGATGACCAACATCATGGAGGTCAATCGCGAGAAGCTGTTCGCCTCCATCGTGCCGGAGGAGAACGACGCGACGCTCGCGACCCTGCGCGAGATCGCGCGCACGCTCGGCATCTATGTGCATGTCGGCTCCCTCGCCGTGAAGCTTCCGTCCGACAAGGCCGCGAACCGCTCGTTCCTGATCGACCCGCGCGGCGAGGTGGCGGCGCGCTACGACAAGATCCACATGTTTGACGTCGATCTCGCCAACGGCGAGAGCTATCGCGAGTCGCGCAACTTCCGTCCCGGCGAGCTTGCGGTGCTCGCCGACTTGCCCTGGGGCCGGCTCGGCCTCACGGTCTGCTACGACCTGCGCTTCCCCTCGCTCTATCGCGCGCTCGGCGAAGCCGGCGCCTCCTTCCTCACGGTGCCGGCCGCCTTCACGCGCCAGACCGGCGAGGCGCACTGGCACGTGCTGCTGCGCGCGCGCGCCATCGAGACCGGCTGCTTCGTCTTTGCGGCCGCCCAGGGCGGCACCCACGAGAACGGCCGCGACACTTATGGCCACTCGCTCGTGGTCGATCCCTGGGGCCGTATCCTTGCGGAAGGCGACACCGAGCCCGGCGTCGTCTTCGCCGAGATCGACCCGGCCGAGATCGCGGCCGCGCGCTCGCGCATCCCCTCGTTGCAGCACGGCCGTCGCTTCGAGATCCTTGAACCCATGGCCGAGCCCACCCATTTGCATCTCGTGCCCCGCTCGCGTAGTTCCTGATCCGCCGCGGGATACGGTCCTGGCGCGCGAGAGGTTTTGGTGTGATCCGCTATTCCCTGGTCTGCGAGAAGGGACACGGCTTCGAGAGCTGGTTCCAGAATTCGGCTGCTTACGAGAAGCAGGCGAAGCGCGGGCTCGTCACCTGCCCGCTCTGCGGCTCCGAGCAGGTCGAGAAGGCCATCATGGCGCCGCAGGTGAAGCGGACCCGCAAGTCGAAGAGCGCGCCCGAGCCGGTCACCAACGAAGCGCCCGCGCCTGTCCCGGCCGAGACCAGCACGCCCGTCGCCATGATGTCGCCGCAGGAGCGCGAGCTGCGCACCAAGCTCAAGGAGCTGCGCGATCATCTGACGGCGAATGCCGAGAATGTCGGCCGCAAGTTTCCCGAAGAGGCACGCAAGATGCATTACGGCGAGATCGAGCACCGCTCGATCTACGGCGAAGCCTCGCCCGAGGATGCGAAATCCCTCGCCGAAGAGGGCATCGAATTCCATCCTCTGCCGGTATTGCCAGACGACCGCAACTAGCGGCGCGCTGGCGCTATCCGTGCGCCCAGATCAGCAACGCGACGCCCGCGACGATCATCACGATCCCGACCATTTCTCGCGCACTCGTCTTCTGACCGAAGACGAAGGCCGAGATCGCCTGAGCAAACAGCACCTCGACCAGCGCCAGCGTGCGCACGCTGGCGGCGGTCGCGAGCGCGAAGGCGAGAAACCAGAACTGCGACGCGGTCGCGCCCATGAAGCCTGCGAACAGCGAGGGCCGCCAAGCCCGCATGATAGCGCCGAGCACGGCGCGGTCGCGCACCGCGAGATAGAGTGTCAGGATCGCGGCCTGCAGCACCAGCCCGACCGCGAGCGTGAAGGTCGCGCGCATGACGAAGTCGTTCTCGCCGAGGCTGAGGATTGCGCCGCGATAGCCGATCGCCGAGAGCGCGAACATGCCGCCCGCCGCAAGCCCGAGCAACGTCGGCTTCAGCCCGCCCGTCGCGCCGCCCTTGAGCGACATCACCACGACGCCCGCGGTCGCGATCAGGATCGCGATCATCATCGGCAGCGTCACCGCGTCGCCGAGGAAGATCAGCCCGAACAGCGCCACTTGCACGGGCTCGGTCTTGATATAGGCGATCGTCACCACGAAGGAGCGCTCGCCCATGGCGGCGAGCATCAGCGCGGTCGCCGCGATCTGCGCCAGCGCGCCGTCGATCACCCAGGGCACGAAGGCGAGGCCCGGTCGCGGCAGCGCGGCGCCGGACACGAATAAGATTCCCGCGAGGAAGACGAGCGCGAAGGGAAAGCCGAACAGGAAGCGCACATGGGTCGCGCCCACCGTGCCGAGGCTCGCCGTCAGCTCCCGCTGCATCGCGTTGCGCACCGTCTGCGCCGCCGCCGCCAGCAGCGTGAACAAGGCCCAGAGCCAGCTTGAATCGAGCATTCCCCCGCCCCCTTGCGGGGCGCACATTAGCGGTGTGTGCGCGCTGCCGCTATGGGGCGGAATGCATGTGAAGCATTCCGGAAGGATGCGTGGCCGTTCACGCCGGCTTCTCGGCCACCACCATGTAATTGACGTCGGTATCGTTCGAGAGCTCCCAGCGGTCGGCGAACAGATTGTAGATCACGCCGCGCTCGTCCGTGACCCGCAGCCCCGTGCCTTCCATCGCGGTCTCGAGCTCCTGCGGCGTGACGAAGCGGTCCCACTGATGCGTGCCGCGCGGCAGCCAGCGCAGCACATATTCGGCGCCCACGATCGCGAGGGCGAAGCTCTTGAGCGTGCGATTGATGGTGGCCGCCACCATCAGCCCGCCGTCCTTCACCATCTCGGCGCAGCGGTTCACGAACAGATCCACGTCCGTGACGTGCTCGACCACCTCCATGGCGAGCACCACGTCGAAGCGCTCCCCCTGATCCGCCAGCGCCTCCGCGGTGGTCGCGCGATAGTCGATCGCCAGCCCCGACTCGCGCGCGTGCAGCCGGGCGATCTCGATGTTCTGCTCCGAAGGATCCGCGCCCATCACGCTGGCGCCGAGGCGCGCCAGCGGCTCGCACAGGAGACCGCCGCCGCAGCCGATGTCGAGGATGCGCAGCCCCTCGAGGCAGCCGAGCTGCCGGGCATCGCGATCGAACCGGCGGCAGGCCGCATCACGGATGAAGGCGAGCCGGACCGGATTGAACCGATGCAGCACCGCCATCTTGCCGTTCGGATTCCACCATTCGGCGGCGAGGGCCGAAAAGCGTGCAACCTCTCCCTCATCGACCGTGGATGGATGCGGCTGCGTCGCCATCAAGAGCACTCCTGGGCATCGGTTTCGGCTGAAAAAGGCGCCGAAACAAGCGGTTCTGCGGTTGCGGCCCCCTGACCGCGCCGTTATGTATACGCGCCTTTTGGCGCCCGCGCCTCGCTCATTCCAGGATCGTCTGAAGTCCCCATGGCTCGCCTCGTCATGAAGTTCGGCGGAACGTCGGTCGCCGATATCGAGCGTATCCGCAACGTCGCGCGCCATGTGAAGCGCGAGGTCGATGCCGGGCACGACGTGGCCGTGGTGGTCTCCGCCATGTCGGGGAAGACCAACGAGCTGGTCGCCTGGTGCCGCGAGACCTCACCCCTGCATGACGCGCGCGAGTATGACGCCGTGGTCGCCTCGGGCGAACAGGTCACCTCGGGCCTGCTCGCCATCGCGCTGCAGACCATGGGCGTGACGGCGCGCTCCTGGCAGGGCTGGCAGATCCCGATCTACACCTCGAATGCCCATGGCGCGGCGCGCATCCTCGACATCAACGGGGACGAGCTGATCCGCCGCTTCGAGGAGCGCAAGGAGGTCGCGGTCATCGCGGGCTTCCAGGGCATGGTCAAGGAAACGGGCCGCCTCACCACGCTCGGCCGCGGCGGCTCCGACACCTCGGCGGTCGCGATCGCAGCCGCCATCAAGGCCGACCGCTGCGACATCTACACCGACGTCGACGGCGTCTATACGACCGATCCGCGCGTGGTGCCGCGCGCCAAGCGCATGGACAAGATCGCTTTCGAGGAGATGCTCGAGCTCGCGTCGCTCGGCGCGAAGGTGATGCAAGTCCGCTCGGTTGAGCTCGGCATGGTCCACAACGTGCGCATCTTCGTGCGCTCGAGCTTCGACAAGCCCGAGGACATCGACCCGCACGGGACGCCGCCCGGCACTCTCATCTGCAACGAGGAAGAGATCGTGGAACAGCAGGTCGTCACCGGGATCGCCTTCTCCAAGGACGAGGCCCAGATCTCCATCCGCCGCGTGCAGGACAAGCCCGGCGTCGCCGCCGCCATCTTCGGCCCGCTCGCCGAGAACAACATCAATGTCGACATGATCGTGCAGAACGTGTCGGGCGACGGCGCCACCACGGACATCACCTTTACGGTCCCGGCTGCCGACTACGAGCGGGCGACCAACGTGATCACTTCCTCGAAGTCTGCGATCGGCTACGAGCGCCTCGACGGCGCCAGCGACATCGCCAAGGTCTCGGTGATCGGCATCGGCATGCGCAGTCATGCGGGCGTCGCGGCCGAAGCCTTCAAGGCGCTCGCCGCACGCGGCGTCAACATCCGCGCCATCACGACCTCCGAGATCAAGTTCTCGCTGCTGATCGACGCGGCTTACACCGAGCTTGCGGTCCGCACGCTGCACTCGCTCTACGGGTTGGACAAGTAGCAGCCGAGCACAACGCTAATTCCGTCATCCTGAGGTGCGAGGCTGCGAAGCAGCCGAGCCTCGAAGGATGCACGGCCGAGGCGCATCAGCAAGGATGTGGAGAGGCCCGGGCCAGCTAGGTCGGCTGTTGCCGACCTAGCCATCAAACGATGCCGATATCGCGCAAGCGCGATATCGGTGCCCTTCGAGGCTCGTGCTGCGCACGAGCACCTCAGGGTGACGGTCGGGAGGATTGCGCTGTCGGCAAGCTATCGGCGGCGCTTGCTCGCTCCTGCGTCTATGCCGCATCATCGCGCCATGTCCCTCCTCTCCTACGCCCAGCGGTTCGAGGATATCCACCTGCTGCGCTGCTTCGGCGAGCAGGCGGAGGGCTTCTATATCGACGTCGGCGCTGGGCATCCGGTCTACGACAACGTCTCCTTCGCGTTCTATCTGAGGGGCTGGCGCGGCATCACGGTCGAGCCGAACCCGCGGCTCGCACGCCTCAACCGCGCGGTGCGCCCGCGCGACCTCAATCGGCAGATGCTGGTGGGCGCCGCAGCGGGCGAAGCCACGCTGTACATGTTCAGCGAATTCCACGGCCTCTCGACCATGGTGGAGAGTCAGGCCCGCGCCGCCGAGAGGGAGGTCGGGCGTTCGCCCGAGCCCGTCCGCCTGCCGGTCACGACCTTGACCGCGCTGTGCGAAGGGGCCGCGCCGACGCGCATCGACTTCCTCAAGATCGACGTGGAAGGCGCCGAGGGCGACGTGCTGCGTGGCGCCGATTTCCAGCGCTTTCGCCCCCGCATCATCGTGATCGAGGCAATCGTTCCGCTCGACCTGTCCCAGTCCTGGGAAGCCTGGGAGCCGCTGCTCACGCAGAATGGCTATGCCTTCGTCTGGCACGACGATCTCAACCGCTTCTACGTCGCTGACGAGGCGCGCGCGCTCGCAGGCTATTTCGCAACCGCGCCGAAGTGGCTCACGGACGTGCCGCAGATCGGCAATTACCAAGGAGCTGCGAGCGATGCCGCGCATCCGGATCACGCGCTGGCGAAGCACATCGCGGGCGCCGCCATGACGCGCCTGCCGCTGCTCGATCCCGCGCTGCTGCTGGACCTGCTCACGGCCGATCTGCCTCGCGCCGATCTCGACCGCCCGGCCACGCAGGCCGACATCACCACCGCCCTCACCCGGGTGTTCGGCATCGCCCCGACCGACGACCAGCTTGCGCACTACGCTCCGGGCGCCGGCGCAACGGTGCGCGACACCTATAGGCGCATCCTGGAGAGCGACGCGTTTCGCGCCGCATGCGGGCGGATCTCGGCCAGCTACGCGTGGTAAATCTCGACCCGTTTTCGAGTCGTTCAGCGTGCGCGCCCGATTCCTAGGCTGCGGTTGCCGGTTCCGCGTGCAGCGCACCAGAGCGTGTTGCGCTGCACCGCGAAAGACGGCCCAATTCGTGCTGCTGTGACAGGCCTTTACGAGCAAATGGCATGACATCTGCTACGGCTTGCGGTGCGCACGCCGCAACGGCTATACGGCCACGAAAGAGCTGCGGAGTCCCGCGGCTTACTCCATGTCCGGGGGCTCACGGGGCCCCGCAGCCGACCGGCGGCATTTTAGGGACTTCTGGCCATGCGTGGCGCGCTTGGCGGTCCGCGCGTGCTGTTGCGCCGCCTCCGCGAGGTCATGGCGGAGCCGGTCAGCGCGCAGGAACGCCTCGACAAGATCGTCGTGCTGATCGCCGCGAACATGGTCGCGGAGGTCTGCTCTTTCTATGTCCTGCGCGTCGACGGCACCCTCGAGCTCTATGCCACCGAAGGCCTGAACCGGAACGCCGTGCACCAGACGGTGCTGCGCGCCGATGAAGGCCTGGTCGGCCTCGTCGCCCGCGAGGCGAATGCCGTGAACCTCTCCGAGGCGCAGGCGCATCCGGACTTCTCGTTCCGGCCCGAGACCGGTGAAGAAATCTACCACTCGTTCCTGGGTGTCCCGATCCTGCGCGCCGGTATCACGCTCGGCGTGCTGGTGGTGCAGAACCGCGCGCGGCGCACCTACTCGGAGGAAGAGGTCGAGGCGCTGCAGACCACCGGCATGGTGCTGGCCGAGATGGTCGCCTCGGGCGAGCTCTCGGCGCTCGCCAAGCCCGGCCTCGAGCCGGCGGCGCGCCGCTCGCTGCAGCTCACGGGCCTCGCGATCTCGGACGGCATCGGCCTCGGCCACGTCGTGCTCCACGAGCCCCGCGTCGTGGTCACCAACTTCATCGCGGATGATGTCAGCCGCGAGGTGAAGCGCCTCGACGCCGCCATCGACACGCTGCGCGCGGACCTCGATCTGATGCTCGAGCATCGCGACGTGGCGGATGACGGCGAGCACCGCGAGGTGCTCGAGGCCTATCGCATGTTCGCCTATGACCGCGGCTGGGTGCACAAGCTGCGCGAGGCCGTGATGACGGGCCTCACGGCCGAGGCTGCCGTGGAGCGCGTGCAGTCGGACACCCGCGCCCGCATGCAGCGCCAGACCGATCCCTACTTGCGCGAGCGCTTGCACGATCTCGACGATCTCGCGGCGCGCCTGATGCGCCAGCTCATGGGCAAGGACCACGCGCCGACGCGCGAGGAACTGCCCGAGAACGCCATCCTGGTCGCGCGCTCCATGGGGCCGGCCGCCCTGCTCGACTACGACCGCAGCCATCTGCGCGGACTGCTGCTGGAGGAAGGCGGACCGACCTCGCATGTGTCGATCGTCGCGCGCGCGCTCGGCATCGCGGCCGTGGGTCAGATCGCCAACGCGACCGGCATGGTGGATCCCGGCGACCCCATCATCGTCGACGGCACCTCGGGTCACGTTCACGTGCGCCCGACCGCCGACGTCGAGGCTGCCTATGCGGAGCGCGTACGTTTCCGCGCCAAGCGCCGCGCGCAGTACATGGCGCTGCGCGACAAGCCGAGCATCAGCCGCGATGGGCAGGCGATCACCCTGATGCTCAATGCCGGGCTGATGATCGACCTGCCGCACATCGCCGAGACTGGCGCGGCCGGCATCGGCCTCTTCCGCACCGAGCTGCAGTTCATGGTCGCGGATGCCTTCCCGCGCACCGGCGAGCAGCTCAGCCTCTATCGCGCGGTCCTCGATGCCGCCGGCGATCGCCCCGTGACCTTCCGCACCCTCGATATCGGCGGCGACAAGGTGCTGCCCTATATGCGCGCCGTCGAGGAGGAGAACCCGGCGCTGGGCTGGCGCGCCATCCGCCTCGGC
This sequence comes from Pseudomonadota bacterium, assembly GCA_023404705.1. Taxonomy (GTDB): domain Bacteria; phylum Pseudomonadota; class Alphaproteobacteria; order Rhizobiales; family Xanthobacteraceae; genus FEB-22. The sequence continues at coordinate 24,442 of JAEYAU010000295.1, forward strand.
CTCGACCGCCCCGGCCTGCTGCGCAGCCAGGTGCGCGCGCTGCTCAAGGCGGCGGGCGGCCGCGAGCTGCGCCTCATGTTCCCGATGATCGCCGCCGTCGACGAGTTCGATCGTGCCAAGGCGATGGTCGAGCGCGAGCTCACCCATCTGCGCCGTCACGGGCATTCGCTGCCCGACCGCGTGCATATCGGCGCCATGGTCGAGGTGCCCTCGCTGCTCTATCAGCTCGACGAGCTGCTGACGCGCGTCGACTTCCTTTCGGTCGGCTCCAACGACCTGATGCAGTTCCTGTTCGCGATCGACCGCAGCAATACGCGCGTGTCCGACCGCTTCGACCCGATCTCGCCGCCCGCGATGCGCGCCTTCAAGGCGATCGCCGACAAGGCGCGCGAGCACGGCAAGCCCGTGACGCTCTGCGGCGAGCTGGCCTCGCGGCCGCTCGGCGCGCTGGCGCTCGCGGCGATTGGTTACCGCTCGCTCTCCCTCTCGGCGTCCGCGATCGGCCCCGTGAAGGCTGTCGTGCTCGATCTCGACGTCGCCAAGGCCGAAGCCATGGTCGCGCCCCTGCTCACGCGCACCGACGGCGTCGGCGCGCTACGCGACAAGCTGGAGGCTTTCGCGGTCAGCGAAGGCGTGCAGCTGTAGCGCGGCTTTCGCGCTGAGTCGTGACAACGCAACGTTCCATCCCTAGATAATCGACATGATGTTCTCGCAAGCGAAGCTCGACACTCTGGTGGCCCGCCATGCGGAGCTCGAGGCGCAGCTTGCGGCCGGCCACGACCCCGACAACTACGTGAAGCTTTCGCGCGAGTTCTCCGACCTCAGCCCGATCGTCGAGAAGGTGAAGGCCTGGCGCGCCGTGATGAGCGAGCTCAAGGATGTCGAAGCTCTGCTCTCGGATTCGGGCACCGATCCCGAGATGCGCGCGCTCGCGCAGGCCGAGAAGCCCTCGCTCGAGGAACGGCGCGAGGCCCTGCAGCAGGAGATCCGCGTCGCGCTGCTGCCGAAGGACGCCATGGACGAGCGCAACGTGCTGCTCGAGATCCGCGCCGGCACCGGCGGCGACGAGGCTGCGCTGTTCGCGGGCGACCTGTTCCGCATGTACGAGCGCTTCGCGGCCAAGCAGGGCTGGAAGGTCGAGGTGGTCTCGGCGAGCGAAGGCACCATGGGCGGCTACAAGGAAATCGTCGCCGAGGTGCGCGGCCGCGGCGCCTTCGCCAAGCTCAAATTCGAGTCCGGCGTGCACCGCGTACAGCGCGTCCCGGACACCGAAGCCTCGGGCCGCATCCACACATCCGCCGCCACGGTCGCGGTGCTCCCGGAGGCCGAGGAAGTCGACGTCGCGATCAACGATGTGGATCTGCGCATCGACACCATGCGCGCTGGCGGCGCGGGCGGCCAGCACGTCAACAAGACCGAGTCCGCGATCCGCATCACGCACATCCCGAGCGGCATCGTCGTCGCCGTGCAGGAGGATCGTTCCCAGCACCGCAACCGAGCCAAGGCCATGGCGCTGCTGCGCGCCAAACTCTATGACGCCGAGCGCACGCGCATCGACAGCGCGCGAGCCGCCGAACGGCGCGGCCAGATCGGCTCCGGCGACCGCTCGGAGCGCATCCGCACCTACAACTTCCCGCAGGCGCGCGTCACCGATCACCGCATCAACCTCACGCTCTACAAGCTGCCGCAGGTAATGGAAGGCGAGGCGCTGCACGAGATCATCGATGCGCTCGTGGCCGAGCATCAGGCCTCGCTGCTCGCGGCCGAGGAGCCGGCGGCGTGACCGCCGACGCTACGCGCGAAAACTTCGCACTGCAGGCGGGCCTCACGATTGCGGCCGCGCGTCGCGCCGTCGCGCAAGCGTTCCGCTCGGCCGGGCTCGATACGCCGGATCTCGATGCGCGCCTGCTCGTCGGCCATGCCCTCGGCCTCGATCATGCGGCGCTGATGGCCGGCGCCGAGCGGCCGCTCTCCAACGCCGAGAGCCAGAGCATCGCGCCGCTCGCGGTGCGCCGCCTCGCGCACGAGCCGGTCGCCCGCATCGTCGGCCACAAGGAGTTCTGGGGCCTTCGCCTCACGGTGACGCCCGACGTGCTCGTGCCGCGCCCTGACACCGAGACCATCGTGGAGTGCGCGCTCGCGCAGGCGCGCGTGCGAGGCTCGCGGCCGCGGCGCATTCTCGATCTTGGCACCGGCACCGGCGCGCTGCTGCTCGCGCTGCTGAGTGAATGGCCGGACGCGTTCGGGGTCGCGACGGACGTGAGCATGCCGGCACTGCAAGTCGCGCGTGCCAACGCGGAAGCACACGACCTCGAGAAGCGCGCGGCTTTCGTCGCTTGCGATTTCGGTGCCGCGCTTGCGGGCGGCTTCGACCTCGTCGTGTCGAATCCACCTTACGTCGCGCGTCCTGATATTGCGTCTCTGGCGCCCGAGGTGCGCGAGCATGATCCAGCGCTCGCGCTCGATGGCGGTGCCGATGGTCTCGATGCCTATCGCGCGATCGCGGCCGACGCGAAGCGTCTTCTGGCGCCCTTCGGAACGCTGGTTTTGGAGCTCGGTGCCGGTCAGGCGGAGGCCGTCGGAAACCTGTTGCGGGAGGCCGATCTGGAGGTTTTGGAACCCGTTCCAGATCTTGCGGGAATCCCCCGTGCAATCGCGGCCGGACATCCCATATAAGGAGGATCCCGGACCACTCCGAGAGCAAAAAAGCACTTGGAATATTGCCTGAGACCGACTAGGTTCCGGGTACGGAATCGGCCCCGATTGAGTGGCCAAAGCGTCGCCAGAGAGGCCCGGAGCTAGGCTCCGTGAGGCGCGACGCGGGGGAAGACCAGGATAGCTGGTTAGCAGGGATCTTCTGGTTCGACAGATAAGGGTTCGCCAGCTCGGGTTAGCAGCTTCACCGGTTGGGCTCGCGTCGCGCGATAGGGCTTGCGACGTGCAGGATGTGGGGTGAGCAGCATCGCGGCAAGGACCGCGATGGAAAGGGTGCTCAGGTCATCGAGACAGACATCGGAGCGTTTGAACGCCAACGCTCCTTCGGGTCGCGCATCCGTTAACGATGCGGGCGAGCGGATGTTTGCTTGAATTTGCAGGACCCGGTCGGTTCGCCGGGCAGATTTGAAGTGACGCAGAAAATCGACGGATCAGGTCCGTCGCACATCGGGAGTTGGTGAATAAACGAGCCATGAGAAACGGTCAGAACAAGCGTATGCGCGGGCGCAACCGCAAGAGCCACAATCCGCTCACGCGGGTCTACGAATCCAACGGACCGGACGTGAAGATCCGCGGCACGGCCAATCACATCGCGGAGAAATATCTGCAGCTCGCGCGCGATGCGCAGTCCTCCGGCGATCCCGTGGCGGCGGAAAACTACTATCAGCATGCCGAGCATTATTTCCGCCTGATCGCCACCGCGCAGGAGCAGTTCCGGCAGACGCAGCCCTTCTACCGTCCCGAGGGCGGCGAGGCGCGGGGCGCCGACGACAGCTACGAGGACGGCGACGACGACGGCGCGCCGATCACCACCGGCCAGGAGCCCTTCGGCACCCGCGAACCGCAGCCCTATCTGCCGCGCGACGCGCAGCCCTTCCAGTCCCGCGAGGGACAGCCCTATCAGGGCCGTGAGGGTCGCGAGGGTGGCCGCGAGGGCCGCGAGGCTCGTGAAGGCCGCGAAGGTCGTGAGCGGCGCGAAAACCACGAGGCGCGTCAGCCGGCGCCCGAAGCCGCCGAGGCGGGCGGCCTACCCGCCTTCATCACGGGCGGCGCCCAGGCGCAGCCGCATCAGAGCAACGGCGCCAACGGCTTCGATGGCCAGCCTGACCGCTTCCCCTTGCACCGTCGTCGCCGGCGTCACCGCGGACCGCGCGGTGAGGGTCAGCCGGCCGGCGCCGAGGGCGGCGAAGAATCCCGCGACTAATAG